>JBBTCW010000029.1:0-5191 GCA_038043025.1 Pseudomonadota bacterium | reverse complement strand
AGCTATTTTGATAAATTATTGGGGTTTTTGTTCAAATTTTAATGCGGGAGCCCTGTGTTTTCTATGGAAAATATATTTTTTTCTGATATATTTAGCATCAATGATAAAATGTGTTACAGAAAATTTGAGTTCCAGCGGGATTTATTGCGCCAGCTTTGTGCGACTTGGCGAACGAAAATATATTCAGGCGGGCACACTTGTTGACCATCTTTTAACGGCCGTCAAAACATGGTCGTTAGGTAGTCTTGAGGATCTGGTCATGGAATGTCGGCAGATGCTGTTCAGCCATGCAAAGTACGTGCTATTGACGGCTGATGATAGTAAGCCGGATGATTTTCATAGGCTCTCATGCCTTTTTAAAATTACATGTTCAAAAAAGAAAAAGTATCAAGTTGCTGTGATAGCAGATAATTCGACGATCGTCCCCCCTGCAGTAGCGTTTAATGAAGGAGAATTATTGCTGGGGAGCTGTATTAACACGGTCAACAGAGCAATAGTGTTGCGAGAGTGGATATGTGATGATCAACGTAGCATATTGCCTTTACTGATAGCTATGAATAAATATCTTCTTCAAACGTTACTACCCACGACGAAATATACGGCATGGGTTTTTTGCGGGGTGAATTTAAAGTGGAATAAAATTACAGCAGCGATCAATCCAACCATAATGGTAAAACTAGAAAAAGTGCTCGGCCATATTGCTGCTTGCTCATCTATTTTTATTGATGACGATTATATTGGGAGAATTACTTTCTCCAGGCAGGTTATTTCCTCATGATTGGAATACGAAATATTGGTGGTTACATTCCAGAAAGAAGAGACGACAATTTTGCAAAGGCACATAAATATGCGCTTGACCGAGCATTTATCGAAAAAAAAATTGGCATTGTGGCGACGGCAAGAAAAGGTGATGATCAATGTGCTTCTGATATGTGTAAGCTAGCGCTTCTCGATTTGCAAAAACGCGACTCCAATTGTTTGGATAACGTTGATTGTATTTGCGTTTGTACACAAAATGGAGATTATCAGCTTCCGCAGACGTCGGCTGTCCTACATCAAAAATTAAACCTTCCTATTGAATGTGCGGCTTTTGATATTTCATTAGGTTGTTCTGGGTACATATATGCTCTTCACATTATGAGGGGCTTTATGTTAGAAAACCAGTTTCGCAAGGGACTCCTTTTTACAGCGGATCCATATTCAACAATCATCAGCGATAATGATAAAAATACAGATTTGCTTTTTGGTGATGCTGCAACGGTTACCCTACTTACAGATAATCCAATCTACGAGGTGGGTAAAGGCTCTTTCGGAACGTTTGGCGATAAACATGCTGCTTTAATAAAAAGGAATGCTGAAAAATTGTTTATGAATGGGCGTGAGATTTTTAATTTTGTAATGACGTACGCGCCAATATTAGTTAATCAATGCCTTGCGAACAATAAAGTGGTTAAAGAAGACATCGATCTTTTTCTTGTTCATCAGGCAAGCAAATATGTTGTTGAAAAATTGGCGCAACGTATATCTGTTCTTCCCGAAAAGATGCCGTTTTGTGCTACAAATTATGGAAATACAGTTTCCTCTAGTGTGCCCTTGTTATTGCATCGCTACTTTGAAGATTCACACTATCATAAATTATTGCTTTGTGGTTTTGGTGTAGGCTTGTCTATGTCAGCTACAATGCTCAGGAGGTTATAAATGAGCCATTCTTTGCAACAAGAAATCCTATCGATCATAGGAAAAACAAAAGAAATTCACATGAATCAGTTGGATATGTTTGAGGCTTTAAGCAACTATGGGATAGATTCACTCGACATGATCAATATCCTTTTTGATATTCAAGATAGATATGATATTGAGATTAGTGAAGCATCTATTGACAACAAGGAGTGGTCAACTGTTGATAAGATTCTCTATCAGTTGAAGTTACGGGGTGTATGCAATGAATTAACTGAAAAAGAATTAATACGGGAATAGTCGGCCTTATACGAAAACAACGATGGCGTAGAATATGGTGCTGCCTGTCTTATGCAAGACATTTACCATTCCTGATGAGAAATTAGGCGCGCGGTAAAGCAAATTAAGGCTATATGAATAATCCTGAGAAAGTTGCAGACATGGTCAGTGTGGTGATTCCGGTTTACATGAGTGAAAACATCATATATGAGCTCTATGAGCGGTTAGTCGCCGTGTTAACTGGTTTAAATAGAGCATTTGAATTGATTATGGTTGATGACAGTAGTACTGATAATAGCTATCGCACAATGCAAGCAATACATTCCAAAGATCCGTGTGTCAAAATTATACGATTAAGCTGTAATCATGGCCAACAATACGCAACATTATGCGGATTAAGGTACGCGAGGGGCGGCTATATTATTACGATGGATGATGATTTGCAGAATCCCCCAGAAGAAATTCCTAATTTTATTAAAAAAATAGATGAGGGTTTTGACGTTGTAATAGGCAAGATTATAGAAAAAAAACATCCCTTTTTTCGAAGAGCGGCCAGCAAATTGGCGCAGAAACTTATGTGCAGCATCTTAGGCAAACCACAAAATCTTATTTTAAGCAGCTACAGAGGGTTTAGCCGACGAGCGGTCGATAAAATCACAAAATATGAGGGGGTTTTCCCCTTCTTACCCGCACTAATATTTGCAACGGTGCATAACTCCGCTATCGTAAATATCGATGTTGCGCATGCGGATCGATATCATGGGGGCTCTACCTATAGCTTTTTTTCGCTACTTAAAGTCACATCCTTTCTGTTGATTAACCACTCGGCGATTTTTTTACGGCTTATTGCCTTATGGGGCTTATTGCTTAGCGTGGGAAGCCTGTTTCTTGCTTTTTACCTTTTCATCTATTTGGGCATGGTGATAAAAGGATGGATTCCATTAGCTATTTTAATATCATTTTTTTCAGGAAATATTATATTATCAATAGGAATTTTAGGGGAATATAGCAGTAGAATCCTAAAATCAACCACTACTACAAAAGGGTTTGGCGTGTTTGAAGAAGAATTGTAAGTGGGATTGAAACGACATGATCGATAGCGTCGCTTTTTAATTAATATATAAGTGAATTGTACAGACACATATTTGGTTGCGTAATTTAATCAAAGATATTGCGGATACTTTTTAAATAAAAACACTCCGCCCCAACGTTAAGACACGCGAATTCCGGTTAAGCAGCTAAATATTTAATCATTTTGTGTTCCTGGTACGTTAATTTGATAGCAGGTTTACGTGGATGATGAGTATAGGCCAGCAAGGCCGCAATGATATTCAAGTAATTTATTTTTCATGTTTTTTTTTTAATCCATGTTTGTTAAACCATGCATTCGACATCGCTTGTTGCAACGCTGGTGTCCTCGGTAATCGCCACAAACCTTTGCCTGATTTCGCTGTGTTCCAAGCGCTTCTCGGGTGCACTCCTAACTTTATTAGGAATATCGCTTTCGGATAACTTCGCTTACGCTGTTTTAACCGATAGCATCTCAGTTTGCGGCGCATCCAACTGTCTAGACCTTTTAGTTGTTCCGGCTTATCGATTAGCTTGAAATAATTAATCCAACCTCCGAGTTTCTCATTTAGCTCAGTGATAACCCGCTCTAAACTCCTTCCTCGATTGCGTTTCGTGATTCGTCGAACGTTGTTCTTCATCTTCTCCACGCTCTGCTCGGATATTTTTATCTTGCTGTTTTGCAATATTCGAAATCCCAGAAATTGCCTTTCCGTTACTTTTGATACCGCACTTTTGCCTTCATTCACTTTCAGTCTCAGTCGCTTTGACAAGAATTGTTTTAACGAATCCATGACTCTTTTGCCTGCGGCTAATGATTTAACATAAACGTTACAATCATCTGCGTATCGGCAAAATGAATGGCCTCGTCTTTCCAATTCCTTATCCAGCTCGTCTAACAAGATGTTTGATAATAACGGTGATAACGACCCGCCTTGCGGGGCACCTTCTACGCGTTTTATACAAACTCCTTGCCTCATTATCCCTGCGTTCAGAAACGCTCGAATAACTTTCAACACGCGTTTGTCTTCGATTACACGGGCTAGTTTTGACATCAATATATCGTGATTGATTCGATCAAAGAATTTCTCCAGATCAATATCCACCACAATATCCTTTCCTGCCTGCACATGACTTTGTGCTTGCTTTACCGCTTGATGTGCACTGCGGCCAGGCCGAAACCCAAAACTACTCTTTGAAAATTTCGCTTCAAATATCGGCTGCAAAACTTGCAGTATCGCTTGCTGCACGAGCCTATCTATCACTGTCGGAATGCCTAATTGGCGTTTCCCTTTCCCTGCTTTCGGTATCTCTACTTCTCGTACAGGTTGTGGTTGATAGGTGCCGGTGAGCAGCGTCTCCAGTAATCGCTCTTTGTGTGTCGCAATAAATTTACCCATGTCATCAACTGTCATTCCGTCAATGCCGGGAGCGCCTTTATTTGCTTTCACACGTTTATATACTCGGTTGAGATTCGTTGGATCACAAATCTTTTCCATTAAGCAAGTGGTCAGTGCTTTATCTTTAAATAACGCTTCCTGGATTTGTTGTTCCTCAGATCGTTTAGCTCTCATACGCTGAGTATTCAGACCATTATTGGCAGATGATACAGATTTGGTTTCATCAGTCATCACTTACTACTACTCCATCTCAGAAAAGTTTATTTATACTTTACACTGTTTAACTTATTCGGGTCTTCCGAAAAGAAAATTTAAACGCACTACTTTCCTTTTCGTACTATACCCTCTGCTGACTTCTCAAACTTCATCCAAATAAGTCGCCCTATTTATAGTTGGCTTTCAGCCAACAAAATTTGAGATCTCCTAGGGTAAGACACAGTTCTTTCACAAGGTCATATCAGATCTACTGTTATAAGCTCGCGGTCGATTATTGGGCATCTCCGTCTAATGCCGGTTTACCCTGCTATAACAGCCTTTTATCTGCCGTCTGATGCATGACACATCAAACTTCCTGTTCGTCACAACCGAATTACGTCATCGGCTCTCTTCAGATTCCACCTCGCGGTGGACACCCTGGCCTAGACTCGTACTTCCGATCTCCACGGCGTACAGCGGACTTTCACCGCCTAGAACTGTGCCATGCCTAGCGCACATAATTTTCCCCACATGTTTTTGGTGAGCACCGGTAAGGGTGCACGATCATCTGT
>JBBTCW010000028.1:0-12547 GCA_038043025.1 Pseudomonadota bacterium | reverse complement strand
CAAATCTGCCTATCATCTGGGCGCTAACTGTACCACTTATTCTGTGACAGACCCTAAGCATTTTGCCGCAGACTTCTTGTTTTGTCCAGTTCCTTGCAAAGTTTTGTGATTTTAATGGTTTTGTAAACAAACAAATTAACGAGAGATCGGGCTCAGAATTATCAGAACCCACAAATCAATCGATCACGCGCTAATTTCTGGTAGAAGTTGTGAACACTTGAAGGACGCTTCGGCGAAAAAAGACCATGCTCAAAAAGGAATGAAAGAGGATGTTCTAAACGAGATTGAGCCAGTCTTCGTAACTCACGCATCTGAAAAAAAATTGAACCCCCCTGCCCAACAATCCCTCGCATCTGCACAATCCCTGCATTTTGAAGAGAACGAAAGTCCTCCTGATCAATACGCGCTTTTACTCGATGAAGATTCTCAGCGGTAAGTTTGCAAAACTCCACTGTCGCTAATAGCTCACGATTCAACTGCCTTAATTGCGCTAACTGAAAAGGATCGCACTCAGAAGATGTTGCATCATACTCTTTGAAAGAAAAATAGCGATAAGTACTAAAAAAATTTCTCACTGTTTGCGTAAACGACCTAAAGTGCTCATATCGCTCATCGTGATGCAGATACAGCTCGTGATGATGAAGAAAATTTTTAATTCCCTCTAATTTTTGAAGTGGCCATAACGTCTGATGAGTAATGGTTGATAACAGTGGCAGGACATCAAGCGGTTGAAAGCAGCTTAAAACAAATTGAATATTGCCAATGCTTTGCTGAAAGAGTGCGCAAAACCGCGAATAATCCGCACAATAGTGCTCTAAATTTTCTTGAAATTGAGCAGGATTAAATTGAGAAGCAGTTGACGTCATAAAAGCCGTATTTAAAATATCCTGCATCTCTGGTAAAAGTATCGTTATTAAAGCGCGGCCTGGCTTCTCCTGTGCATAGAATTGCAGTAGAGAGATAATGAGATCAACAAACTGTTTTGTTCTGCGAAGAGCCGTCTCTATCCTCTCTTGAGCAGAGACATCATGCCAGAGTTGTCTGTCTGCTTCTTGATATTGCGCCAATAATCCGCGCAGAATAGGCAACAAAGTTAAAAATAGCTGTGCTCTTCGAGAATGAGCATAATGCTGCTGAAGTCTTGTTCCAACTATCTCCAGCATTTCTTGCACGGTTTGACTCTCCTGCAGCAGAAAAATCTCGCTTCGAAAAATAGCCGCAATAAAGCCAATCACTCTTCTCACTTCCTCTCGAAAATCAGAATAAAATCTGACTCTTTGATTGCCGATTGCTAAAATATCAGCAGAAAATGAGGCGGCACTCATCCAGTGCTGCCTTAAAAACTCTACACATAAATGTTCAAACTGAGTCTCTTTCAAAAACACAGCAGGAAGTTGCGAACGTAATGCTTTCATCTGTTCAAACAGCAAGAGAAATTCTTGAATTTTTTCTTCCAACTTTTGCAATTTTTCTACGTCATAAGTCAAATCAAGCGGCGCATCAGTAAATGAGTGCGCGGTGCGATCATAATGATTAGTCAGCTCAAATGATTCAAAAAAACTTTTTAAAAGAAACGAGAAAACCTGCCAAAACGAATCGCTTTCTCTTTTAAAAATAGTGGCGCCTTGATTTAACCGCGCTTTAACCAGGCCAATTTTAGTAAAGCTCCCACTCTCCTGCTCTAACAACACAATAAATTCCGGTGTCGCAACTGGCCGCATTAACGCCACCAATCCTTTCATCGCTTCTCGAAAAGGAGCATCAAATTCCTCATAGGCATGCTTTAGTTGCGGTATCAAAGCAAAAAACCGAAAAATAAATTCAAGCGAAACCCTTTTTTCAGGCGCGGGATCTTGCATGGCATTAATCAGATAGATTAATGCTTTAGGCAAATCAAACGCACGAAGATAAGGGGACTCCTCTGACCAAGGAAAATTCGTTAAATAGCCACTTAAGCTAAATTGCTTTTTCGCCATTCTTTCCCAAGAAGCGCGATCATGAGCCCGATAATATGGGCTTTTGTAATGCAATGAGCTCTTTGCGCCCCAAACATCAGCAAAAACACCCGCAAGTGAATAAATATCAGAAGCAAAAGTAACCACAGCAGAACGAGAAAATAACTCAGGCGCATTATAGGTCGGCGTGCCCACCCCTCTTCTACCCGGGCTGCGATTTAGTTCTTCTAATGAAATTGCTAATCCATCATCAATGATAAAAACCATATTGCGCTCTTTGTGATAAAGAATATTTTGTGGCTTAAGATCACGATGAATTTTACCGGTTTGATGAATGCGTTGAAGTTCATTCGCCAACGCAAGCGAAATTGCAGCACGCTCTTCGAAAGCACGGGTTGCTGTATGACAATCCTTGAGCGACTTACCCAAATCATTCATCACCATGTAATGGCGTCCGTCATCCTCCATTGATAAATAAACCCCATATCGTCTATTAAATGATCGAGCCTCTTCATGAGTCTCTGGATACGCCCGCTGTATTTTGACGACATAATTTGAGCGTTGTAATTGCAGTTTTCCTGTCAAATAAAAATAAAATGGCACAGAAACAACCTGACCAAAACTACCCTCACCATATACTTTATCACCAACAACCAAGAAACAGACTGGCGTAGCACTCGCTTTTCTCAACAAGGTCTGTGTAAATTGAACCTGATCACCGGAATCTGGCACTTGATAAAAAGTATTTTTTAAATAGACTTTTTGCGTTGTTTTCTCAAAAAGAAGTGTTGCCGCTGCGGCTGCTCGAGGGTCGTTAAAAGCATCAGGAGAAGAAAAACAAATTGTAAAACATTTTGGCATGATGCCGCCCTTTTAAATTGAGAAATCTCCGCCGCTTGCGGTGGAGATTTCTCAATTTAAAACCAGACCCTAAGGGTATAATCTAAGGGTATAATCTAAGGGTATAATCTAAGGGTATAATCTAAGGGTATAATCTCACAAAATTTGCTAGGAAGGAAACAGATAATACGCGCTCTCTTTTTTATTCACAAACAACCACTTGCTAACGTTACGAACGTTAGCTATACTAACGTTCGTAACGTTAAATAATATTTTTAGGGAATCATCATGGAGTTAGCTAACATTAACCGAGCGTTATCTGCCGGGGAAATTGATCAAGCAGGGTTGTTCCCCCACTTGGATAGCCTCAAGAGAGCTCCCTATATTTTTGAGATCGATTTTGGCCTCAAAACACTGCCAACGAAGCCAGGTATTCTTTTGATTCGTGGCGCACGGCAATACGGAAAAAGCACTTGGTTAGAGCGCGAACTACGCCATACTATTGAAAAATTTGGGGCAGGGACGGCTTATTATCTCAATGGAGAAAATCTCTTAGATGCCGATCGATTGGAAAAAGAGATAGACACACTCATTACTGCTTTTTCAAAAAAAGCGACTCTACGCCGTATTTTTATCGATGAAATTACAGCGATTCCAAAATGGGAAATGGCCTTAAAACGCATGGCAGATCAAGGGAAGCTAGAGAATATTCTTGTGATCACAACAGGTTCAAAAGCAACAGATTTGAGGCGTGGTGGTGAAAGATTACCTGGTAGAAAAGGCCGTTTGGATAGAACCACTTATCTTTTTACACCGATTGCTTATAAAGAATTTCACCGACAATGCTACCCCGTTTTGGGCGATAACACATTAATTGCGTATCTCTTATCGGGTGGTTCTCCCATTGCCTGCACCGAATTGGCGACTAACGGAATGATACCAGAATTTGTGATTGCATTAGTGCGCGATTGGATTGAAGGAGAAATCGCATTGTCTGGGCGTAACAGAACATCGTTATTAAATATTTTTGATACGATTTTTCGTTTTGGTGTCACATCAGTTGGTCAAGCAAAATTAGCCAGAGAAGCAGGGCTTGCTAATAACAGTGTTGCAGCTGGGTATATTGAGGTACTCAATGATCTAGGTTGTATCGTGCCAGCCTATCCGTGGGATTTTAATCGAAATTTACGTGTTTTACGAAAACCCTGCAAATATCATTTTACAAATTTATTAGCCGCAGTCGCGTATCATGCAAGTAATATGAGAGCGCCCAATGATTTTTTGTCATTGTCTGAAATGGAGCAAGGGATTTGGTATGAATGGTTAGTTGCACAAGAATTGTTACGACGTGCAGCGATCAGTGGAAAAGAAATTTTAGCACCACTGGCTTTTTGGCAAACCAAACAGCATGAAATCGATTTTGTCGTTTCACCAACAGAGCTAATTGAAGTTAAACGCGGTTCTGTTTTTGCGATTGATTTTGGATGGTTTGCCAAACAATTACCTAACCAGCAGTTAATTGTGATCAATCAGAACAGCTTTGAAACAGCAAAGATCCGCGGCATGACGCTGGAAACGTTTTTATTGGAAGAAGGTTAGGAACGTGCACGTTCCTTAAAACTGCATTTGTAAGATAGGCAAAGCGTGTTATCATACGCTTTTTACAGGGCACAAGACCATGCATTATTTACAGGACTCGATTCAGTTCATTTTTCACTTAAATGATAACCTCATCATTTTTGTGCAGCATTACGGGGCATGGATATATGCGTTATTGTTCGCTATTATTTTTTGTGAAACCGGATTGGTGGTGACGGCAATTATGCCGGGTGACTCATTGCTATTTGCAGCGGGTGCGATGGCAGCGGTTGGCGTGTTGAATATTTATTGGTTGTTGATTTTGCTCGTTGTGGCGGCGTTTTTGGGTAATGTCACGAATTATTGGATAGGTAATAAATTGGGTCATTTGCTATTTACCAACGAAGATTCTTTATTTTTTAAACAATCTTATTTATCAAAGACGCATCGCTTCTATGAAAAATATGGTGCCAAGACCATTGTTATCGCGCGCTTTATGCCGATCATTCGCACGTTCGCGCCATTTGTGGCGGGCATGGGTGACATGAATCATGTTAAATTCATGGTGTACAATTTTGTGGGGGCGTTGCTGTGGGTTGCTTTGTTGCTGGGCGTGAGCTACTGGTTTGGCAATATTCCGATGGTAAAGAATCATTTTACCTGGGTGGTTTTGGCTATTATTGTATTATCCGTTCTGCCGCCGTTCGTGGAATATGCGCGGCGGCGATTATCATCATAGCTTTTGCAGTAACGACATAAAAAAATCTTGATGCCACAGTTCCAGTGATTTTTGTTCGTTTGGTTTCAAAAACCGACTAACATCTTGTACGGCCTGTTGCCAATCGATGGCGAGTATTTTCTGTTCTAATGCAGATAATATCCATGGTTTGTTAATCTCAAGTGATTGTCTTGCCCAAGAACCCGTTTGGTATAGCGCAGAACTAAGCAGCGGGTAATTAATGTCGGTTTTCATGGCCACATACCAGATAAAATCATACCAATCACGTCCTTTCATATAGTTTCGACAGAGTAATGCATGAATTTTTCCGGAAAATGATGATGGTAATGTTTGTGCGCGCACACTAAACGGCAATGGATAATCGAGATAACGTAATTCAGATTGCGCGCCACTGGGGGGATTGATGTCAATTTCCAATTTAATGCGAATTTTTTTCATATGATGAAAAGCGTTGGGATAATGAAGGATTAATACTTTTCCAATCGAATTGTCTTTTAAAAATGCTTTTTTAATGTTTTGATCTGCGTTGGAGCGATCTTGAAATTCCGCTTGATAACCGTAGTTTTTGAGTTCATTATCAATGGTGTCAAAATATTGACTCCATTTGAAATGTTCATTCGGTTGCTGTAGTGCAAAGTCTAAATCCTCAGAAAATCGCTGTAATCCATAGAGAATACGTAATGCCGTCCCACCATGAAAAGCAGCGACACGAAAGAAATTGGCTCTCGCAAGCGCCATGAGCGCAACTTCTTGTGTGATTTCTTTGATGGCGTTTTCTTCATCCAGTGGCGTTTTACATTGGTAGGTATTCAGTCGTTGTTGAATAATGGCAACGTTCATTTTGTTTCCTTCTTAATGAGTTTAATTAATTTTGATATCCGTTCGTTATGATAAAATTTTTCTAGTTGTTCTATTTGCTTATGAGATATGTTTGGTAAGTCGCTTTTTTCAATGCGCATGCTTTCTAGCCACGGAGTTAACCGATCGATATCTATTTTAAGGCAGAACACATAATCCAATAATGCTTTCCATGGGTTTGCCATAAAAAAGATTGTTTGGTCTTCTTGTACGCGTGCTACATCAATGAAAAAATTTTGTTTTGGTAAGGGTAGATAAGTAAATAAACCAAATGGGGTTTCGATTTGTTTTTTACGGAAGGGGGAGACGCTTGTGGTAGTATACACGGTTTCTGGAATTAATCCATGATAAGAGAGCGCAGATTCTTGGCTAATATAGGATGGCCAATAAATTTTTTGTGCTAGTTCAAAGGGGTGCGGCGCGCGTTTTGAGAAATGATCTGCAATCACATATAATCCTCGTCGCACATGAATTAAGTCACCTTTTTGTAAGGCGCGTTTGACTTGGCCATGGCGTTGATTTTGGTTGACGCGTAATAGCATGTCGAGTTCCCCGTCTGTGATATAAGTATTTGGGTGAGTGAGCAGTATTTTCTCAAGTTTTGTTGCCATAAAATTCCTATAATTTGAATGAAACTGTCAAAAAACGACAGTTTTACACAAATTATAGATTATTTTTTCAAAAATTCCAAATAGCATTTTGAATTGAGTGAACCCCTGGTTTTATGCCCAATAGCTGGTTATAATTCGGCCTCTATGTTTACAACAGTACCTGATTTTACAAAAGCGCGAATCTTGGTGGTGGGCGATGTCATGCTGGATCGCTATTGGCAAGGGTCTGTGTCCAGGATTTCTCCCGAAGCGCCAGTGCCGGTGGTTCATGTGGAAGAGGTCAAAGAATGTCCAGGCGGAGCGGGGAATGTCGCGTTGAATGTGGCGGCATTAGGGGCCCAAACGACGTTATTGAGCCTCGTGGGAGAGGATGCGGAAGCGACGCGTTTAAAAGATCAATTGACGTCTGCTCAAGTAAATTGTCATTTTGTGTCGTGCAGAGATCGACATACGATTACTAAGTTGCGTGTTTTAAGTCAGCATCAGCAGTTGCTCCGTCTTGATTTTGAGAAAGAGTTTACCCCTGATCATTCTCAACAATTAATGGAAATTTTTGAGGCGGAATTAAAGTCTGCTGATGTGGTGATCTTGTCGGATTATGGCAAGGGCACGTTATGTCAATCCAAGCGTTTTATTGAATATGCGCGTCACGCGCGAGTTCCTGTTTTTGTGGATCCAAAGCGGCCTCATTTTGATTGTTATAAGGGCGCGACGGTAGTGACGCCGAATTTAAATGAATTTAAAAATATGGCGGGGGATTTTCAGAATGAAACGGAGATGGTGCTGCGTGCGCGTCAAGTGTTAAATGAATATGATATCGATGCGTTATTAATCACGCGCGGCGCACAGGGAATGACATTGGTTCGCAAAGACCAAAAAGAAAATCATATTCCGACGCGCGCAAAAGAAGTTTATGATGTGACTGGGGCGGGCGATACGGTGATTGCAGTATTAAGTACTGCTATTGCGGCGCGAGTTGATTTATTTCAAGCGGTCGTGTTAGCGAACATGGCGGCGGGCATTGTGGTGACAAAATTAGGCGCGGCAACTGTTAGTGCATCGGAATTAAAATACGTCGTTGAGGCACCGCATTTAGGCGGAATGTTAAGCGAAGAGCAATTGTTGTTAGCGGTTGCGCAAGCGCGTGCGCGTGGCAAAAAAATTGTATTTACGAATGGTTGTTTTGATCTGTTGCATGCGGGGCATGTGCAGTATTTAGAAGAAGCAAAACAATGCGGTGATCGTTTGATTGTGGCGGTCAATGATGATGGATCGGTTGCGCGATTAAAGGGCGCCAATCGACCGCTTAATTCCATTAGAGAACGTATGATGGTGTTGGCGGGATTGAGTGCAGTTGATTGGGTCGTTCCATTTTCCGAAGACACGCCTGAACGCATTATTTCGCGCATTTTGCCTGATGTGTTAGTCAAGGGCGGGGACTACAAGCCGCAGGAGATCGTTGGGGCAGATAGGGTGTTACAAAACGGCGGCGAAGTGAAAAGTTTAAAGTTTATTGATGGATTCTCGACAACCCGTGTGATCGATCGTATTCAAAATGAGGCGGAGGAGGTTGATAAATGATTATTGTAACGGGCGGCGCAGGCTTTATTGGTAGTAATATTATAAAGGCGTTAAATGCAAGTGGACGAACCGATATTTTGGTTGTCGATGATTTTAGTGATGGCAGTAAGTTCGTTAATTTGGTTGATTGTAATATTATGGATTATTTGGATAAAGATACCTTTCGCGAAAAGATTGTTAATAAAAGTGCAGGGCTTGAGTTTATTGAAGCAGTTTTCCATGAAGGGGCATGTTCAGATACGATGGAATGGGATGGCATGTATATGCTGGAGAATAACTATGAATATTCCAAAATATTATTGCAGTATTGTATGTCTCGCAAAGTACCGTTCTTTTATGCATCCAGTGCCGCAACGTATGGTAATGGAAAAATATTTAAAGAAGAGCGCGCTTATGAACGCCCCGTGAATATATATGGTTACTCAAAGTTTTTATTTGATCAGTATGTCAGAAAAGTTTTACCGAGCGCAGAAAGTCAAATAGTTGGCATGCGTTATTTCAATGTTTATGGGCCGCGTGAGCAGCATAAAGGAACAATGTCTAGTGTCGCTTCGCATTTGTATCAGCAAATTAAAGAGACGGGCAAAGTGGAATTGTTTGAAGGCACTGACGGTTATGCCCCTGGTGCGCAAGAGCGTGATTTTATTTATGTTGAGGATGCCGCCGCCGTTAATTTATGGTTTTATGGGCATGCGAATCAGTCGGGTATTTTTAATGTCGGTACGGGGCGTGCGCAAACCTTTAATGATGTCGCGAATGCAGTGATAAAATGGTATGGAAAGGGCGAGATTGAATATATTCCCTTCCCCGAAAAATTGGCGGGACACTATCAGAGTTTTACGCAAGCCGATTTGACAAATTTGCGCAAGACAGGATGTGACATTGCTTTTCGGCCTGTCGAAGACGGCGTGCGGAAATATTTAGAGTACCTCAGCGAGGAAAAATAGATATGACCGGTTCGTTATATATTGTTTCAGCTGCATCGGGGACGGGGAAAACCAGTCTTAACCATGCGGTTATTGAGCAGATGGATAACATTAAAATGTCGGTGTCCTACACGACTCGACCGGCTCGTGTGGATGAGATAGATGGCGTTGATTATTCTTTTGTTTCGATTGACGAATTTGAAAAGCGCATTGAAGCCGATGAGTTTTTGGAATATGCGAACGTGTTTGGGCATTATTACGGAACGTCCAAACAGCGCGTCGCAGCTGATTTGAAGAAAGGGTTGGATGTTATTTTAGAAATCGATTGGCAAGGGGCACGGACGGTGCGAAAAAAGATGTTGGATACGATCAGTGTTTTTATTTTGCCGCCGTCGAGAAAAATTTTACAGGAGCGTCTGACGGGGCGGAATCAGGATGATGATGAGGTGATTGCGCGTCGGTTAAAAATGGCTGGTGAAGAGATTGCGCATTGTGTAGAATATGACTACTTGGTAGTCAATGCCGATTTTGCGATAGCGTTAGAAGACCTCAAGGCGATTGTTCGGGCGGGACGATGTCGCCGTGATAAATTACAAACTGCATGGAAAAAATTAATAGATAAAGGGTAAAAATTATGGCTCGATTAACAGTAGAAGATTGTTTGAAGCATGTTCAGAATCGCTTTAAATTAGTATTAAAGGCGGCAGCGCGAGCTCGCTCATTAGAGCGTGGCGCGGAATCACTCGTTGCACCGGAGGGCGATAAGCCGACCGTATTGGCATTGCGTGAAATTGCTAGCGGATTAGAACCTAAACCGCTGCGAACCACTGAATTGCGTTTAGAAGATTTGCCATCGGCTGCAGGGCGAGCTGCGGCAGCAGCGCTTGAAGCACAAGATGCGTTTGCAGAAGAACCGATGGATGTCACGGAAGAAGAAATCCCCGAAGCTATGACGATGTCGGATGACGAGGATGATGTACCTGTGTCAGCGGAAGAAGTAGAAGAAATAGAAGATTCATCGGATACGGAATAAAAGCACCAAAATATGGACGTTTTTGGATTATACTGATAACAGGGATTAATGCAGTTTAGGAGGCTTTTCAAGTGTCAGTATTTTTACCCCTTCGAAAAGAAATACGAACCTATTTGTCCGAAGATCAGGTTGAACGCATTTATAAAGCTTATCAATTTTCCGCCAAAGCGCATCGAGATCAATGTCGCAGTTCTGGCGAAAATTATATTACGCACCCTATCGCCGTAGCAACGATTCTCTCGCAAATGCGTTTAGATGAAACAACGCTGATTGCGGCTGTCTTGCATGATGTGTTGGAAGATACCAAGGTTTCTCGTGGAGATTTGGAAAAAAAGTTTGGCAAAGACGTGGCGCGCTTGGTGGATGGGGTGAGTAAATTAACGCAGATTAAATTCGGTTCTCGCGCGGAAGCGCAAGCAGAAAATTTTCGAAAAATGTTGATGGCGATGGCGGATGATGTGCGTGTTATTTTGATAAAACTTGCCGATCGTCTTCACAATATGCGTACCTTGGTATCTTTGCCTGTCAGTAAGCAAAAACGGATTGCGCGCGAAACGCTGGATATTTATTCGCCCATTGCCAATCGGTTGGGTATGCACAGTTTCCGTTTAGAATTAGAGGCGATAGGGTTTGCGATCTTTTATCCGAGACGGCATCGTATTTTGCGTAAAGCCGTGCAAGATGCCTGTGGAAATCGTCAAGAAATCGTTGCAAAAATTCAAGCGGCACTAGCGGAGGTATTGCAAGGATCTGATTTGAAGAATGTTCAGGTCGCGGGTCGCGAAAAACATTTGTATAGTTTATATAAAAAAATGCGTAACAAGCATTTAAAATTTTCCGATGTAATGGATATTTATGGATTTCGTATTATTGTTGAAGATCAAAGTGATTGTTATCGTGCGTTAGGTATTGTGCATGGCCTTTACAAACCCATTCCGCGACGTTTTAAGGATTATATTGCAATGCCAAAAGCCAATGGTTACCAATCATTGCATACCGTATTATTTGGTCCTTTTGGCGTACCCATTGAAGTTCAAATTCGTACAAATGAAATGGAAAAAATTGCAGATGATGGCATTGCGGCGCATTGGGTATATAAGACTGACTCGTACGTGACGAATCAAGCGCAATTGCACGCGCGTGACTGGATAAAGGGGTTATTAGAAATACAGCGTAGCGCGGGTGATTCGTTAGAGTTTATTGAAAATGTGAAGTTGGATTTATTTCCGGGAGAAGTGTACGTGTTTACGCCGCAAGGGAAAATTGTGGCGCTGCCACATGGCGCGACGCCCATTGATTTTGCCTATAAAATTCATTCTGATATTGGCGATCATTGTATGTCGGTAAAAATTGATCGTCGTGTTTCACCTTTAAGTGCGCGTTTGCAAAATGGTCAAACCGTTGAAATTATTGCGAGCCCGAGTGCGTATCCCAACCCAGCGTGGTTGCATTTTGTAGTGACCGGTACAGCGCGGACTAAGATTCGTCAGTTTTTGCAACAGCAGCGCGAATCTGAATCGATTAAATTGGGTCAGCGTTTATTGAGTAACGCATTATTATCTCTTCATGTTGCGTTGGAAGATATTCCTCAAGAACATATTGATGAAATATTAGAGTCGTTAAATTTTAATGATATCAATCAGTTATTTGGTGAGATTGGTTTGGGTAATCAAGTTGCACAGCTGGTTGCCAGACAATTGGTTAGTCGTGAAGAATTTAAAATCACACGCCCTCCCAATGAAGATGAGCGTAAACCGCTATGCATAAAGGGTTCAGAAGGTGTTGTGCTGAGCTTTGCAAATTGTTGTCATCCTATTCCCGATGATCCGATTGAGGGCGTGATGACTAAAGGGCATGGCGTGACGGTGCATCATGCGAATTGTAAAAATTTGTTAGAGTTTCATAATCATCCTGAAAAACGTATTATGTTGTGTTGGGAAAAAGACGTTCATGGCGAATTTGAAGTTGAATTAAGTGTTGAGATTATTAATTTGCGCGGTGTGTTGGCGGAAATTGCGCTGATTATTTCAGACGAAGATGCCAATATTAATAATGTCGGCATTTATGATAAAGATGAAAAATACAGTATTGTCAAGTTGTTGGTGATGGTACGCAATCGAGAACATTTGTCGCGTATCATGCGTCATTTGCAACAACTCACGAATGTCACGAAAGTGACGCGCGTTCAGAATATATAAATCCTCAGCTCAGAGGGTGAGCATGAACCGACATGCCAGTGGCATGTCGCAGTCATGCGAACGACTGGCCATGGATGGCCATATATTACTATCCTCAGCTCAGAGGTAAGCTGGTATTCATTGTTAGAATGGCATTTACCAGAAGTCATGATGAATTATTTAGAATCAGATGGACGTGTTGCGTCCTCTGAGCTGAGACCAGCTTGTTCGCATGAGTCATAACAGTGA
>JBBTCW010000027.1:0-43266 GCA_038043025.1 Pseudomonadota bacterium | reverse complement strand
CCTGGGAAGTGCTTCCAGGATTGAAATCATGATAAACTTATGTATAAACCCATGCAGCAAGCTGCAGGGTATTTTTATTACAACCCAAATAACTGTATAAAATGCTTTGTTAGCGATACAATATTGAAGCATAAATAATTAACCCATGGATGAGGGAAAACAATGTCTTCTCGCAAAAGTCGTATTTTATTGGTGGAAGATGATCGGTTGGCGCAAAAGGTTACGTCGATGATCTTGCGGCAATTAGATTGCATGGTGGATATTGTTGATCATGGTATCGACGCGTTAGCCTCGCTTGACAAAAATAAGTATCATCTGATTTTTATGGATCTGGGTTTACCGGATTTAGATGGATTTACCTTAACAAAAACGATTCGTCAATTTAAAGATCATCCTAAACATCAGGTGCCCATTATTGCATTGACGGCGCATTTAGAAGAGGCTTATCGAAAAAAAGGATTTGAGGCGGGGCTCACTGATTTTTTGGAAAAGCCGTTGACGTTAAGACGCGCACAAGCGATGGTTGATCAATATGTACTGAAACAGCTATAGATAGAAGATCTCGTCCAGCTCTTTTTGTTTGATACTGGCGATTAAATCTTTAACCGATGATTGCGTAGTATGCCCCAATTTTTCGAGTAATTTTTTCTTGCGCTTAAAGGCAACTTCAAACAACTCGGCTTGTTGGCTGGCGGTGATGAGATATTCATCGCTCGTTATAATTTTATCAACGAGGTTGAGTTCTTTGGCTTTTTGTCCGAACCAGTATTCGCCGGTGGCAAGCTTATCAATATCAATTTGTGGTCGATGTTCAGTAATAAATTGTTTGAACAGTTGGTGCGCTTCATTAATTTCTGTTTGAAATTTTTTGCGCCCATCACTCGTGTTTTCGCCAAATAGACTCAATGTGCGTTTGTATTGTCCCGCCGTGATTTGTTCAAAATCAACGTCGTGCTTTTTTAAGAAGCGATGAAAATTAGGAAGTTGTGCGAGCACACCAATCGATCCAATAATCGCAAAAGGCGCTGCTAAAATTTTATCGGCGACGCAAGCCATCATATAACCGCCGCTGGCGGCAACTTTGTCTACCGCAATGGTGAGTGGAATGTGGTGATCTTTAATGCGTTGTAATTCAGATGCAGCCAAGCCATACCCATGTACGACGCCGCCACTGCTTTCGAGTCGGACAACGACTTCATCTTGTGGTTTGGCGACACACAGAATAGCCGTGATTTCTTCCCGAAAAAGGTTAACGGCGGAGGCTTTCCAGTCGCCATCAAAATTGAGTACAAAGACACGCTGTTGTTTCAATGGGTTTTGTTTTTCAGATTTTTTTTCAGATTTTTTATATTTTTTATACGCTTTTTTTTCTAGAATTTCGGCACTTATTTCATCTGTAAGATTTTTATAATATTCATTCAAACTTCGAACGTTAATTTTATTTTTTGTTTTTCCTTTGGTGACAATGGCCGCAATGCCGGCAGCAACAATCAGTATGGCGGCGACTAAAATAATCATTTCGCCTAAGAATAACAGAAGTTGTACTAATGTGTTTAGCATGTTGTTCCTAATGGGTTGTAATTAAGATTAATGTTGAGTTCGTTGAATTGGCTAACGCCGGCGGTAGCTTTTCTCGTTTGAGCTGTTTCATCAACCAGGCTGATTTTTTTAAATCAGAGCTTATGGCGACATATTGGCTTTTTAAGTTTTTGGTTTTGGCCGTGCGATTAAAAAACAACAGTTGTTTTTCGGTAACATCGTAGTAGAGAGTGCCAACCCATAATGGGGTGTCATTGGGTGCAATATAAATATTTGAACGCCATAATCGAATAATCAACGGCGGGAATTGGCCGTTGAATAGCTTTGCCATTTCTAAAACAGGATTGCGATCGTCGTATAATCTTGGAATGACAGAATGCGCTAGACGGTGATTTTGTTCGGCAAGTTTTTTTAATGTGGTTAAGTAGTTTCGCGTGTGTATTCCTTGCCAGTCGTTGTTTTCTAATGTTTGTCGAATATTTTTTAACGAACCTGCCCATTGAATATTTAAAATTTCCGTTGGGTTGCCTAGTCGATCCGCGCGATATTGTGGAAGAATTGAAGCGTGTTGAGTCCACCAGCGTTGATAAGAGATTTGATATAGGGGCCAATAGCGTTGATAATTGCGTAGGTCATTGGCGTAATAAACGCTCGCATATCCTACTGTTAACACAGTGATTGTTAGGATGGCAGCAATCATCGTGCTCCATCGTGGCACGGGCAGTGAAGGGTAGCGATGATATGAAATAACAGTGGCGCCAATAATAGAAAGACCTAAAAATATTCCGCCAACGACGTCCGTTAACCAGTGTGCGCCTAAATACAGTCGCGACATGCCGATCAGAATACAGAGTAAAGTAGCAACCCAATAAATGGTTGATCGTACGGTTTTGGGCGCTTTTTGAGCCAGAAAAAATGCCAAGAGACCATAGGTGACGACGGCCAAGGTGACATGCCCACTGGGAAAAGAAGAGGAGGTGCTCTGCTTGATCAAACCCAATGGTCGCGGTGAAAAATAAAAATGCTTAAAAAAAGTAATTGATAGGGAGCCGATGATCCCGGCGGCCAGCCAATGCATCGCTGCTAACCAGCGTTTGCAAAAGAGAAACCAGATAAACAGAAGGAGGATAAAGCAGGATAGTAATGTTGGCAGACCAAGCGTGGTAAAAATAACAGCGATGTTATCTAATGTGATGAAGCGAATGCCGCGAAACAAATGATAAACCGCGTTGTTCCAGTGAGTGAGTGAACCGTGATAAACGACATTAATAAAAATAAGACAGAAGATTAAAAAGGTGATGAGTGTGTTGATGAATAATAAAATTTGTCCACGTTGAGTGATGCGTTCTGCATGGCGTAGCAAATAGCATAACCATTTCTTTGAACGTTGTGTTCGCCATTTTTCCCATTTTTTATCGAGTATTGTGCTAAAATAGTGATGTGTTTTTCTGTATAGATAGGCGATGAATTTTACCATTCCCCAAAATATAATCAGGATGAAAAATACTGAAAGAATTAGTTCTGTTGCGACATTCGTTGGCATTTCTAACGAAATAGCGCCAATTAAAATGCCGGGCAGCATGTACAAGGGAGCCCACAAAATAGCAGCAGGAATGCTGGCCATAAAATAAAATTTTGGCCGCATGTCTAACATGCCAGCGATCAGCGGCACAATGGCACGTACGGGACCGACAAAGCGTCCAATGAAAATACTTTTTCCGCCATGTTTTTGAACGAATGCTTGTCCTTTTTCTAAAATGGCGGGATATTTTTTAAAAGGCCATATTTTGGTAAGATCATTTTTAAAAAATCGACCGATGAAAAAACTCAGTGCATCGCCCAATATGGCACCTAAAATAGCCCACGTGAGCGTGATCCATAAAGGCAGGACACTTGAACCGATTAATAATCCGATCGCGGTCATGGTGATAGTGCCCGGGACAATGGATCCAATGATGGCGATCGATTCAGCAAAGGTGGCTAAAAAAGCAATGATCCATCCAGAGCGCGGATTGCTTTGCAGCCATTCAACCATGGTGTGATACTGTATGTGTAAACTGATATGTATCATGACGGTTCATTAAAAGCGCCTGATTATCAGGCGCTTATTTTTTAAGATTTTGTTTGTGATGCCGGTGGTTGCGGGTTTGTAGTGCTCGGCGTTGCTTCTGTGTCTTCTTTTGGTGTGATCGCAACGGTGGCGGTCTTTGTTGGATGGAACAAGCTAAAGGCCAAATGCGACATTTTATCTGTCGTGCGTCGCCATAGGTTTCCACCTGGATTATCGGCAAGTGCCACTAGATCGTTGGATTCAATGGGTTGGTCAGCGTGTGTCACTGCGATAGTTCCAACTTTTTGTCCTTGCTTTATAGGCGCTTTTAAGTGGTTTGGCAAATTCAGCGTGGCTTGCGTTTTGAGCGATTGTCCGCGTGGTATGGTGATATCAAAGTCGTGGCTAACACCCACCGGCGTTGTTTTGTTTTTGCCATTCCATACACGTACATTTGCGATAGGTGTATTTGCTTTGTATATGACATGTGTGGTAAAGAATCTAAAGCCGTAGTCGAGCAAGTGGATAGAATCCGTTGCACGTGCTTCATCCGTTGGCGCGCCAAGTACCACCGCGATTAATCGCATATTGTCGCTTTGTGCGGATGAGACTAAACAAAAACCTGCTTCATCTGTATGGCCCGTTTTTAGGCCGTCGGCATTTGGATAGCGCCACAGTAATCGATTGCGATTAGGCTGTTTTATTTTGTTGTAGGTAAACCATTTTTGTTTATACCAGGGATAATATTCGGGGAAATCGCGAATGAGCGCATATCCTAAAATAGCCAAATCATGTGCAGTGGAATAGTGGTCGGTTTGAAAATTTTCACCCTCGGGTAATCCAGTTGAATTTAGGAAATGAGTATTTTGCATGCCGAGTGCTTTGGTTTCTGCATTCATCATATCAGCAAAGCCTTGTTCGCTGCCACCGATATATTCCGCAAGAGCGACACAGGCATCATTTCCAGAATCTACGATAATGCCTTGGATTAAGTCTTCCACAGAGACAGTGGTGCCAACTTTAATGAACATCTTGGATCCACTCATTCTCCATGCTTTTTCGCTCACAGGCACCTGATCATCTAGTTTAATTGTTCCATTCTGGAGGGCATGTGAAATAACATAAAGTGTCATCATTTTGGTCAAACTGGCGGGTGGTTGTTTTTGGTCCATGTTTTTTTGTGCTAATATTTGGCCACTGTTGGCATCCATCAAAACATAGGCTTTTGCATTGATGGTAGGTGGTGTCGCAACCAGCAAGGGCTGTGGGTTGGTGGAGGGTGTGGCGCTGGATTGTGCAACCGGCGTTTGTGCGATACTATTGGGATCCGCGATGCTGACCGTTGCAAAGATCAATGTGATGATGGTGATGAGGCAAAGTGTAAGTTTTCGTGCCATAATTTGTCGCCCTGTCTGTAACTAAAATAAGTAGGGTGTGAATTCTACCATAATTGTATAACGGATAAAGAGTTTATCATGAAAAAGCATTTATATACGCTAAATGATCGCCAATATGTTATGTGGTTTTGGGTGGTGTTAGGGATTACCACGTTGATTAAAACCAGCGTAGCAATTTATTTTCCTTTGACGGCGGATGAAGCGTATTATGCAATTTGGGGGAAATTTTTTCGTTGGGGTTATTATGACCATACGCCACTGATTGGCTGGTTGCTGCATCCCTTTGTTTATTTCGGCACATCCAATTTAATCTTGCGATCACCGACTATTTTGGCGACGTCACTCATAGGATATTTAATATATTGGCTTTTGAAACCATATAGCATTAAAAAATCTGCGGGTATTGCTATTTTGTTTTTGCTTTCCCCGCTGGATGTGCTGGGCGTCTTAATTACCACCGATCTTCCGTTGATTTTATTTTCTTTTTTGTCAGGCATGTTTTTGTTTCTCGCGCTTAAAAAGCAAGATGACTTGTTGTTTTATTTTTTATCGGGTATTTGTTTGGGGCTCGCCTTCTTTTCTAAATATTTCGCTGTTTTATTGGCGCTCGCTTACTTTTTTTATTTTCTTTGTGCTAAAAAATCTTGGAAACGCACAGCAGGATTCGCTTTGTTGTTTGTCTGTGTGTTGCCGTTTGGACTCGAAAATTTATATTGGAACTATACGCATGCGTGGGCCAATATTTTGTTTAATGTATATAACCGAAATGCGGATATGCAGTTTCAATGGGGAACGTTGGCATTGTATGTGTTGATTATATTTTATATTGTTACCCCGGTTATTTTTTATTATTTATGCAAGTACTATAAGCGTTGGTGCCGACGACAGCCACTCGTGGAGTTTGGTGTGCTTGTTTTTATGTTTGTGGTGCCGTTTTTATTTTTCTTTTATTTAAGCGCGTTTAAATCTATTGGATTGCATTGGCCGTTATCCTTTGTGCCGTTTATTTATATTCTGTTGATGGCGCTGTTATCCCATGAGGAGATTATTCGCTCTATTCAGTTTATGATAGTTTTTACTTTGTTGCATTTGTTTATTGTGATGATGTTTTTATTATTGCCTGTGCAGGCATTTCAGCAATTTGGCTTTCATGGCGAGCAATATGCCAGAGTTGTTTTTTTTATGAAGCATGTCGGCGTGCGTCATCAGCTTGATCGGTACGAAAAAAATTATATTATTGCAAGTCCCAGTTATGCCAAGTCAGATTTAATGTACATTGATAGCGGTGTTCCGAGTCCCGTATTTGGTCATGGAACCGTGCATGGCCGAGAAGGAGATTTTATAACGGATTACCGAACGATGAAGAATAAAAATTTCGTGATTTTGGATGTATATAAACCCGAAACCAAAGATTACAAACCTTATTTTCAACGCATTAGATTTGGATCATTTGTTTATGAGGGAGCGAAATTTTATTTGGTTTTTGGGTATGGTTTTAAATATGAGAAATATCGCGACGTGGTGTTAGATATTATTAGAGCTAATTATTGGAGTATTCCTCAGTATTTACCACACACGCCCAGTTTCTTTTGCGAAAAATATTTTGGTGAGTGTCGCGGCAATCCTATCTAAATAGGCGCTGAATCAAGTTTTTCTTTTTAAACTGATAAATGATAAGCGGTGGCGCGCTCAATAAAATTAATCCCGCCATCAATAAACTTTCATAATGCAAGGGGCTGCCGACATCGATGTTTGCGGGCGGTACAAACCCAATGGCAATCGTAATGATTGCACCAATAATTCCGATGTAACCTACTATGGACATGCCAAAACGACCTGGAATGCGATAAGGTCGTTGTTGATTTGGATATTTATAGCGCATATAAATGCCGGTTGCATACATGGCAATATACATAAACATGTATAGCTGTGCTGTTAATGCGGTGAGTAACCAATAAGCGCCGTTTACGCTTGGCATGATTAAAAAGGCAAGCACCAGTACGGTGACAATGCAAGCTTGATAAAAAAGCAAGGTGGTCGGTGCGCCATGTTTATTTTCGCGTTGAAAATGTTGGGATAATTGGATGTCTTGTAAGGCGACCAATAATCCTTTCGTGGGCGCAATAATCCAATTGCTCACGCCGCCTATGCTGCCAATGATTAATAGGATGGCAACAAGGGGCATCAGCCATTCCAGATGATAAGCGATAAAAAAGGCATCAAACGCCTGCATAATACCGGAGACCAAACTAATCTTCGCAGCGGGGAGCACCATGGCAATAGATAATGAGCCCAATATTAAGGTTGTGATTAATATAATGCTCGAGATAAATAATGCTTTTGGAAAAGCGTGTTGTGGATTTTGTACATCGCGCGCATGTACCGTGGCAATTTCAATTCCGCAAAATGACATCATGATGCCGGTGAGCGCAACCCACGCTTGAGGTTCATGTAAGTTGGGTAACAACGCCGCAGGCGAAAAACTAATTTGCAACGCATTTCCTTTGATGAGCCAGTCAATGCCGAGGCCGATGATGAGCGTCATGGGCAATAATAAACCGGTGATCGTACAAAAATTACTGAATCGAGATGAAAGTTTCATACCGAGAAGATTGATCAACGTGGTTCCCCAGAAGGTGGATAAAATCACGGTGATTAAGAAAATTTTATCATTCGCCAAATTTGGAGAGATAAGGTAACCCAAGGTGCCGGCGGTAAATGACAATATGGTTGGATACCAAACGACATTTTCAATCCATTGAAACCAAATGGTTAAAAAACCAATTTGTGAACCAAACGCTTTTTTAACCCAAATATAAATACCGCCTTGTTCGGGCCAGGCGGAGGAGAGTTCGGCGGAGACCAAGGCGCTCGGGATCAAAAAGAAGAGCGCGGCAAATAAAAAGAAAAAAATCAACGAACTACCAAATAAGGCAGTGGCAGGTAAATTGCGGATGCTATCGACCGAGCCAACAGTGATCATGATGAGGCTGAATACCGACAGCTTATGGGCGAATGTTTTTGTATTGTCCATATTATTTATGCTATTGTTTTGAATAAAGAGAAAGATTAGCATACACGTTTGAATAAGCAATGCTTTAAATTGACCACAAATTATCCAATACTAAGGACAGTGGATGAATGAACATATCTTGTCAGCCTTAAATCAGCAGCTCAATCGAGAGTTGTATTCGGCTTATTTGTATTTATCCATGGCGGCCTATTTTGATGCACATCGATTGAAAGGGTTTGCAAATTGGATGCATGTACAGGTAAAAGAGGAATTTGAACATGCGATGCGATTTTATCGTTATATTGTTGAAAGTGGTGAAGAGGTAAAATGTCTAGCGCTCGAAGCGCCACCGCATGAATGGTCTTCTGTGGTTAACGTGTTCGAAGCGGTATTGCATCATGAACAAGACGTCACAAAATTAATTCATGCGTTGGTTGACTTGGCCGCGCAACATAAGGATCAGGCAACGCATAAATTTTTACAATGGTTTATTGCCGAGCAGCGAGAGGAAGAATTTAGTGCGGTCAAAGTGTTGAAAAAAGCACAAGCTGCGCCGGTCGATTCTGATGCGTTTGTTTTGTTGGATCAAGAATTAGAAAAACGAAAAATGTAATTAACCTTAGGAGCACGGTAATGAAAAAATATGAATGTGTCGTTTGTGGTTATATTTATGATCCGGCGGTCGGGGATCCCGATGGCGGTGTTGAGCCAGGGACTGCATTTCAAGATATTCCAGATACATGGGTTTGTCCATTATGTGGCGTGACAAAAGCAGATTTTACTGAAATATCAGCGTAGCACTCATCATGTATCAAGATTTTTTGAAGAGAACCGCTTTATTGAAAGGGCTGTCGGAGCGCCAGCTCGATCAGTTGTCGGTAAAATTATTCCGGCATCAATATAAAAAAGGCGAAGTGGTTTTTCGTGAGGGACAAAAAGCAGAGCATTTGTTTTTTGTTTATCAAGGTCGAGTGAAGTTGTATAAAAGTTCGAAAAAAGGCAAGTCTCAAACATTGCAACTGTTTTCTTCGCCCAGCGTGTTTGCAGAAGTGCCCGCATTAGAAGGCGGTGTTTTTCCTGCGCATTGTGAGGCGATTGAAAATACGACGTTATTATTATTGAAACGCTCGGTGTTGTTAGCCTTAATTCAAGAAGATTCGGAATTGGCGCTGAATATGATAGCGATATTGGCGAGTCGTTTAAGGGCATTTTCCAATACGATTGCTGATTTGACGTTAAAAGAAACCGATGTGCGTTTGGCGAATTATTTGTTGCAGCTTTCTCATGTGCAGGGTAATGAAGCGTTGATAAGATTAGATCTTTCAAAACCCGTATTGGCAAATTTTTTGGGTACATCGCGTGAAAATTTATATCGTGTAATCGATAAATTGCAGCATCAAGCCGTGATTGACATGAATGGGCGTTATATCAAGATTATCGATTATTCGGGCTTAAAAAAATTGGCTGAGGAGAATGATTTGTAGTGCTTTGTCTGTATTTTTGTATGATTATTCTTAATGCATTCGTCATCTATTGTTCACAATGTGACAGATATCACAGACTGATCGCCATTGTTTCCCTA
This sequence comes from Pseudomonadota bacterium, assembly GCA_038043025.1. Taxonomy (GTDB): domain Bacteria; phylum Pseudomonadota; class Gammaproteobacteria; order UBA12402; family UBA12402; genus O2-02-FULL-42-9. Next base: position 33,685 of record JBBTCW010000027.1, on the reverse strand, counting down.
CACTGATTCGGTTATGTGTTACTGGCTATGGATTTAAGCGTGAAACAGGATGTATAAAAAATTTTTATCAAAGATATCGCTATGTGACAATTTATCGGATTCGCAGATCGATGATTTTTTAAAAAATGTAACCGTGCGACGATATCAGAAAGGGAATACGGTTTTTGTTAAAGGAAAAAAATCAGACAGTTTTTTTGTTGTTTATAGTGGTCGTGTAAAAATTTATAAATTGTTACCTGATGGCAAAACGCATATTCTAAAAATATTTGGTTCGTCGGATATATTGAATTTAATGCCGATGTTTGATCAGCGTGTGTTTATGAGCTATTGCGAAGCGCTGGAAAACACAGAGTTGTTGGTGGTTAAATACGATACGCTATCTTCTTGTATTTGTCAGAATCCACAATGCGCGATGAACACATTACATGTACTGGCGCGTTGTTTAAAGTCCTATCAGCTGATGATCGAAATTCTATTATTGAAAGAAACGGCGGCAAGAGTGGCAACCTATTTATTGGATATGCCAAACCAGCCTGACGATTGTGGGGTATTGGATTTAACGTTTTCTAAAACGTTACTGTCAAACATGCTGGGTACGTCACGCGAAAATTTATCTCGCACATTAAGTAAATTGGAAAAACAACGGGTTATTCAATTGCAGGGTCGACAGATCAAAATTTTGGATTATGATACCTTAAAACGCATTGCGGAATGTGAAGAATTGTCGCATAGATGACAGTTTTTCTTTTTTTTCTCCACTATGATCATGTTTTTTATTGAAATAGGTGATTTCTATGAAACGATCCATTATTAAGATTGATGAAGATCTATGCAACGGTTGTGGCGAATGTATTACGGCTTGTGTTGAGGGCGCTTTGCAAATTGTGAATGGTAAGGCAAAGTTAGTATCAGATAAATATTGCGATGGTTTAGGGATGTGCTTGGGCTCTTGTCCCATGGGCGCCATTGAAATTATTGAGCGCGAAGCGGATGAGTTTGATGAAGCAGCGGTGGAAGCAAAACAGCATGCACAAAAACATTCGGTTCATGCATGTCCTGGTTCAGCCAGTCACATGATTTCACGACAACCGTCTGCTCGAAACAATGCACGACAATCGTCTGAGTTGACGACATGGCCAGTGCAAATAACATTAGTGTCTCCGGCAGCGCCATTTTTACAAAATGCACATTTATTAATTGCAGCAGATTGTGTGCCATTTGCATACCCTAATTTTCATTCAGATTTATTAAAAGATCGCATCTTAATGATTGGTTGTCCAAAATTAGATGATGCTGATAGTTATATTGAAAAGTTATCCATGATTTTTGAATCAGCCAATCCTCAAAGCATTACGGTTGCGCGCATGGAAGTGCCGTGTTGTTCTGGACTGACCATGATTGTGCAACGTGCGCTGCAAGCATCCGGAAAAAATATCGACATGGATGAAATTATTTTAACGCGCGATGGCGAGCGATTAACGAATTAGGGCGCCAAGTTCAATGGCTGACTTCGGGTGATCTTGGTATTTACGCGTCAGCAGTGTTTATCATGAACAAAATTCCAATTAATCAGTTCCCAAAAATTCTCTAAATATTTTGCGCGTGCATTGCGATAATCGATGTAATAGGCATGCTCCCACACATCACAAGTTAACAAGGGTGTTTTGTTATCGGTGAGTGGATTGTTTGCATTGCTGGTGTTGACGATTTCTAATGAGCCGGCAGTGTTTTTGACGAGCCATGTCCAGCCCGAACCGAAATTTCCCATTGCTTTTTCGATGAAGGATGTTTTGAATTGATCCACAGATCCAAAAATTTGTGTGAGGGCTTGTTTTAATACCTCAGGCATTGGGGTAGCCTTGGGCGTTAAACATTGCCAATAAAAGCTATGGTTCCAAATTTGAGCCGCGTTATTAAAAATGCCACCGGATGCTTTTTTGATAATGTCTTCTAGCGAATTAACATTTTCAAATTCTGTTCCCTTTATTAAATCATTCAATTTGTTCACATAGGCTTGGTGATGTTTGCCATAATGGTACTCGACGGTTTCGGCCGAAATATGTGGGGCGAGCGCATCTTTTTTATAAGGTAAGAGTGGTAAGGTAAAGGGCATATCATCCTCCAGTTATTTAGATTCTCAGCCATTGTAGCACAATCATATAATAGTATGAAGATTTCCTCGCGGCTTGCCGCGAGGGGCATTTCGCTCTAGGAGTTTTAAGGCAGTACTTGAGCATTGCAAGGGGGTTTTTGCATAAATTATCACCAAATATTGGATTTATAGAGGCACCCTTAAGATTTCCTTAAGATTTCTCCTCTATACTTAACCCGGAGTTAATGAAAACAAATAACAGATAGCGGGGAGAAAGAAATGCCACCAAAAACAGAAGGAAAACGGTTAACACTAGATGGGTTTCACGAACTAATGTTAAAAGATCCATGGTACACCCATCAATATATCCTATATATCCGTGTAATAGATGGTCATCTATGCTACACTCGCGGAGAAGGATACCGAAGAACAATAGATGATTTTTTAAAAGAGATCGTCAAGAAAGGCATTGATTTAGTTGATCCACAAGATCGACAAATCGCAGAAGCTGCGGCGCTCTACCGAGCAAACCTATCAGGAGAGAAAACCCAACATTCTCACGCGTATCAGTTTCATCTTAACATATTGAAATTAAGATTTTATGGCGCTCGATTACCAAAAGAAGCTGAAAACTTTGGCAAAATCTGGTCTGCAATACAACAATCAAAATCAGAAGCTTACAAAGTTTGTGCTGAAGCATTAGCATTTCAACATGGCTGGAATCGGACTATTAATTTCTATGCAGCACTTGATCGCTATCAAGAAGCACAGAAATTGGCTAACGGAGCGGAAAAAATTCCTGTCTTTAAGCTAATCATTGATGCCTACGAGACTAAGCAATATGATGATGTTATCAAATCGACGCTCGGTGCTGAGCCGGCAGATGTCATAATGGCTTTTTTTGTGGCATCACGTGCATGTGATTCTACGCTTAAATTTAATCATGGTGGTAATGAAGGGTTTCAACGGTTTTCAGTCATGCTTTCTTCCGAAAGCTTGATCAGACATCTTGGTAATCTCCCAGAAAGTTTAAAAGTGCTGCTATGTCAATCTTATTGTCAACTAGCGAAATATTGTTCAGAGCAAAAGCAAATGGAGCAAGGCGATAAATTACACCAGACTTTCTTAAAACTTGCGGTAGAACAAGGTGATTTCCAGGCTGCCACGATGCTCGCTAAAATTTTAGAAGGTGTTCCAAGCACACTAGCAGAAGCATTAAGACTTTATAATGCAACCTGGGATAATATTGGCGGCGACGATGAAAAATCGTTAAGCCAACGTCATCAGATTGCTATGGCTTTGGCTCTGACTTCAGAACTAACAAAGGACAGAGAAATAAGGGCATCATATCAAGCAAAAAAAGATGCATTATTGGAACGATTAAGAGCAAGCGAAACACAAGTAGCGCGAACCATGCAACTTGAGTTACTCATCCCAACAGAAAGCGAAGAATTAACACTGAAAGCTTTGCAACAAATCTTTGAACTTGGCTGGAATATAAATCTTAGTGTGCCTCCTATAGCTAGCGTTGAAAGCGAAAAGATATTGTCAAAGACTTTTGACGCGTTAAAAAAACTTAAACTGAAAATCACAAGCCCAACAGGGGCATCCGCTGAAAAAATTAAGTTACAACAAAAAGCATACGAAGAGTTGTTGAAACATACAGAGGGCAAATTATCGTGGGCAAGCGTACATAAAAGTGACTTGTTGAGTAGCTTTGCTATATTTTATCAACGACCAAGCACGCCACCACAACTTCGAGAGACCCTTGGTGCTTGAGCCGGTTCTGGTGCTGGCGGCGGAAGTGCTGCCGGTGGTGGTGATGCACCCCCCCCCTACGATCGAGTAGCCGGCGCTGGCCGACCGGGTGGAGAAGGCAAATCTGATGAACCAAGCTATTTTGGCAAAGGAAAAGGTCCTGCTAGATAAGATATAAAATAGCGAAGTATGGCTCAGCTCAGAGGACGCGAAACTTCGCTTCTTTGTCATGCCGCGGTTTAACCGCAGTATCCAGACATTCGTCATACCGGCGAAAGCCGGTATCCAGTGATTATATACAATAACGGTACTCCGTTATTGTAATCTTTAATATAAATTTTCCTGGATCCCGCGATCAAGTCGCGGGATGACAAAACACTTTCTGTCATGCCGCGGTTTAACCGCGGTATCCAGACTTTCGTCATACCGGCGAAAGCCGGTATCCAGTGATTATAATAACGGTACTCCGTTATTGTAATCTTTAATATAAATTTTCCTGGATCCCGCGGTCAAGCCGCGGGATGACAAAACACAATGTAGATGCTGTTTTTTTGTCCAAGAAAAAGCACTTCAAATCAGACCATCTCTATTGTGACATCCTCTCATCAGTATTATGATAACTATTTTACATTATGGAGAAATGTTGTTATGGGTAAGCATCGTAGTATTGCAGCGGCTATTTTATTTGCACTATTTTTGGGGCCTATTGGATTGTTGTATGGCAGTTTTTGGAGCGCGGTTGTCCTTTCAATTTTAATGTTTGTGTTGCTGTTGTTGCCGATGGCGCACATGGCGCAATATTTGTTTTCATTTTTATGGTTGTTATGTCCCTACATCAGCGTCTATAAAATATTGCGGCATCATCGTCACCACTCTCATCATCATTCGCATCACCCGCATCATCGTCCACGCCATAATCAGTCCATGCACCATGAGAAAGCATGAAAAAAATAATTGTACGTCGCGATGGAGAGATTTCATCGCGACTGCGTAACAGCAATTTACATCCGGTATTACAGCGCATTTACGCGCATCGCAATATTGACGATGTGACTCAAGTTGAAAAAGAGCTATCAACATTGTTACCTTATCGGGATTTACTGGGCATCGATCTGGCGGTTGATTATTTGTTTCGCGCGCTCTATGAACAAAAACACATCCTCATTGTCGGTGATTACGACGTGGATGGTGCATCGAGCACAGCATTGATGGTGCGTGTATTGCGCGCGTTTGGAGTGGAGCAAATTGATTTTCTCGTGCCTAATCGGTTTAAGCAGGGATATGGGTTTAGCCCTGCATTATTTGAGTTGGCGCTGCAATATAAGCCGGATTTGATTGTCACGGTGGACAATGGCATTTCAAGCGTGCAAGCCATCGCGCTCGCCAATGAACATCATATTCCAGTGATTGTTACCGATCATCATTTGTCCGGCGAGATATTGCCTCAAGCCGCCGCCATTGTGAATCCCAATCAACCCAACGATAAATTTTGCAGTAAAAATCTAGCGGGAGTCGGCGTTGCATTTTATGTGTTGGTAGCATTGCGTGCAAAATTACGAGAACAGCATTGGTTTGCTGAAAAAAATATTCCAGAACCAAATTTAGCACATTATTTAGATCTCGTTGCATTGGGAACTGTGGCGGACATTGTAAAGCTAGATCAAAACAATCGCATTTTAGTGGATAGAGGGATGCAACTGATTAAAGCCGGAAAAGGAGCGTTGGGGATTAATGCGTTATTTACAGTAGCCGGTCGGTCGCCGTTTAAAGCAAAAGTAAAGGATTTAGGATTTGTGATTGGCCCGCGTTTAAATGCAGCAGGACGTTTAGAAGACATGAGCTTGGGCGTGCGTTGTTTATTGACGGATGATTTTTCTGAGGCACAAGTCATGGCTGAGCAATTGGAAAGTTTAAACCAAGAGCGGCGTTCTATTGAAAATTCTATGCAGAAAGAGGCATTTGGACTTTTAAACAAGTACGGTGATGAAGCATCATGGCCGATGGGTATTTGTTTATTGCATCGTGATTGGCATGAGGGCGTGATCGGTATCGTAGCGTCTCGACTCACCGATCGAGCGGGTCGGCCGGTGATTATTTTTGCGGAAGCCGAGAACGGAATGATCAAAGGATCGGCGCGATCTATTCCGGCGGTGCATATATGTGAGGTTTTGATGTCCATTCATGAGAGGAATCCAGGGCTCATTGCGCGCTTTGGTGGTCACGCCATGGCGGCTGGACTCAGCTTAAAAGCAGAAAATTATCAAAAATTTTCTGAAGCATTTGATCAGGAAATTCGTAATCACTTGAATAATGAAGACTTTTGTGGAAAACTCATGACGGATGGAGAACTTGCAAAGGATGATTTTTCGGTAGAATTAGCTAAACTAATAGAGCGGGCAGGCCCTTGGGGAGAGGGATTTAGAGAGCCCTTGTTTGACGGAAAATTTAAAATCGTCAATCAGTATATTGTAGGGAAAAATCATTTAAAATTGACATTGTCAATGGAGTCAAAATTGGTCGATGCGATAGCATTTAATATCAATCCCAATGAATGGCCGAATGATCGGTGTGAAGAAATGAATATTGTTTATCGCTTGGATGTGAATAATTATAAAGGAAAGGAAAATATACAATTAATGGTGGAGTATTTAGAGCCAGTAGTAGGATAATAAGTAGTAGGATAAGTAGTATGATAAAACTTTCGTTTTCTCAATTGGCGCAAGTGTTACAACTTGAATCAGTGCCCAAAGATGGTAAATTTTGCGGTGTGAGTACAGATACGCGCAATATCGAAGAAGGGAATTTGTTTCTGGCTATTGAGGGGCCTAATTTTGATGGACATGATTTTGTTGAAGATGCAAAAGCAAAAGGAGCCGTTGCCGCTATTGTTAGCCGTCCGATTCAAACCGATCTCCCTTGTTTTGTCGTATCCGATACGATTCAAGCGTTGGGTCAGTTGGCGACCTATTGGCGGAAACAATTTAAAATTCCCTTGGTCGCCATTACAGGGAGCAATGGCAAAACGACGGTTAAAAATATGATTGCAGCGGTGTTGCAAGCATCATGTAAAAAACCAGAATATTGTTTAGTGACGTTGGGTAACTTCAATAATCATATTGGTGTGCCGTTAACTTTATTGCGTTTAAATTCAAAACATCAATTTGCCGTGATTGAAATGGGTATGAATCATTTCAGTGAAATCTCTTATTTATCACGCATGGCAGAGCCCAGTGTTGCAGTGATTACCAATGCATATCCGGCGCATTTGGATGGGGTGGGGACATTAGATGGTGTGGCACAGGCAAAGGGAGAAATTTTTCAAGGCTTATCTGAAGTAGGTGTGGCCGTGTTAAATGCCGATGATGATTATTTGGATTATTGGAATGCGTTGCTTGATTCGCAAGAAATCTTGACGTTTGGTTTAAAACATCCAGCGGATGTGGCTGCTAAGAACAGTCAGTTTACTTGTCATCAGTCCACGTTTACATTAGATACGCCAGTAGGGAGTGTCGACATGGTGTTGTCATTATCGGGTCAACATAATGTGATGAATGCATTAGCAGCAACCGCGGCTTGTTTGGCGTTAGGAGTTGATTTACCTATCATTAAAACAGCGCTTGAATCTTTTGAAACGGCGCATTCTCGTTTGGTGTCGCAAGAAGTCAAAAATGTGGGTTGGGTGTTGGATGACACCTATAATGCAAATCCCGGGTCGCTGCATGCAGCGATTGATGTATTGATGAGTTATCCCAATAAGAAAATGTTAATTTTGGGTGACATGAAAGAATTAGGCGAAGACGCAAAATTGTTTCATCATCAAGCGGGCGCATATGCAAAAAACGCCGGCGTAGATTATGTGTTAGCGGTGGGTGAATTTTCGCAAGACGTTGTAGACGGTTTTGGCGATGATGCATTTGCCTTTAAAAATAAAGCAGATTTGTGCGAACATTTGAATCGTCTGATAGCAGAGCATGCGTTGATGAGCGTATTAGTAAAAGGGTCGCTCTCAATGAAAATGGGAGAGGTTGTGACCTATTTATTAGAGCTGAAAAGGGAAAAATGTTCTTGATGCATACGATATTAAAAAAGGAACGCTTGAGTGAATTGATTTGGCGATATCGCATTGAAGCGCCTCACATTGCTAAAAAACGACAAGCGGGACAGTTTGTTATTGTGCGTGTTGAATCCGACGGTGAACGCGTGCCTTTGACGATTGCTGACGCCGACGCAAACGAGGGTTGGATTGAATTGATTGTGCAAGCCGCTGGTCATACGACTCAGAAGATGAGTCAGCTGAAAGAAGGCGATGTGATTTTAGATTTAGTGGGTCCTTTGGGACATCCCACCGAGATTAAAAAATATGGTCGATGTCTTTGTGTGGGTGGAGGTGTTGGTGTTGCTGCTTTATATCCCATTGTGAGTGCATTAAAAGCCGCGAAAAACGAGGTGACGACCATTATTGGCGCCAGAAATCAAAATTTATTATTGCTTGAAACAGCGTTAGCAAAAGTGAGCGATCGATTGCTGATTGCAACCGATGATGGCTCCAAAGGTCAGCATGGATTTGTGTCCGATGTCTTTAAAAAATTGCAAGCGCAAGGCGAGCACTTTGATTTTGCTATTATCGTGGGTCCCGTCATGATGATGAAAGTGACTTCCGATTTAACGGTGGCGGCGGGGATAAAAACCTTGGTGTCACTCAATCCGATTATGATTGATGGAACGGGGATGTGTGGTGGCTGTCGCGTGTGTGTTAATAATGAGATAAAATTTGCTTGCGTCGATGGCCCCGAATTTGATGCATCGGGTGTTGATTGGAATACTGTCATACAGCGTTTAAATGCTTATCATGATTTTGAGAAAAAACATCAATGTCAGTTAAATGGGTTGCCGAATGACGGATAAAAAAATAGATCGCTTTACACGGATGCCCATGCGCGAACAAAAGCCCGATATTCGCAAGCATAATTTTAATGAAGTGCCTTATGGTTATTCGGAAGAAGAAGCGGTGTGCGAAGCGACGCGTTGTTTGCAATGCAAACATGCGCCTTGCATCAACGGTTGCCCTGTTCATATTAAAATTCCTGAGTTTTTAAAATTAATTGAAGAAAAAAAATATTCAGATGCCGCGCAAAAAATCAAAGAAGATAATGCATTGCCCGCTGTTTGTGGTCGTGTTTGTCCGCAAGAAATTCAATGCGAATTAAAATGTGTGTTACATAAGAAAGGTGTGCCAATTGCGATTGGTCATTTAGAGCGTTTTGCTGCGGATTGGCAGCGTGAACATCAACAAGCGCCGCTTGAACGTTGTGTCATTAAAAAGAATGGAAAAAAAGTTGCCATCGTGGGTTCCGGACCTTCTGGGTTGACGGTGGCAGATGAATTAATTCGCGCCGGTTTTGATGTCACGATATTTGAAGCATTGCATGTGGCGGGTGGTGTGTTGATGTATGGCATCCCCGAGTTTCGATTGCCCAAACGCATTATGCAAGAGGAAATTCATCAGTTAGAATTACTGGGTGTTCAGATCGAGACAAATTTTGTCGTGGGTAAAACGGCGGCGTTAGATGATTTGTTATCGGATGAATACGGTTTTGATGCCGTTTATATTGGTTCGGGCGCAGGATTGCCGGTGTTTATGGGTATTCCGGGCGAAAACAGTGTCGGTGTTTATTCGGCGAATGAATATTTGACGCGTAGTAATTTGATGGGCGCTTATAAACAAAATGCGACGACGCCGATCAGCCATGGGAAACAGGTTGTGGTGGTGGGCGGTGGCAATGTCGCGATGGATGCGGCGCGAACCGCATTGCGTTTGGGCGCAGAGCAAGCAATAATTGTGTATCGTCGTAGCGAAGTTGAGATGCCGGCGCGTGATGAAGATGTGCAGTATGCAAAAGAAGAGGGCGTGGAATTTCATTGTTTATGTAATCCTGTGGCAATTTTATCGGATGCAAAAGGTGTCGTCACCGGTATTCGTTGTATTCGCATGGCATTAGAAGAACCGGATGAATCGGGTAGAGCGAGTCCTGTGCCGATAAAAAATAGCGAATTTGAAATGGCATGCGATGTTGTGATTATTGCGATTGGCAATCATCCGAATCCGCTCATTCCACAAACGGCGCCCGACATTGATGTTTCAAGTCGAGGAACAATCATTGTTGACGAGACAACGGGCCGCACGTCTAAAAAATATGTTTATGCTGGCGGCGATATTGTTACGGGCTCGGCAACGGTTATTCTTGCGATGGGTGCGGGAAAAATTGCAGCGAAGAGTATGAAGGAAGATTTATTATAATCCTCAGCTCTTACAATCCTCAGCTCAGAGGTAAGCTGGTATTCATTGTGAGAATGGCATTTACCAGAAGTCATGATGAATTATTTTGAATCAGATGAGCGTGTTGCGTCCTCTGAGGTGAGACATGCTTGTACCCCGGAGCTGAGACCGATGAGCAAAAATTCTTGTCATTCAGCGGGATTCAAAACGACAGTTTTTTCAGACGAACGTTCGCAGTGCTTTAAGCCAAGTTTGCCTTGTAAAATATCCGATTATAGTATAAAATTACCTTGTAAAATATCCAAAAACGACATAACGGGCTGAAAAACATGCAAAGAGACCTTTTACATCAGTTGATAGAGTGGGGTAAAAATCCCGCCAAAAAACCACTTATTCTGCGTGGCGCTAGACAAGTTGGCAAATCGTGGATTGTTAGAGAATATGCTAAACAATTTGAATCCTTTGTGGAAATAAATTTCGAAAAAGAAAAAAAGGCGAAAATGTGGTTTGAAGGTGATTTAGATGTAGCATCGCTGATTAACACGATATCACTGTATAAAGATAAAAAAATCACGGCAGGCACGACGCTACTTTTTTTTGATGAGGTGCAAGAATGCGAGAATGCACTACGTGCTTTGCGCTATTTTAAAGAAGAATTGCCCAAATTACATGTTATTGCCGCGGGTTCTTTATTAGATTTTGCGATTGATAAAATAGGGTTACCCGTCGGGCGTATTCAATTTTTACATCTCTATCCGCTTTCATTTAACGAGTTTTTGACCGCGTTAGGTCATGATGATTTAAGACAGTATATTGCTAAGAAGCAGAATGAAATGACGTTGCACGAGAAATTACTTGATCTGCTCAAAACCTATATGTGGCTGGGTGGTTTACCAGAGGTCGTTAACCAGTGGATCAAAACACGCGATCCTCGGATTTGTCAATCTGTTCAAGATGACATCATTGAAACTTATATGCAAGATTTTCACAAGTATGCCAAAGATAGGCAAATTCCTTATGTTTCTATGTTGTTTGAAAGGATCCCTCTATTGATAGGCAAAAAGTTCAAATTTTCCAATATTGACCCAGACATAAAAAGTGGGGTATTGAAAGAATCCTTGTCACTGCTACAAAAAGCGGGCATTGCGTATTATTGTTATCACAGTGCAGCCCAAGGGCAGCCATTGGGTAGCATGATAGATCTAAAAAAGTTTAAAGTGTTTTTATTTGATATTGGTATTACGCAACGTTTAATGGGTTTAGATATCAAACAATGGTTATTACAGCCGGTGAAGCTTAACAATATAGGCGCCATAGCCGAACAGTTGGTTGCGCAAGAGTTGATGGCTTATTCGTCTGCTCATAAGCATGCACAGCTTTATTATTGGCATCGAGAATCTGCGAGTAGCAGTGCTGAGGTGGATTTCGTTATTATTAAAAAGGGAGAAATTATTCCTATCGAGGTCAAATCATCGAGTCAAGGGGCGTTGAGAAGCATGCATTTATTCTTGGAGAATCATAAAGATTCGCCTTATGGGCTAAAAATCTCGGAAAATTTGTTTAGTCGCTATAATAACATCCATGAAGTTCCGTTATACGCGATCAATGTGGCGCTGTCATGATGCAATATTTTGCAATAACTCATTGAAAAATCCATGCGTTAGGATATCCTTTTCAGTCTAACGTGTTATAAAAAATCAGGCAGGTTTCCATGAGTTTAAAAAATGTAAATGAGTGTCGTATTTCGTCATTATTAGCCGGCGAGGTCAACGTTGGTCTGCCGGTTTGTGTGAAAGGCTGGGTGCGGACTCGGCGGGATTCTAAGGCGGGCATCTCATTTTTGATGCTGCATGACGGGTCTTGTTTTGATTCGATTCAGGTGGTGGCGCCTAAAAACCTGTCAAATTATGAACAAGATGTTTTGCGTTTAACGGCGGGCTGTTCCATTATTGTTGACGGTGAGTTAGCCAAATCATTAGGCAAAGGTCAGGCGTTTGAGATTCAGGCAAAGCAGATCATCGTAGTCGGTTGGGTGGATGATCCGGATACCTATCCGATTTCGCCGAAGCATCACACCGTCGAATATTTGCGTGAACATGCGCATTTAAGACCACGCACTAATATCATTGGCGCCGTGACACGCATTCAAAATTGCGTCGCACAAGCCATTCATCGTTTTTTAGATGACAATGGGTTTTATTGGATTCACACACCGATTATTACCGCGAGTGATTGCGAAGGAGCGGGTGAATTGTTTCGGGTGAGCACTCTCGATTTATTAAATTTACCACGTAAAGCAAATACGAATGCCATTGATTTTTCGCAGGACTTTTTTGGACGCGAAACATTTTTAACGGTTTCCGGTCAATTAGAGGCGGAAACTTATTGTTTGGCGATGTCGAAGGTTTATACGTTTGGCCCTACGTTTCGCGCAGAAAACTCAAATACCACGAAGCATTTGGCGGAATTTTGGATGATTGAACCTGAAATAGCTTTTGCCGATTTAGAAGATGCGGCCATGTTAGCCGAAAATTTATTAAAATATATTTTTAAAACTGTGTTGGCGACTTATCCCGATGATATGAATTTCTTTGTGCAACATGTCGATAAAGAGGCGGTCAATCGATTGCAAAAAATTCTGGATGCACCGTTTGTTCAAATGGAATATAGCGATGCCATTCGTACGCTCGAAAGAGTCAATGATCGATTTGAATTTAAAGTGGCATGGGGCTCAGATTTGCAGACCGAACACGAGCGTTATCTGACCGAAGTCGTGACGGAAGGTCGCCCCGTGATTGTTCAAAACTATCCGCAGGAGATCAAAGCATTTTATATGCGCATGAATCAAGATCATAAAACCGTTGCGGGCATGGATATTTTGGTGCCGGGCTTTGGAGAAATTGTGGGTGGCGCACAACGCGAAGAGCGTTTAACTGAACTCGATAAGCGATTGGATGCGATGAAAATTGATAAGCAAAATTTATGGTGGTATCGCGATTTGCGTCGTTATGGATCGGTACCGCATGCAGGTTTTGGTATTGGGTTCGAGCGTCTCGTGGGTTATGTTACGGGCGTGGCCAATATTCGTGACATTATTCCATTTCCACGTGTTCCCAATCATGCGGAATTCTGAGATATAATAAATATAGATATTGATAATTTCAGAGAGGTTGTTTATGAGAAGCAAACATATAGTTGGTCCCTTGTGTATTTCCGCTGATGACGCGGCTGGTGCGGCTCCTCGATGGATTCAGTTTGTAGCGACCGAGGAGTCTGGGAGAGTTTCATATGTAGTAGAGGAGGCTGTTTCGCCAACTGAGAGGAAATCTGGTGAGCGTAGTTATAGAGCGTTAAAATTTCAATCAAAAGATTTAGGCACAACGATATTGCATTGGGCGGCAGCAAGAGGTCATGTTGAAGTAGTTCGTTTGCTACTTGCAGCAGCAGATATTTATGTGGAAGCGAAGGTTCACAACGGTGGTTACACAGCGTTGCATTATGCGGCAGCAAGAGGTCATGGTAAAGTAGTTAACGAGCTACTTGAAAACGGCGCTAATGTGAATGCGAAGGATAATAAAGGTCGAACAGCGTTGCATTGGGCGGCAAATGAAGGTCATGATAAAGTAGTTGACGCGCTATGTGCTCAAGGGAGTACAGTTGAGTTAAATATGTTGTTCAATCGTGGTTATTCAAGAGATACAAAGCGTATCTTACGGTCTAGGTTTATCGAGTCTACACGAAAAGCGGCTGAGTATTTATTTGATGGTTTATTTACTGTAGCTGAGGGGATAGCGTTAGTAGGCGCAAGCGGGCTCATAGCGGCGGTAGCTATCGGTATAGCTAGCGCTGTAGGATTCGGTGGGGGCATTGTGGGTGCATTGGGTGCAGTGGGCGTCAAGATAGCAACGGTCCTTACTGGTGCGCCAGTATCGTTAGGCGAAGCATGTCTTGTGATAGGTGGCATTGCAGCAAATGTTGTTCTTGTGAGTTGTCACGCACTTTCTTGGATGCGAAACAAAATACAAGAGTTGCGCTCGCCCACAGAACAACTAGCTGCCCCTGTTTCTAAACCAACAGACACGATCGAAATGCTTGGTCAGTTAGGCGGAGCCAATTCGGTAGAGCAAGCGCAACGAGAGCAAAGGGATGCAACGTCAGAAGCAGCCGCTGCCGCGCCAAAAGCAGATATTGATGGCGACGTGCTAGAACTAAAAGAAGCAGCGCCAGTTTCCCCGCGTGCAGGCAGGAGCTTGACCGCTTGATTTTGTATTAGCGTGTTAGCGCGATAGCTGTCTCGCCAGCAAAAACAATAAATCTGACAAGCGGTTTAAATATTGCAATAAATAAGGATTAATTTTTTTTTGTTGTGAAAGTGAGACTAATGTTCGTTCGGCACGGCGACAAATCGCGCGCGCCAGATGTGCGTGTGCTGCAGCAATTGTTCCGCCGGGGAGAATGAATTTTTTTAATGGCGGGAGCAGTTGTTCGCGTTCTTGAATTTCTTTGTCGAGCCATTGAATATGTAAATCATGAATGCTGAGCGTCGATTGAGAGATGTCATTGCTTATCTGTATCAATTCTTGTTGCACGCGAGTTAAAAGGTGAGCCATGGGCTCGGGTAGATCCTTTACCGTGATTAACAGACCTATTACACAATTCAATTCATCGATGGCGCCAAACGCAGCAATTTGCACATGATCTTTTGAGACACGCAAACCATCGCCCAGATCTGTTAAACCTTGGTCGCCAGGCCGTTGCTTGTTTAATTTTTGTTCCATATATATAGTTGACTCGGGGTTAAGTATGCCATATAAAGGATCATCTATATAATAGCATTGGAAAATATATGTCCGAGATAAAAGATAGTCGTGCGCGCATCACCGATTTCACCGATCGCGTGACACGCTTACGGGGGTATCTTTGACTATGATACAAAAAATGCTCGCCTAGAAGTGGTGACGCGTGCGCTTTTAGATCCGAATCTTTGGAATGATCCTGAAAATGCACAAGCCTTAGCCAAAGAAAAAGCGTTGTTACAAAAAGTCGTCGATGTGGTGAATCAACTGCAGCAAGATATTGCAGATATTAATGAATTATTTGAATTAGCGGTAACCGAAAACGACAAGATGGCGATTGCTGAGCTTGAAAAAGACTTAGATCAATATGCGCAGCGTTTAGAACAATTAGAATTTCAGCGTCGTTTCAACGGCAAATTAGATGCCAATAATACTTATTTAGATATTCAGGCGGGTTCGGGTGGTACCGAAGCGCAAGATTGGGCGCAGATGTTGATGCGTATGTATTTGCGTTTTGGTGAACGGCGTGGATTTAAGACGCAATTGCTCGATGTTTCTCCGGGCGAAGTGGCGGGCATTAAAAATGCGACGATTAAATTTGATGGGGAGTATGCGCATGGTTGGCTGCGTACGGAGACGGGGACGCATCGACTCGTGCGTAAATCACCGTTTAATGCCAATAATAAGCGGCATACATCTTTTTCATCGGTGTTTGTTTATCCTGAAGTGGATGATAGCATTGAAATCGATATCAATCCGGCGGATTTGCGCATTGATACGTATCGTGCCAGCGGCGCCGGCGGACAACATGTGAATCGAACGGATTCAGCGGTGCGCATTACGCATGAGCCGACGAATACCGTGGTGCAATGTCAAAGTGAGCGTTCGCAACATAAAAATAAATCCAGCGCGATGAAACAGCTCAAAGCAAAATTGTATGAGTTGGCATTAAAAAAACGCCATGAGGCACAGCAGGTGATGGAAGATTCTAAAACGGATATTAGTTGGGGGACACAGATTCGATCTTATGTATTGGATGAATCGCGCATTAAAGATTTGCGCACGGGTGTTGAAATTCACGATACAAAATCAGTTTTAGATGGGGATTTGGAAAAATTTATTGAAAGCAGTTTATTGCAGCTTTCCGATGAGAAATAAAGGGCAAACACTATGAACGACCCAGTAGACACAAACACAGTCGATGAAAATGAACTCATTGCGCAGCGCAAAGAGAAATTAAATGCATTGCGCAAGGCGGGTCAAGCGTATCCCAATGACTTTCGGCGTGATGCGTTGGCGGGCGAGTTGCATGCGGCAGATGACGATAAAGACAATGATACGTTACAAGCGAATAAGACAAGGGTGAGCGTCGCGGGTCGCATTATGTTGCGTCGTGTGATGGGTAAAGCAAGCTTTGTGCAGATTCAAGATATGTCGGGGAGCATTCAAATTTATTTACGTCAAAACGATTTGTCAGAAGGCGTTTATGATGCATTTAAAACATGGGATTTGGGCGATATTATGGGTGTCAAAGGATTTTTGTTTAAAACCAAAACGGGGGAATTATCGATTCATGCCGAAGAAGCGCGGTTGATTACAAAAGCACTACGTCCATTACCTGATAAGTTTCATGGATTGACCGACAAAGAGATGTGTTATCGTCAGCGTTATGTGGATTTAATTGCAAACGAAGCAACGCGTCATACGTTTTATATGCGCAATCGCATCATTGAATTTATTCGACAATTTTTGCGAGATCGGCAATTTTTAGAGGTTGAAACACCGATGATGCAAGTGATTCCCGGTGGTGCGGCGGCAAAACCGTTTGTGACGCATCACCATGCATTGGATATGACGCTTTATTTGCGTATTGCGCCGGAACTTTATTTAAAGCGTTTAGTCGTCGGTGGATTTGAGCGCGTGTTTGAAATCAATCGTAATTTTCGCAATGAAGGCATCTCGATTCAGCATAATCCCGAATTTACGATGTTAGAATTTTATCAATCGTATGCCAATTATAATGATCTCATGGATTTGACGGAAACCCTATTGCGCACGATGTCTTTGGCTATTGGTGGACAAACCCAAGTCACGTATCAAGGAAATGAAATAGATTTTGGAAAATCCTTTGCGCGAATGACGTTAAAGGATTCTATTTTGCATTTTAATCCCGATATTAAAGCGGTGGATTTAGAGGATTTAGCGAGTGCGAAAAAAATTGCTAAAAAACTTGGCGCCACTTTATTTGATACGGATGGATTAGGTCGCGTACAAACCGTGATTTTTGAGCACACGGTCGAGAAGAATCTGAGGAGTCCGACATTTATTACGGAATATCCCGCAGAAGTGTCCCCTTTAGCGCGCCCCAATGACGACAATCCATTCGTGACGGATCGGTTTGAATTTTTTGTTGCCTGTCGTGAAATTGCCAATGGTTTTTCGGAATTAAATGACCCCGAAGAACAAGCCAAGCGATTTAAAGCGCAAGCGCAGGCGCGTAATGCGGGCGATGACGAGGCGATGTATTATGATGAAGATTACATTACGGCATTGGAATACGGGATGCCACCCGCCGCGGGTGAGGGCATTGGGATTGATCGGTTGGTGATGTTATTTACCGATGCAGCGTCGATTCGCGATGTAATCCTCTTCCCGCACATGAGAGATAATGGTTAATACCCTCGCATTTTCTTTCATATGCCTTGCGTATTGCGTGAGTTTTCGCTATAGTTCTATCCTTAAATACCGCGGGGTGGAGCAGTCTGGCAGCTCGTCGGGCTCATAACCCGAAGGTCGTAGGTTCAAATCCTGCCCCCGCAACCAATGCATTTTGGAGGTATACGGCGCTGTTTTTTAGAAATAGTGCGATGACCCGCTCATCATGATGGGCGCACAATGATTGAAGAAAAAGTGGGTCAACCCACTTTTTTTATGCCTATTGGAAAAGCGATGAACAGGATGGAGAAGGTGAGACAAATAGCAGAGCCGACGGTCAAAGCACTGGGTTATGAGTGGGTGGGCTGCGAGCTGCAAAGCAGTCGTCCGCCGGTATTGCGGATTTATGTGGATCGAGAGAACGGGGTGACATTGGATGATTGCGCTGTGATCAGTCGCCAACTCAGTGCCTTGTTTGATGTTGAAAATGTAATGGTGGATGCATATCAATTAGAGATATCATCGCCTGGATTGGATCGGCCGTTATTTACGATGGAGGATTATAAAAAATTTATAGGGCGAGCGGCGAACATACAATTGTCGATGCCGCTTGAGGGGAGACGTAATTTTAAAGGTGTGATCGTTGATGTTTCATCAGCAGATGTTTTAATGCGAGTAGAAAATGAAAATTTTGAATTACCTTTTGCGCAAATCGCCAAAGGCAAATTAATGATAGAGGACAAATCATGAATAAACAAATTTTAGATGTTGCCAAAACTGTTTCATATGAAATGGATGTTTCAAAAGAAGTGATTTTGGAGGCCATTGAAGCCGCCTTAGAAACGGCAACAAAACGACGTCATTTGACGCCCATTGATGTACGTGTTTCGATAGATCCTGAAACGGGCGCGTATTCAACTTTTCGCGTTTGGACGGTGGTAAATCCTGAAAATGAAGAAATTGAATTTGATCCCGAATTGCATTTAAGCTTAGAGGAGGGTCAAGCTAAAGGTTTAAAAGAAGGTGACACGGTTGAAGAACCCCTGGAGTCGGTTGAGTTTGGTCGCATTGCCGCTCAAACTGCCAAGCAAGTTATTGTGCAAAAAGTACGAGAAGCCAAACGAACCAAAGTCATTGAAGCGTATAACGGTAAACTCAATCAATTGATTGCGGGTGTGGTGAAGCGTGTATCACACGAGGGTATTACACTCGATTTGGGCGATAATGCCGAAGCGATCATTCCACGTGAAGAAATGTTGCCAAACGAGTCAGTGCGAACAGGTGATCGCATACGAGGTTACTTATATGATATTCGTCCAGAAGTGCGAGGCCCTCAATTGTTTGTGAGCAGGGCGTGCAAAGAAATGTTAATGGAACTGTTTAAAATTGAAGTTCCAGAAATAGGCGAAGACGTAATTGAAATCAAAGCATTATCACGCGATCCTGGCGTAAGATCTAAGGTGGCAGTGAAGACTAATGATGGTCGAATTGACCCGATTGGAGCGTGTGTCGGCATGCGGGGTTCGCGAGTGCAGGTGATTTCAAACGAATTAAATGGTGAGCGTATTGACATTATTTTATGGGATGATAATCCTGCTCAGTTGACGATTAATGCAATGGCGCCCGCTGAAGTGGCATCGATTGTGGTGGATGAAGAAACCAAAACAATGGATATTGCGGTGGATCCAGAGCAGTTATCACAGGCGATTGGTCGCGGCGGACAGAATGTGCGATTAGCGAGTGCTTTAACCGGTTGGACATTGAATGTGATGTCAGTTGAAGAGGCTGAAAAGAAAGGTCAAGCCGATTCTGAAAAAACGCAAAAGATGTTTATGAATAAATTAGATATTGATGCGGAGATTGCGGCGATTTTTGTGCGCGAAGGATTTGGCAGTTTAGAAGAAATTGCCTATATTCCGGCAGAAGAATTGGCAAATGTTGAAGAATTTGATGAAGAAATTGTTGCCGCCTTACAAGAACGTGCAAAAGAAGTCTTGGCAAAACAAGAAGCGGCACCGCAGCCGGATGAGACATTGCTGCAAATGCGTGGGATGGATCGGGAGTTGGCAGGTAAATTAGCGGCCAAGAAAGTTAAATCTATGGAAGATCTCGCAGAGTTGGGTATCGAGGAGTTAATTGATATTGTAGGGGATATGCCAAAAGAGCGTGCGGCAGAATTAATTATGACTGCGCGTGAGCCGTGGTTTGAATAGAAGATATATCATTGGCATTGCGTACTGTGGAGTAACAGATGACAGAAAAAATTGAAGTGAAACAATTGGCAAAGGAGTTACAGCTTTCTGTCGATGATTTGCTGGAAGCCTTTAAGTTGGCTAATATGCGCATTAACTCTGCTGACGACGAAATATCGGATGGACAGCGCAAAAAAATTGTTGATTTTTTGAAAGCGCAAAAAACTGAAAAAAAACCAGACGAGACACCCACAGAAGAACCTAAACGCAAGTTGACTTTAAAGCGCAAAAGCATTAGTAAATTAAAAATTACAGGCGTTCAAAACAAAAGTAATAAAATCGTGAATGTAGAAGTGCGTAAAAAACACACTTATTACAAACAACGTTTTATGTTGGACAAAGAGAAAGAAACCCGGCAGGAGGAGAAGGCACGATTAGAAGCTGAGTTGGCGAAACGCCAAGCCGAAGAGTGTGGGCAGCAACAAGCACCCTTTGCCGATAAGGAAACAAAAATCCATGAAGTAAAACCAAGCGCCGCGCCATCAGAGATTAAGATAAAAGATAAGCCGTCAAAGGCAACCGTTTCGTTTGAGGATGAAGATCAACGCAAAGCCAAGAAAAAAGCGAAAGCGCGAGAGCAAGAAAAGAAGCGCTCACAAAAGAAAATTGATATACGTACGATTAATTTGCATGATGATGACGATGAGACGATCGATGAGCTTGATGTGCACGATGAGCCCGTCATTATAAAGCCGCGCAAAAAGGCAACCCCGTTTAAAGGCAAAGTAAGACGTCAAGAGTTTGAAAGACCCACAGAGCCTGTTATTCATGATGTCGCTATTCCCGAAGTGATTACGGTTGCTGAACTAGCGCAGCGCATGTCTGTCAAAGCGGTTGAAATTGTCAAAAAGCTAATGGAATTAGGTGTGATGGCAACGATCAATCAAGTGATTGATCGTGATACGGCCGTCATTATCGTTGAAGACATGGGACATAAAGTTAAATTAATTAACGAAAATGCCATCGAAGATGCGGTTTGGGACGATTTAAAAACGGATGCAGAAGCCGTTCCGCGTCCGCCCGTTGTGACGATTATGGGTCATGTGGATCATGGGAAAACATCTTTATTGGATTATATTCGTCGGACGAAAGTGGCAGATGGTGAAGCGGGCGGCATTACGCAGCATATCGGAGCGTATCATGTTGAAACTCCAAAAGGGATGATTACATTTTTAGATACGCCGGGACATGAAGCGTTTACTGCGATGCGCGCACGTGGTGCAAAAGTAACGGATATTGTTATTTTAATTGTGGCCGCTGATGACGGTGTTATGCCGCAAACGGTTGAAGCCATCGAGCATGCAAGAGCAGCGGGAGTGCCGATGATTGTGGCGGTCAACAAAATTGATAAATCGACCGCAGATCCTGAAAAAGTGAAAACTGAATTAAGCAAACACAACGTTCTCCCCGAGGAATGGGGGGGCGATACCTTATTTGTAAATATTTCGGCGAAAAAAGGCGATGGTATTGATGCATTATTAGATGCGGTGTTGTTGCAAGCTGAAGTGTTAGAGTTAACGGCCGTCAAAGATGCGCCGGCGAAAGGATTTGTGGTGGAGTCACGTTTGGATAAAAATCGTGGACCCATTGCATCGATTTTGGTACAGCAAGGCACCTTACATCAAGGTGATATGATATTAGTGGGCATGACGTATGGGCGTGTGCGTGCGATATTAAATGAAAATGGTCGTCGCATTGACGAGGCAGGTCCGTCGATTCCTGTTGAAGTGCTCGGATTATCTGATACGCCAAATGCGGGTGATGATGTGGTGGTCGCGCGCGATGAAAAACGTGCGCGCGAAGTGGCATTGTTCCGCCAAACTAAATTTAGACAAAGCAAATTCGCAGATGTTCAAAACGTTACCTTAGAAAATCTTTTTGACCATTTTGGCCAAGATGAACCAAAAGTGTTAAATGTTATTTTAAAAGCAAGTGTGCACGGTTCCGTTGAAGCGTTAAAAGAATCATTGCTAAAATTATCAAATGACGAAGTGCAAGTTAAAATTATTTCAAGTGGCACAGGTGGTATTACGGAGTCCGATGTACATTTAGCGATTGCATCACGCGCCATTATTATTGGCTTTAATGTGCGCGCTGATCATTCGGCAAAACACTTAATTGAATCAACGGGTGTCGATGTACGTTATCACAGCATTATTTATGAGGTGATTGATCAAATCAAACAAGCGTTGACCGGCATGTTGGCGCCGCGGTTTAGAGAAGACATTATTGGTTTAGCACAAGTGCGACAAGTGTTTCGTTCGCCGAAGTTTGGCGCAGTGGGTGGATGCATGGTGACGGATGGCGTCATTAAACGCAATCAGCCGATTCGTGTGTTGCGCGATAATGTGGTGATTTTTGAAGGGGAACTAGATTCCTTGCGTCGTTTTAAAGAAGATGCCTCAGAAGTTCGAAAAGGCACAGAATGCGGTATTGGCGTAAAAAATTATAATGATATTAAAATCGGCGATCAAATCGAAGTGTTTGAGCGTGTGCAAGTGGAGCGTACCCTTTAATGAGTGAAAACCGTATGCATCGTGTTGAGTCATTGATTCAAACCGAGCTGGCGCGCATTATTCAGAAAGAGTTATCGGATTCTCGGTTGTCGTTTATTACGGTTACTGGAGTTGACGTGGCGCGTGATCTGTCTTATGCCAAAGTGTATATTGCCACGCGCGATGAAACCAACAATCCCGAAACATTAAAAATATTAAACGGTGCAGTAAAGTTTTTGCGCCATCATTTAGCGGGATGT
The DNA here is from genome assembly GCA_038043025.1 of Pseudomonadota bacterium. GTDB lineage: Bacteria > Pseudomonadota > Gammaproteobacteria > UBA12402 > UBA12402 > O2-02-FULL-42-9. Next base: position 11,100 of record JBBTCW010000027.1, on the reverse strand, counting down.
ATTGAATTACGCAAAATACCGGTATTACGTTTTTATTATGACGAAGGTGTCGCGCACGGAACAAAGATTTCGAAATTACTAGATAGAAACTCAGCTCTGAGCTGAGTGTTTTGTCATCCCGCGGCTTGACCGCGGGATCCAGAAAAATTTATATTAAAGATTATAATAACGGAGTACCGTTATTATAATCACTGGATACCGGCTTTCGCCGGTATGACGAAAGTCTGGATGCCGCGGTTAAACCGCGGCATGACATTAAAAGAGAATACTATCCATGCAACGAAACTTAAACGGCGTCTTACTCTTAGATAAGCCCATCCACATGTCTTCTAATCAGGCGCTGCAAAAAGTGAAAGGATTATTTTCAGCAAAAAAAGCAGGGCATACCGGCAGTTTAGATCTTTTAGCGACGGGGTTATTACCGATTTGTTTTGGTGAAGCGACTAAATTTTCACAATTTTTATTAGATGCGGATAAATATTATTATGTGATCGGCAAGTTAGGCGCATCGACGACGACGGGCGATTTAGAAGGTGATATCGCTGCAACGCATTCGACGACAGAGATTACGTTAGCGGCGATCCAGGCTGTTTTAAAAAAATTTGAAGGCGAAATCGAGCAGATTCCCTCGATGTTTTCTGCGTTAAAACATAAAGGGCAACCGCTCTACAAATTAGCGCGCCAAGGTATTGAAATCGAACGCAACCCCCGAGCGGTTACAATTTATCAATTAAAATTGATCGAATGGAAAGAGGATAATTTAATATTAGAAGTGCATTGTAGCAAAGGCACCTATATTCGCACCTTAGTTGAAGATATTGGTACCCGGTTGAGTTGCGGTGCGCATGTGACGCTTTTGCGACGTTTAAAAGCGGGGCCGTATCGCGAAGAACAAATGATTGATTTGCCGACGCTTGAAAAATTAGCCGAACAAGAAGATTTATCATTATTGGATAAAAACATATTGCCGATGGAGTCGATGTTACAAAACATACCGGTTGTCTCGTTGTCGCGATTACAAACTGAATCGTTGCAACGTGGCCGGTGCTTAATTTTAAGAGATCAATCGCCAGGCGTTGTGAGTTTAGTCGACGCAAATCAAAATCGATTTTTAGGTATTGGCGAAGTCGAAACAGGCGGCAAACTATTGATTAAGCGATTGGTCGCGCAGTAAAGTTATGTTGTGCGCCACTCTTCAAAAAACTGATCTAAAAAATCCAGCATATATTGGTGTCGTTTTTCTGCTATTATTTTAGCGGTTTTTGTGTTCATCCTATCCTTTAATAGTAACAATTTTTCATAAAAATGGTTAATTGTCGCGGTGTTTGATTTTTTATATTCCTCAAAATTTTGATGTTGTTTAGGCGGCTTATGGGGATCATAGATCGGTCGGTGTTTATGGCCGCCAAAGGCAAAGGTGCGAGCAATGCCGATGGCGCCGATCGCGTCTAATCGATCCGCATCTTGGACGATTTGGCCTTCGAGGCTTAACTTGGATTTTTCGGTTTGGGCACCTTTAAACGAAATATTATGGGCAATGTGCAGAATATGGTTCAATTCATCTGGGCTCAAGTGCGCTTCGAGCAGGGCATAAACGGCTTTATTGTGGGTTTGGTCGAATTTCCAGTCGAAGACATCATGGACTAAGCCTGCGATTTCGATGATTTTGGGATCCCCGCCTTCTTTTCGGCAGAGGGTGAGAGCAAGGGTTTTGACTCGTCTGGCATGGTAAATGTCATGGCCTGAGGGATCTTCTGCGAAGAATTGGTGTACCAGGGGATCGAGCTGTTGAATGAGTGTCATAGGGCGCATTATATCTGATTTTTCGTGCAAATAGGTGATTTCCCCAAAAATTCCTTGAGCCAGAGGGGTTTAGTCGGTAGAATGCCGGTGTTCATATTAGTCAAAATAGAGGTAAAAATATGTCGTTGTCGACAGAATCAAAAAAAGAGATTATGGGTGAATATCACACCAACGAGAAGGATACAGGCTCGGTGGAAGTGCAGGTTGCTTTGTTAACCAAAGACATTAATAAGTTAACGGAAGCACATTTTAATACGCATGTAAAAGATCACCATTCCCGTATGGGTTTAATGCGTAAAGTAAATCAACGTCGTAAGTTGTTAGGGTACTTAAAAAACACCGATGCGAATCGATACGGTACGCTGATCGAACGTTTAAGTCTTCGTGACAGTAATTAAAAAATTTTAAGGAATTCCAAGTGGCTACTAAAAAAACGCTTTCGTATGGCGCTCATACGCTTTCAATAGAAACAGGAATTATCGCACGTCAAGCAACAGGTGCTGTGATGATCGATATGGATGGAACCTCAGTATTAGTGACTGTGGTGGGGCAGCAAGAGGTTAAATCTGCTATGGATTTTTTCCCTTTAACCGTTGAATATCAAGAAAAGACTTATGCGGCGGGTAAAATTCCAGGAGGCTTTTTTAGACGAGAAGGCCGTCCCAGCGAAAAAGAAATTTTAACGGCTCGCTTAATTGATCGTCCGATTCGTCCACTTTTTGCGGATGGATTTAAAAATGAAGTACAAATTATTGCCACCGTTATGTCGGTCAATCCTGAAGTGGATCCTGATGTTGTCTCGATGATTGGCGCCTCTGCTGCGTTATCACTTTCAGGCATGCCATTTCATGGTCCAATTGGCGCCGCGCGAGTAGGTTACACCGATGGCAAATATATCTTAAATCCCACGATATCGCAGCTGAAAAAATCTGATCTTAATTTAGTCGTTGCGGGTACGGAAAAGGGTGTGATGATGGTTGAATCCGAAGCCAACATTTTGCCAGAACAAGTCATGCTAGAGGCAGTCTGGTATGGCCATGAGCAAATGCAAGTGGTCATTCAAGCAATTAAAGAATTAACCGATGCAGCAGGTAAGCCCAAATGGAAATGGCAAGCTCCGGTGTCAAATCATTCATTAAAACAAAAGGTTAAAAGTTCAATTGAAAGTGATTTATTTTCTGCATACCAGATATCAGACAAAATGAAGCGTGGTACGATGCTCGGTCAATTAAAACAACGGGTTATCGAACAATTTGCAAGTAATGAAGAAGATAAATCAAGTTTAGCAGAGATAGAAGAAATCTTTGAAAGTCTTAGTAAGTCGTTGGTACGACAACGTATTTTAGACGGCCATCCGCGAATTGATGGACGTGATACTCGGACAGTGCGACCGATTACGATTCAACCGGGCATTTTGCCTCGCACCCATGGTTCGGTGTTATTTACGCGTGGCGAAACGCAAGCGATTGTGGTGGCCACATTGGGTACTGATCGTAGCGCACAAGTGATTGATGCGTTGTTAGGTGAGTACAAAGATCGTTTCATGTTGCAATATAATTTTCCGCCATACTGTGTGGGTGAGGTCGGTCGCGTGGGCAGTCCAAAACGTCGAGAATTTGGTCATGGTCGATTAGCACGTCGCGCACTTGAAGCGGTGTTGCCAAAGGAAGAAGAGTTTCCGTATGTGATTCGTGTCGTTTCTGAAATTACCGAATCCAATGGTTCGAGTTCAATGGCTTCCGTTTGCGGTGGTAGTTTATCGCTCATGGATGCTGGCGTTCCCATCAAAGCACCGGTAGCGGGTGTCGCTATGGGCTTGATTAAAGAAGACAACAAGTTTGCGATCTTAACGGACATCTTGGGTGATGAAGATCACTTAGGCGATATGGATTTCAAAGTGGCCGGTACATCAGAGGGAGTGACCGCGCTGCAAATGGATCTTAAAATCGATAGCATCACGAAATTTATTATGGCCAAGGCATTGGAACAAGCACAAGAAGGGCGATTGCATATCTTGGGTTGCATGAATGCGGTTTTAGATGCACCGAAAAAAGAGATTTCAGATTTTGCGCCACGTATTCGCACGATGAAAATTCACCCGGATAAAATTCGTACCGTGATTGGCAAAGGTGGAGCAATGATTCGATCGATTACCGAAGAAACCGGTGCGACGATTGATATCAATGACGAAGGTATCGTCAGTATTGCTGCCGTTGATCAAGCGGCGGGTCAAGCGGCTTGGGATCGCATTGCGGACATTACGACTGATATTGAAGTTGGCACGGTTTATGACAATGCTAAAGTGATGAAAATGATGGATTTTGGTGCGGTCGTGCAATTAACGCCGAGCAAAGATGGCTTTTTGCATATTTCGCAAATTTCGCAAAAACGTATTGAAAACATTCATGATTATCTAAAAGAAGGACAAGTCATCAAGATCAAAGTGGTCGAACTCGACCGCCAAGGCCGCGTGAGACTCAGCATGAAAGAGTTTGAAGGCAAAGCGTAAAGATAATAATTAAAATTGAGAAATCTCCGCCGCTTGCGGCGGAGTTGTTGAACATTAACCGCAGTCTTTGTGTAAACTAATCATGAGTAAGATTGGATGGTAAGGATATGATGAAATTACCCATTGGCTATGACAATTTCCGTGAGATTTTGGATAACAAACTGGATTTTGTCGATAAGAGCTTGTTTATTAAAGATGTGATGGATGACGCGACGACAAAAGTAAGTTTAATCACCCGCCCCCGTCGTTTTGGCAAAACGTTAAATTTATCGATGTTACAACATTTTTTAGCGGCCGAAGTTCATGGCCAAAAAACAACGGGATTGTTTGATCATTTAAAAATTGGCCAGATTGATGATGGCGGTTATTTAAAACATCAGGGAAGATATCCGATTATTTTTATTAGCTTCAAAGATATTAAAGACACTGATTTTGTAACAGCTTATAACAAAATGAGAGAATTGATTATAAGCATTTATGATGAACACAATTATTTAGCGTTGAGTGATAGATTATCCAATAATCAACGGCAGTTATATCAACTGATTATGACGAGACAAGCAGATAGATCTCAACTGCAAAATTCATTACAGATTCTTTGTACCTGTCTCTATCAACACTATAATGTTAAACCGTGGTTATTAATTGACGAATATGACACTCCCATTCAAAGTAGTTATTTGCATGGTTATTATGACGAGATGATCAATTTCATGCGCGGTATGTTTGGCGCCGCGCTCAAAACCAATCCTTACCTTGAAAAAGCGGTGATTACCGGTATCTTGCGCATTGCCAAAGAGAGTTTGTTTTCGGGGTTAAATAACCTCAAGGTTTATTCGGTTTTAGACGAACGTTATGGCCAATATTTTGGTTTTACGGAAGAGGAGATGGATGAATTACTCCAGCAAGCGGATTTAACCCCACATAGCGCCGAGATCAGAAAATGGTACAATGGCTATCAGTTTGGCAAGACCGTTGTCTACAATCCCTGGTCAGTAGCCAACTGTCTCAATGAGCGAGGCGCTTTATCTCCTTATTGGGTGAATACCAGCGATAATGCACTGATAAAAAAACTATTCGCACAGGCTGACGAAGATACCAAAATCAAACTGGAATCTTTAGTAAGAAATGAGCCGGTAACGGCGTTAGTAGATGAATATATCGCCTTTATCAATGTAATACAAAATTCGGGAGCGTTGTGGAGTTTGCTCTTGTCAAGCGGATATCTTAAAGCGATCGCCTGCAAACCACAAGAAGATCAATTACAGTGTGACTTGTTGCCACCTAATTTTGAAGTGAGTTTAGTCTATCGTAGGATGGTGAAGGACTGGCTTACGGATCGTATTGGGCAGGGTCAATACGATTATTTCATCGGCACCTTACTCAAAGGCAATATGGAAGATTTCGCTGAGATGTTAAAAAAATACTTAGTTGAAACGATCAGTGTTTTTGATGTGTCGGGCAAGAACCCGGAGAAATTTTATCATGGTTTGGTGTTGGGAATCATATCGAGCACAATGAAAACGCATACGATCAAATCCAATCGCGAGAGTGGCTATGGTCGCTATGATGTGGTGATTATTCCAAAAGATTTAACGAACTCTCAAGCCGTCAGTTTAATTTTAGAATTCAAAGTGGCAAAAGAAGGCGAAGAATTAAAAGCCTCTGCCCACGAAGCGTTGCAACAAATTGAAAAACGCCACTACGAAGCCGAATTAAAACAAGCCGGTATCACAAAAATCATTAAAGCAGGGTTAGCATTTTCGGGCAAAAAAGTGGTGGTTGAGTGGATGAAATGAAGTTGTGTAGGTTGGGCTGTTAAGCCCAACGTCGTTGATTAATCCGTTGGGCTGCGCTGGCGCTTAGCCCAACCTACGTGCTCGGTTCGAAAAGATTGCATGCATAGTCGTATAAAGTATCAACCCGGATGCCAACCGAGCGACCGCCCGCCAATCAGATGCGCGTGAATATGAAACACGACTTGTCCTGCATCGGCATTACAATTCATGATAAGTCGATAGCCGTTGTCTGCAATGCCTAACTTTTTGGCCACTTCTTTGGCGGTATGAATCATATGTCCCAATAATTCTTTATGTTCATGTGTCATGTCATTGACGGTAGCAATATGTGTTTTGGGAATAATTAATTTATGTATGGGTGCTTTGGGATGAATGTCATCAATGACGATGACGTCATGATCTTCATAAATAATATTAGCCGGCACTTTTTTATTTGCGATTTGACAAAATAGGCAGTTGTCCATCATAGATCTCCGTTGGTGTTATTCATGAGTAATGTATAGTCATCCAGATAATTATCCATAACAAATCATCGCCGATCTTAGGGTTATCTTTGAACGTTCTTCATTCGAGAAAACGCTTACATAGAATAACTATGCTCGCATTTTCTCTCAATCAGAACGTCCAAATCTAACCCCAATCTCGGCGCGCTTTATTATGGATAATTATCTGGATGACTATAGCATATCTTTATTGTTTGTTAAATTGACAAAAATAGACTACACTCTTTGGTAAGTATTTGTACTATATGGAGTGTGAGATGGGATTAAAAACAGTCAGTCCAGGCAATAAAGTACCCGATGAAGTGAATGTCATCATCGAAATTCCGATGTTGAGCAAACCAGTCAAATACGAAGTGGACAAAGATACAGGCACGTTATGGGTCGATCGTTTTATGAGCACTTCGATGCGCTATCCTTGCGATTACGGTTATATTCCGCAGACATTATCTGAAGATGGTGATCCCCTGGATGTCATGGTGGTGACCCCTTATCCTTTAATCAGTGGATCGGTCGTGAGTTGTCGGCCCATTGCGTTTTTAGAGATGACTGATGAGTCGGGAGTTGATTCAAAATTATTAGCGGTGCCGGTAAAAGAACTGACGCCAATTTATGAAAACATTCACGAACCTGAAGATATGGAGCCTAGAGTGCTGGCTCAAATAAAACATTTTTTTGAGCATTATAAAGATCTGGAAGTGGGTAAGTGGGTGAAGATTGGTGGATGGAAAGGATCCGCTAAAGCAAAACAAGAAATTTTGGATAGCATTAAGCGCTATCAATAAGTTATTGAAAAACGGCGACACCAAAGGCCAGTAAGTTCAACGTATTTCTTTCTAGGACAACATCAAAACTGTGGGTTTCAACTAATTTATAGGCATTTGCGACAGTAAATGTTGCTTTTGTATGGGATAAATTAAAGACGAGTAAAAATGTTTGATCGGCGGCATGACGTTCAAATGCTAAAATATTATCGTCGGCATCCACAAAATTAATTTGGCCGTGAATCAATGCCGGTTGTTGTTTGCGCCAACGAATAAAACGTCGATAATGATGTAACAATGTATTTTTATCGGCTTCTTGTAAATCGACGGCGTGTTCAAGATGCTCGATGGGAATCGGCAGCCACGATTCGTTTGCCTCTGTAAATCCAGCATTTTTCGCATCATGTTGCCAAGGAATCGGTGTGCGGCAGCCATCGCGGCCTTTAAATTTAGGATAAAATTCGATGCCGTACGGATCTTGCATTTTGTCGTGCGGCACATCCGCTTCGGGGAGATCTAGTTCTTCGCCTTGATAAATGCAGGGTGTGCCACGCAGCGTGAGTAATAATTGCATGAGTAATCGGCCTAAATTGGGGTGCGGGGTTTCGCCGCCCCAACGTGTGATGGCGCGTACGATGTCATGGTTGCTAAACGACCAGCCGAACCAGCCGTGCGGGGCATGTTGTTGCATCGTTTTGAAACTGTTGCGTATAAAGTCTGCATCGAGCGGGCCTTCTAACAAGCGAAAACTATAAACCATGTGTAGACGATTGCCATTACACACATAGTCACCCGCGGTCGTCATGGAATTGTCGTCGCCGAGCTCGCCGATGGACGTTGTGCCAGGATATTGATCCATCAATGCGCGCATTTTTTCAATAATTTTTAGATTCTCAGGTTGAGTTTTGTCATAGACATGATGTTGTCGGGAATAAGGATTGCTTGCGGGTGCACCTTCGGCCGGTGGCTCATCATTTCGACGCATCGGGTTATCGCGTAATTTTTTATCGTGTAAATAAAAATTTACGGCATCTAAACGAAAGCCATCAACGCCGCGCTCTAACCAAAATTTCATGATACTAAGCGCGGCATCGACCACGTCGGGATTATTATAATTTAAATCGGGTTGGCTTTTTAAAAAATTATGTAAATAATATTGCTGGCGTGTTTCATCCCATGCCCATGCGGATCCACCAAATACCGAGAGCCAATTGTTCGGCGGGTTGCCATCGGGTTTCGCATTCTCCCAAACATACCAATCCGCCTTTGAATTATTGCGATTGCGACGACTTTCGATAAACCAGGCATGTTGATCAGACGTGTGATTAATCACCATATCGATGAGAATTTTGATCTTGCGTTGATGTGCTTGTTGGAGGAGTTCATCACAGTTTTTTAAGGAGCCGAAAAGGGGGTCGATGTCGTAAAAATCGGAAACATCGTAGCCAAAATCTTTCATGGGGGATTTGAAAAAAGGAGAGATCCAGATCGCATCTACACCAAGTTGTGAGACATAGTCTAATTTTTTTGTAATCCCGATGAGATCGCCTACGCCGTCCGCGTTGGTATCATAAAAACTACGCGGATAAATTTGATAAATAATTGCGCCTTTCCACCAATTTGTTTGTTTTGTTTGCGGCATGAATGCGTTCCTTGATGTTTTATCGATTAAAGTTGGATAATATAGAAAAAAGCACTATGAAAAAAGTGGTTTAATGTTAAAATATTTCTATAGATTAGAATTCAGGGAGTGTTCTATGATAGCGGTGATTTATCGTTTTCGATTGAAGCCGGGAAGGGAAGAAGAATATAAGCGACATTGGCAAAATGTGGTGAATTATTTCCGGGAACATCGTGGTGCGATTGGCTCGACTTTGCATCAAAGCAATGATGGTTTGTGGTGTGTGTATTCACTGTGGCCGAGTGAAGAAATGCGCGATAAAGCGTGGCCACTTACGTCTGAAATTCGCGAAGACAGCAAAGCACTCGCCGTTTATATCGAACAAGAGCTCGCGCATATGAAAGCTTGTGTCGAGGAAAAAATGCCGGATATTAAACTCAATATGGTTAACGACCTGTTAATGACGAATCCTCTAATATGCGAAGAGGCGGTTTAATCTGATGAGATTTTTCCGTCGTCCCGCACCTAAGGAACGTGCACGAAATAACTTTCGCATCTAGCATCCCATAAGAGGCGCATCTTTTCACGTTGCTCAATCAGAAAAGCGCTTACATAGAATAACTATGCGCGCACTTTTCTTCTATCGCAACGTAAAAATCTGCACCCCTTCTGGGCGCTAGATGTAAAAGTTATTTCGTGCACGTTCCTAACGCTATTTGTGATATGAGTTTATAGCACGAAGTGAGGGGGCGTTAGGTGCGGGACGACGTTCGAAATGGAGACTGTAAAAATTTCTGTGTAAATGATTAGTCAGTTCAACTGAAAAACCGCTATTTTTTGCAAAAAAATCAATTTTTAGATGTCCCCTTAATATTTCCTTAAGCTTCTTCCGGTATGCTTCTAGCCTTAAACATAATAATAGTAATAATAGGGCACAACATCATGATAATATTCGATAATTTATTTAAACAGTTGCAACAATCCAATACACAACAAGCTCGAGGAATGCCCCCTATTCTCGCCTCTGAAATTTGTGCGACGATAGACAAGCCCTCATTAACTGAGCTCTCAACGCAAGTATTCAGGGATAATAGCGGTGGAGTACGCACTTTAGCAACCGGCTCAACCGTGATGCATATGTTAGCTTTTTTTAGGCGAGGCGATGTCATCGCCTTATTATTAAAAGACGATCCAACGCCGCTTGCCGCTAAAAATGAAGAGGGTTTAACCCCATTTGCAATCGCAGCACAAGCAAATAATTTAATAACTATGAGAAAACTAACACAAATAACCCTTTTCCAGGGAACCGAGACACAAAAACAATTACATGATTTTGATCGTGCACTGCAAGAAGCATTACGCGCAGATCATCTAAACGTCGTCCGGTATTTGGTGGAAGAAATGGAATGTCAGTTACCATTAGTCGCCACATGGGATCGTGATGAAACGCTCTTGATCTCGCTTTTTCAACGGGGGGGCCGCTATGCGCTGGCTGCTTTTGTGCTCGCCAAACAACAAGATGCACGCCAAGTCAGTCGCTATAGCGGACAACCACTCTTAACGATGGCCGTAACAAGAGCGCTGGCTGAGGGTCGTGCAAGAGCACCAGAATTAGATGATTTTATTCGTGTTTTATTACAATCGGGCGCTGGCATTGATGTAAACATAGAGGATGCGGATCTGTCGCGAAGAGGCGGCATTGTGGCGAGCAAAATAGCACAATATTTGAATGCTATTATTGAAACGTGGCCCGAGTTTTCTGCACTTCACTTACCCGATTTTTTGATGTTATGCGGTTTAACCATTGGCAAAATTCCTTTTTCTCAAATGCCTACAAAAAACACGGATATTCCTTTAATTTTTGATGATCGGTCGCTGCGTGCCAACAGAGCTGCGGTCATGCAATGCTATGATCATTATCATGCTATTTTTGCGGGGCTGGCAGCAGCAGGTGAAATGTCAGAAGAAACGCAGGCTGTTTTGCGTGGTATGCAACTATTGCAACTATTAAGCCCGGGTGGTTTACAAGCCAGGGCGTTAGCGGTTTGTCGCGAGCTATAGTCAAATGTTGTGTATGTGTGGATATTAAGCGGCCACTTGATCA
>JBBTCW010000026.1:0-15040 GCA_038043025.1 Pseudomonadota bacterium | reverse complement strand
ATGATCAAGTGGCCGCTTAATATCCACACATACACAACATTTGACTATAGCTCATATTTTAAGCTCTGAATTTCAGAAAAGGGTTTTATTGGTGGATTTAGATCCGCAGGCAAACTTAACTTGTCTTTTGCAACAAGGGCGGCCGTTGGGGAAAGATGATGAGGGGCGGCCGATAGATGCGGTTGCCGTGTTGTATCAAGAAGCACAGCAAAAGGCGGCTCTGCCGGAATCCGCGCGACAATATTTAACCTTGCGCGAAGCATTGGCGCCCACTTTGCGATTGCAGCGCCCAGAACCTATCGATCCTGCTAGGGTTGCGCCACAGGTGCAAGTTCAACAAGTGCACGAATATGAGCGATTATTTTTGTTACCAGGACACTTAGATTTGGCCAATTTAAATGGGTCAATGACGGTGGGTATGCATCCGGTGCCAGGAATGACACGATTTATTGGTCAGGTTAATAATTTATTGAGATTATTGCGTACGCCGAGGAAAGAGGAATTTGATTTGATTCTGTTGGATTTAAGTCCAGGTTCCGCGGGGATGAATCAAGCTTTTATTATGGGGAGTGATTATTTTTGCTCTCCCTATCAGCCGGAATATTTTTCGCAAATTGCAATAGCAGATTTATCACAGTTGATTCCATTATGGCAAGAGCATTTTCGCCGACATGGATTATGGGGGGAGTTTGCGCAGTACCCTGATGGAGAGGGTGGAGCTCCAGTTGAGCCGAACAGAATAGAAGGCCCTGTTTTTTTAGGCGCGTTTCCACAATTTACACGTGTGCGAGGAGAGACGCTGCTACAAGCTCAAGCAGTATGGTTACGCAGTATTCGAGGAAAAATAGATAATTTGGTGACTACATTGGAGCGTCCAGAGGTGCGTTTGATCTCTAAAGGTTATCCGCGAAAAGCATTGGTGTTTGGTGTACAACAGGAGCAAAGTCTTGCGCAAAATGTGATGCATTCTGGGCATCCTGTGAGTGATGAGCAATATCCACATCGGCATTATGCGGAAGACCGTCCGACAACAGCCTTACAAGCACAGCAAAAAATACATAAAGCAAGAGCGGCCGCTTCTTTTCGTCGTATTACGGGTATTTTAATGCAGGGCTTGAAGCAAGAGCATTCAGAAGCGTTGGGTAGACATTTTCAAGAAAGAGCCAGATTATATGCATCCATAGATGAAGGAGTTGACCGTCAGTTATTTATTCCTTCAGATGTGCTGGATAAACAAAAAGAAGAAAATAAGCGTTCGCAACAACCAGCGGGTAAAAAAGCGAAGAGTAACCGATTCCGACATTATACAGATGAAGATATAAACCAATTACTGCATCATTACTTGGGAGAACAGGATGAAAATCAATATATGCCGCCTTTGCAAGGAGATGGTCAATGGTTTGCCGACGGGCAATTAGCGCATCAATTAGCGCCCAGGTTACAACAAATTCGTGACACATTTCCTCCAGATGATCTCGAGGAGGCGGTGAGAAGATTATTTTTGCCATTGAATATAGGGGAAGTTGAGCCTGGAAGAGGGGGGGATCATTGGGTGTTGCTGATGTTTCGTTTTGGATTTGGACAGGTACAGATGTCTTATTTTGATTCGTTGGGACAATCGATCCCGGAGACTTTGCGGAATAGGATAATGCAAGTTTTAGAGGGTGCTGGCTTTGTACAATCGACGCGTACTCCACATGCAGGAGAACCCGTGGCGTGGTATATCAATCCTGATATTTATGTACATGAAGCACGTGTACAGTTTGATGGGTTTAACTGTGGTCCTTGGGTCATTGAAACCGTCCGCGCTTTAGCGCGCGGAGAAGGTATGCCTGAACAAACACATGATATTAACGGAGCACGCAATGAACATATGGAGTATTTGGAAGAGCATCGACGGCCACGGAGAAATGGAAGACGCCAGCGTGAAGAGCCCGTGGAGGCTGTAACACCTGCAGCACAGCGCGCCCGTACTCGATCTCAACCATCGCTTATTGGAACACAGGCATCTCTTTTTTCCCCTTCCGCAGAGAGTATATCGCGCGGTGGTTTGTCTCAGGCAACACCTGCTGTAGCACAACCCGGAGGGCTGCGGCTAGTCTTTAAGCGCTAGTACACTGTAACATTTATGTAAAATATTGAGATATATTTAGGTCGTTAAAGAGGTATTTTGGGGAATCAAAAGTGGACTAATTATGCCGCCAATCGGCGGACTAATTAGGGTGGCGATTGACATAAGCTTTTTAACTTGCCTCTACTCTGAGCCTGCAGAATATTCAAACTTAATTTTTAATTAGAGATAGAGATCTTTTAAAAACGCGTCGGCCTTTATGATTTCAATGCCCTCTTTTTTTCGCTCAATTTTAAGATTTTTAACGATTTGAATGGCGGGTAGATGATATTTTTTATGAAAATAAAAAAGCGATTTATTAATGTCACTCGCGCTTAATTTTACCTCGATGATTTTTTCAATTGACTCGTCTTTAACTAAAGCAAAGTCTACTTCTTGTTTTTCTCGTGTGCGCAGATAGCTTAAATTATAGTGTTCGGCGAGATAATCACGCTTGGCAAGCGCGTGTTTTAATAGGCTGACGGCAGTTAAATTTTCCAGTTTTATTCCTTCGTCGCCATTAACAAGCCCCGTATCAAAAAAATAAATTTTAGGTTCTTTCAGAATGCTGCGTGCAATGTTTTTAGAATAAGGGATGACACGAAAGATCACATACAATGCTTCCAGAATTTCAATATATTTTTTGATCGTATTGATTGCCACGCCGACATCTTCCGCGAGCGATTGATAGGAAACCGGCGAGCCTACACAATGTCGCAATAACTTAAAGACGAGCTGTATCGCATTAATGTTGCGTACATTATCTATTTCGAAAATATCGGTGCTCAGCAGGCTGTTGATATATTGGTCGCGCCAGCGCTCTGCATCTAAATCTGTCGGCAATAAAAAGGGTTCGGGAAAACCACCGCGCTTTAATAAATGATTCAGCGATGCAGATTCGCCCAGTTGGTTGAGTTCAGATAAACTTAAGGGCAAGAGATGATGCAAAAAATAACGTCCAGCCAAAGAATCGCCGACACGACTATAAATATCTAGTCGTGCACTACCGGTCACCAAAATACGTATGTTAGCGGGTTTGGTATCGTAAACGCCTTTTAAGTAATTTTTCCATTCTGGCATTTTGTGAAGTTCATCAAACACAATCAGATCCGTTGTGTCTCGCCATTCTTGATTTTTTATAATTTCGCGGTGTTCAATTTGATCATAATTGAGGTATACGCTATGTTCAAAATGCTTAGCGATTTCTTTGGCTAACCAGGTTTTGCCCGCCTGACGAGGACCCGCAACAAACACCATTTTTTTATCCAGGTCTTTTAAAATATGCTGTTTCTGTACTCGCTCCATATTGACAATTATAACCCGTACTGCAGAATAATCAAGACAATTATGCAATTTGTTGAATAATTGTCGAATAAGTAGTTCTATGGCTTTTCCCCCCATTATTCGATATAGTCCGTAAACAAACGCTTTTGCTAGAAGATTATTAAGCGGAAAATACAATGATTCAATTTCATGTCATAAAAGACCCTGTACATGGGGCTATGCAGTTTACTACCCTAGAAGACGGCTGGATTAAGCCTTTTCTGGACAGTGGCAATGTTCAACGTTTGCGCCATATTCGTCAATTAGGTTTGGCCGATTGGATTTTCCCTGGCGCCGTGCATACGCGCTTTAGTCATTCGGTTGGCTGTTGTTATGTGGGCAGTCAGATCTGTAATAAACTCGGCGTCTCAACGCGAAACAAGCAGCTCGTGATGCTGGCGTGTTTATTGCATGATATTGGTCATGGCCCGTTTTCGCATGCATTTGAAACATTGTTTTATCAAGGCGGCATTCGTCACGAGCGATGGACACCGATGTTTATTGCTGATTATGCAAATGAGGAATTTTTATCATCATTCAATAAAAAAAATTCTGATTATCCATTGAGCCAAGAAGATCTTAAAACCATCCAAGATTTAATTGGACATCAATCGGAGTCAACGCTTTTATCCGATATTGTATCGTCGCAATTGGATGCCGATCGATTAGATTATTTGCATCGCGATAGTCATTTTTGTGGCGTGACGTATGGTGAATATGATTTTCGCTGGCTTTTGCACTGTTTGACGGTTATCGATCAAAAGGGTGTGGCGCGATTAGGCGTGACCACAAAAGGTATTGGCGTTGTCGAACAATATTTAATGGCGCGTCGTTTAATGGTTCGCAACGTTTATCATCATGGCAAGAAGCATGGCGGTGAATTTTTTCTGCAATCGTTTTTGCATTACTTGGCGCAGGCCGTCAACGAGGACGGCCATTTTACAGAGTTGGCCGCAAATCCATTAATTATATTTTTGCAATCCGTCAATAGATACAATACACAGGCCAAGCAAACAGCCGATTTACATGCTTTAAAAACAGCATTTTTGAAACAAAATTATGCGCTCTATAAACAATTATGTGATTATGATATTTATACTGTTATTCGCTATTTGGCGCATCAAAATTTTAATCATACCAGTGTGACATTGGCCAAACGATTATATGCGCGGCAATTGCCAAAAGTGATTTATATTGACGAAAAATCTGTGAATAGTGTTTCGCAACAAATTGAAGAAATTAAAAAACAACATGACATCGAAGATTGGCAGATCACCTTATTACAATTGCCGCATTTGTCTTATGAAATGGAACAGGATCCCATTTTAATTCAAGATTCATTCGGTCGCGTGAGCTTTTTGCACGACGACTCATTCATGGTAGAGGCGCTATCGGATCGGCGTGAAAATTCATCATTAGTGTGCATTGATACAAACATTTTACATCATTTTGCAGTAAAAAAATTGATAGGAGATTAACATGAGCTTGAATATAGTTATATTGGCGGCAGGACAAGGTAAACGTATGCATTCGAATTTGCCGAAAGTATTGCATTATTTAGGCGGAAAAACATTGTTAGAACATGTGGTGGATGCGGTTGCGTCGATTGAAAAAGATAAGATTTATATCGTCTACAGTGATGATGTCGTACCTGAAAAGCTCTCTCATTTGTCGGTGACTTGGGTTAAACAAGAGAAGCCCCTCGGCACGGCACATGCGGTGCACCAAGTGTTACCCAAGCTCGATGAGAATTCACACCTGCTGGTGTTATGTGGCGACGTACCTTTAATAACAGAAAGCACCGTGCAGCGATTAATCGATCGTACGGCAGACGATGCCGTGGGTTGTTTAACGGCGATGGTAAAATACCCCAGCGGTTTTGGTCGTGTGATTCGTGGTGCGCGCGGGCAATTGCAGTCCATTGTTGAAGAGCGAGATGCAACCGATCGGCAGCGTAAAATTCGCGAAGTGAATGCGGGGACTTATATTGTCCCCGTTCGCTATTTAAAACAGTGGCTGCCTTCACTAAAAGCGCACAATGCACAAAACGAATATTATTTTACTGATATTATTGCGTCAGCAATTGAAGATCAGGTTACCGTGCAAACAACCTACGCCGGCAGCGTGATGGAAATTCAAGGTATTAACGACCACGATCAGTTGTCGCGCTTGGAGCGTTATTGGCAGCGTGAAAATGCGCGGGGTTATATGCAAGCGGGACTCGCATTAAAAGATCCCGAGCGATTTGATGTACGTGGCACATTTGAATTTGGTCGCGATACAACAATTGATATCAATGTTATCATTGAAGGTGTCGTTAAAGTGGGCGCCAATTGTTTGATTGGTTCAAATGTGATATTACGTCATGCGACATTGGGTGACCACGTTGAAGTGAAACCCAACAGCATTATTGAAGAAGCAACGATAGCAAATCATTGTACGATTGGCCCCTTTGCACGTGTTCGTCCGGGCACGCAATTGGATGAGAATGTGCGAATAGGTAATTTTGTCGAGCTGAAAAAAGCCGAAATACAGGCAGGAAGTAAAATAAATCATTTGAGTTATATTGGCGACGCGATGATTGGCAAAGACGTTAATATTGGTGCAGGCACGATTACCTGTAATTATGATGGCGTCAATAAACATCGTACAGTCATTGGCGATAATGCGTTTATCGGATCGGATTCGCAATTTATTGCGCCGGTGACGGTGGGCGCAAACGCGACGATCGGCGCAGGCTCGACGATTACACAAGATGCGCCGGCGGGTAAGTTGACCGTCGCGCGATCGAAACAAGTGACGATTGAGGATTGGCAGCGACCGGAGAAAGAGAAGGAAAAAGTTAGGTAGATCATCATTGTGACTAAAGTATTCACTGGATCCCGCGATCAAGTCGCGACATCCAGACTTTCGTCATAAATTTTTCTGGATCCCGCGGTCTTCGCCGCGGGATGACAGAGAAAAATTAACCAGGAGAAAACTATGTGCGGCATCGTGGGTGCAATTTCACAGCGTGATGTAGGCAAATTATTATTAGAAGGGCTCAAGCGTTTAGAATACCGCGGATATGATTCGGCGGGGATCTCAATGATTAATCACTCGGGGCAATTATGTCGCTTGCGCACGCAAGGGAGGGTGGCGAAATTAATTGAGTCGTTTGAAAAGAATCCCATCACGGGTACGCTCGGTATTTCGCACACACGTTGGGCAACGCATGGCATTCCGCATGAACGTAACGCACATCCTCATCAGTCGGGCGATGATATTGCCGTCGTGCATAATGGTATTGTCGAAAATTTTGAAATGTTGCGCGATCAATTGCTTCAATCCGGTTATATATTTCAGTCAGAAACCGATACAGAAACCATCGCACATTTAATGCATTGTGAATTTCAAAAAACAAATGATTTTTTAAAAGCGGCAAAAAACGTTGCCGGACAATTAAAAGGCGCATTTGCATTAGGTATTCTGAATGTCAAAGATCCCCATCGATTAATCGCGCTGCGCTGCGGCAGTCCTCTCGTCATCGGCATTGGCATTGAAGAAAATTTTTTGGCCTCTGATCCGATTGCACTGGTCGGCGTGACACAAAAATTTATTTTTTTAGAAGATGGCGATATTGCTGATGTTCGACGCAATAAAATTACGATTTTTAATAGACAAGGCAAAGAAGTAACGCGCGATATTCATATCTCTGAATTAACCTATGATTCAGCGAGTTTGGGCGAGTATCGTCATTTTATGTTAAAAGAAATTTTTGAGCAGCCCGAAGCCTTGCGCACAACGTTGGGTTGTTCATTGAATGAAAATGATGTTTCACCCGATGCATTTGGCGTTGAATCAAAAGCATGTTTGGAGAAAACCCGTCATCTGACGATTGTGGCGTGTGGAACAAGCCACCATGCGGCGATGATTGCACGCTATTGGATAGAAGAATTAGCGCATATTCCTTGTCAAGTGGAGATTGCGAGTGAATTTCGTTATCGTCATGTCATCGTCGAGCCCCATACATTGTTTGTGACGATTTCTCAGTCGGGAGAAACCGCCGATACATTAGCGGCATTGCGCTTGGCAAAAGAAATGAATTATTTAGGGACACTGACGATCTGTAATGTGCCGGCGAGTTCGTTGGTGCGCGAATCCGATTTTGCATTTATCACGCGTGCCGGTGTTGAAATGGGTGTGGCATCGACAAAAGCATTTACCACGCAATTATTAGGTTTATTATTGTTAGCGGTCACATTGGCGCGATCAAACATCGACAAAGCACAGCGCGAAAAACTTATTCAATTGTTACGTGAGTTGCCTGACGCGATCGATGAAGTTTTAAAGTTATCCGAGCGCATTCGAACATTAGCCGATTTATTTGCCAACAAACAACATGCCTTATTTTTAGGTCGCGGCTTGCAATACCCCGTTGCGCTCGAAGGCGCATTAAAATTAAAAGAAATTTCATATATTCATGCAGAAGGTTATCCGGCGGGCGAACTAAAACATGGGCCGTTAGCATTAGTGGATAAAAACATGCCGGTGATTGCAGTGGCGCCGAGCAATGATTTACTGGAAAAGTTAAAATCCAATTTACAAGAAGTGCGTGCGCGTGGCGGCCAGTTGATCGTGTTTGCCGACACACAATCCGGCATTAAAAATGGCGATGATATTATTACAATTGAAATGCCCAAAGTGGATAACTTAATTGCGCCGATCGTTTATACTGTGCCGCTACAGCTTTTATCGTACTACGTCGCCTTAATCAAAGGTACCGACGTCGATCATCCGCGGAATTTAGCGAAGTCGGTGACGGTGGAGTAACGATTAAGAAGAACATTTCACGCGATTGCGTGGCGAGAACAGGTCGGTCGAAGCGGAGAGGACGCAACACGTCCATCTGACAGAGAAAGAAAATCACCACTACATGCGATCATAGATATCATCCAACCGAACAATATCATCTTCACCCAAATATGAGCCATACTGCACTTCGATAAAAACTACGGGTTTTTTAGATAAATTCATCGCACGATGCGCGGTGTCAATCGGAATATATACATGATCGCCCGGCGCTAATTTTTTCTTTTTTTTGCCCACAATCACCGTGGGCGTACCCGCGACAATCACCCAATGCTCCGCGCGCTTAAAATGTTTTTGCAACGATAAATATCCGCCCGACTTGACGATTAATCTTTTGACTTGATAATTTTTTTCTAATACGAAGGTTTCATAAGAACCCCAGGGGCGTTTATAAATTTTACCCAGGATGTTTTTTTTAAGCATCTGCGCACTCCTAAAAAAGCGCTAATAATTCCGTTAAGCTCATCACCGCCACGCCAATCACAAAATCACCCCCACCATAATATATGTAAAGATCATCCCCTTTTACGACGCTCCCGCAAGGAAACACAACATTATGTACAAATCCTGATTTTTCATAATCCATCTCTGGCACAAACAATGGAATATCAAGTCGCGCCAGCACTTCTCTCGGATCTTGTAAATCTAACAGCGCGGCACCCACTTTGTATATTGCACCCGGATCGGAATAACCATGATACAACAATAACCAACCTCGCGCCGTTTCAATCGGTGGCGGCGATATCCCTATTTTTATATTATCCCATTTATCGACTCGCGGCCGCATCACAAGATAATCCGATGTTAAATATTCACTGCCTTGATGAAATTCATTTTCATCGGCAAAATCGATATAAATCGATCGATCAACGCGATGCAAAATAACATACTCGCCATCAATCATTCGGGGGAAAATACAGGCATCTTTATCTTTCACATTCGGCGCTGAAATAATCCGAGGCGTTGCCCAATTCCATTGATGTGCGACAAAATCTTTCACGTTAATCGATGTCATCGCAACGCGCGGAATCGTCCCATCATACGCCGTATATAGCATATAAAGCATATCGCCTATCGCAGTAATCCGCGGATCTTCGCAACCTGAAAATCCCGGACGATATTTTTTTTCAAATGCTTCTCGCGGCACATAAACTGGATTCGGCAATCGCTCATCAATCGATAGGCCGTCTTTGCTAAACGCATAACCTAATGTCGATGTTTCATCATGCGAAAAAGCACGATATACGATATGCACTCCTTCTGGCGTATAAACCGCCGCTGGATTAAGCGTGCCTTTTTGCTCCCACAGCAATTCGGGGCGAGGGGCAATCATGGGATTTTGATTGGATCGCGCAAATCCTTTTTTAATCATTTCACTTCTAATAAAAGCGGCGGGGATTTTTTGAGTTAACGCTTTCAACAGATCGTTTAATTTTATTTTTGCTAAACAACTCACCTGATCGGCCGCCCCATAATAAACCCACACCTCATCACCCTGCAATATCGCACTCGTCGGAAAAATAATATTGGCAACCATGCCGCGCAATTCATAATTTTTCTCGGGCGCTAATAATCGGTTTGTCCGGCCAATCACTTTTAAGGGATTATGTAAATCCAACAACACCGCTTCAATCCCAAATACTTTGTTGGAAGAAAAATAATTTTGAATATACGAGTAAATAAACAACCAGCCTTCTTTTGTTTTTATCGGTGGCGCGCCCGCTTCAACCTGATCATTGGCATTTCGCAACAAAGGAATGACATGTGAATCTAAATCCGCATGCCACTCTTTCCAATATTGCGGCGACCACATATCTGATTCTTTCTCAAAAAAAGCCAGTACAATTTTAGACGGTGGAAGATCGGTATGCGCGGTTAATAATGCCGCAAATTTTCCATCAATCTTTTCAGGAAAAAGCATCATCGCTTTCGCATTAAACGGCGTCACTTGATGTTTTCTGAAGGTTTTGAAATCTTCCGTTATGGCAATGCCTACTTTTATCCCTTCGGCTGAAAAGGGATAAAGAGATAAGGCCGTATAAAAAATATAATATTTATTGTCTAACTTTGTGATACGCGGATCTTCGCATCCATACGATTCCCAATCATATTGAGGCACAATCAATTGCCGTTTATTTTCGAAATGAATGCCATCACGACTGTTGGCATACCCGATCGATGAAAAGGAGAGCTCGACACCATTATGTTTTTCGGGAAAAGAAAGTGCTCGATAAAGAAGATGATAGCCCGCTTGATCTTTCACGACGCTTGGATTAAAGGCTGCCTGCGCTTCCCACGCGTTCTCGGGGTTCGGCGCCAATATCGGATTTTCGTTGATCCGTTGCAGTGCAGCCATATCTATTCCTATTCCTGTCCGTTTTTTGTTACTGAATCACTTTAACCGTATGCATGGCAATCGTTGACCGAGTCATTCGACAACTTTTTAATTGCACCAAAAAATCACTCATCGGGGCGGTCGCCACACAGGTCACCCGGTCGGCGCCGCCATAGTAAACAAATAATCGATCGTCAATGACAACGGCGCCGCAAGCATAAATAACACCGCTTTTATAACCATGGTTTTCGTAATGTGCGCAAGGTTCTAGTATTGGGTTAATCGCGCGATAAAGAATTTTTGTCGGATCATTATAATCCAACATCATGGCGCCCAATTTATATTTATTGGGATCATATTTATCCATCGCGTGATACAAAATCAACCAACCATTTGCCGTTTTAATCGGCGGCGGCCCCACACCTCTTAGCTGATTGTCCCAACAACCATTGCGTAGCGCGGGACTATATTGGCTGATGATCGAAATGTTTTTATCAAAATTCAAATGCGCAAAATAATCGATACTGACCTCCGGTGAAATACTGTGTAAAATAGCGTATTTTCCTTTTATTTTTTCGGGAAAAACCACCCAATTTTTATTAATTTGTCCGCGCGGTGAAATTAAAACGGGTTTTCGCCAATGCCATTTTTTATTGAGAAAATCTTTAACGCTAATAGAAGTCAACGCGACACCCGGTGCTTCAACGCCATTAAAAGCGGTATACGTCATATATATCCTATCATCGATACACACTAACCGAGGATCTTCACACCCACCCCATCCGCCGCCGCCAGACGCATAATCAAATAAAACAAATTCGTTTTTATTATTTCTAAATTCAAACGGTTCAGCCGGGACATAAACAGGTTTCAATAATCGTTCGTCAATATGAATACCGTCTCGACTGGACGCATAACCTAAAACAGACATGCCACCATCACCAATCGCTCGATAAAGAAAATGCACTTTCCCGTTTAAATAAATAGCGGCGGCATTAAACGTTGCGCAATTTTCCCAAACATGCGCAGCATCCGGCACAATAATAGGATTTTCTGGGCTTCTTTGCATCGCAGAAACATATGGCTTTGTACAGCAACAAGATTTCTTTGTACATTTATGCAAAAGGTGATCTAACGAAATATTTATTTTTTCGGTGGCGCGGCCTTTCTGAAAATGAATCACCACATCGCGATCTAAGCAAGCAATAACCTTCGGCGTAAATCCTGTTTTTGCTTGAAAAATCGGATTCGCGGTTCGCCATAAAAGTAATGTCGGATCTTCTTTGTCAAAAAGCACCGCACCTATGGAGCACGTTTCTTTAACCCAATAAAAAATCAACACGCCTTCATCGAGTGAAAAAGTATCTAATAGCTTAATTGAAAATTCATCAAAATATCCCTCTCGAGGAGGAATTAAAGCCACTGCCTGTTGAGAAAAGTGTTTTTCTGTTCTTAATTTAGACAGTCTGTTAATGGTTTTCTTCGGCATAAATCCTTTCGCTCCATCTCATAAAAACGTCCATCATTAATTAGACTAACCCTTTTTTAGGATATTATCAAAGCAAAAATAGGGACGTTTTTGGATTGTGCCAAATAACATTAATCTTTTTTATCACAGATACAAATATCTTCATTCCAAAGCTGTGGGCAAGCCTTAACAAAACATTTCATCATATTAACTGCTTCCGGCAGATTGAGATTAATCAATTCAACGCCATTTGTGCGCAACCAATCTTCAGCGCCGACGAAAGTTTGATTTTCGGCCATCACAATGCGCGGAATTTTGTATAAGAGCGCGGCACCTGAACACATGGGACAAGGCGATAACGTTGTATATAACGTTGACTTAAGATAATCGTTTAGCTTCAGCCGACCGGCTTTAGCCAAACAATCCATCTCAGCATGTAAAATGGGATTGTTTTTCTGCACGCGTTGATTATGTCCTTCGGCCACTACTTGACCATCGATCACCAAACAAGCGCCAATGGGAATGCCGCCCTCATCAAGGCTTTTTTGTGCTTGCGCCAAAGCGATTTTCATGAATTTTTTGTCATCTGTGTGAATATTAGACATATTAGCTCCTTATACTATAAAATTTATATAACATTAGATGCGTTTTCATATCTTAGCTCAGGGGTACAGGCCGGTCTCAGCTCAGAGGACGCAAAACGCTCATCTATTACCCCGCCATCCCTGGGATTGTCCAGCCTGGCCATCCATGGCCAGTCGTTCGCGCGACTGCGACATGCCACTGGCATGTCGGTTCGCGCTCACCCTCTGAGCTGAGTATTATAAGAAATAACCCCGCAGTCAAGTCGTGGGACAAAAACACTGCCTTTTCTTTCTCCCCTTTCTTTTGGACAAGCAAAAGAAAGGGGGAAAAAAAGATGTTGTTATTATTTTTCGACTCATGCGAATAGGCTGGTCTCAGTCCCTCGAAATGACAAGAATTTTTGTGCAGCACTTATTCTGTAACAGACCCTTAGTTACCTCGGTTGCTGCCCGGCCGCGTTGCTAATTTTTCAGTGACGCGTTGAACACGTTTGGCAGCGTCCACATACCCTTGCGCATCCGCCTGTTTATACCAAAATAGGGTTTTATTTAAGTCTTTCTGCACACCGTCTGCGTATTCCAACATTTGGCCTAAATTATATTGTGCACGATCATGCCCTTCTTGTGCGCCGCGTTCAAACCACTGTCGGGCTTGATCTTTATCCGCGGGTCCGCCTAATCCGCGTACGAGCATAAAGGCATAACTTGTTTTTGCGCGCGTATGGTTTTTTTGCGCCGCACGATAAAAACTTTCGCGTGCCTGATCATATAATCGCGCTTCTTCGTGCCGCTGCGCCTGTACATACCATTCTTCTGCGGTCGGTGAGGGCGGTCGCGGACGATAGCCTTCTAACGCACCAATGATTTCTTCGAGCGGAGGTCGCTTATCGGGATCTTTATCCCAACAACGCACAATAAAATCACGATAAATGGCGGGCACCATTGACGGAATAATTTCGCGACCACCTTGTAACAGATGTTGCGCGACATCCCCATCAAATCCGTCAAACGGCCGTTGACCCGTCACGATCTCCCACAACACCATACCATAACTAAACCGATCGGCTGCTGCCGTTAATTCACCGCCGCGTTTAAATAATTCCGGTGCCATCCATTGTACCGCTTGACTCTTTTGTCCCATGCTGGCAATACTACTTGCGCGCGTATGAGACAAACCAAAATCCGTCAGTTTTGCTTGATGATGTCGATCCAACAGCACATTCGCACTTTTTAAATCGCCGTGTACCACTCCCTGCGTATGCAAATATAATAATCCGCGTGCCACATCTAACGCAACCGATCGCTGTTGCTCAGGATCTAACGCCGTATGTTCTAATCGCGAAAATAATGAACCGTGCTCCATGTACTCCATTAACAAACAATGACGCGTGGGTTCCAAGCAAACGCCATAAAATTGCGTAATCCAACGGCTGCGCAGTCGACTCATGATTTGAGCTTCGCGAATAAATTCTTTATGATCAGCGGGGGTTGTCACCCCTTGAACCGTTTTAATCGCAACCGGTTGACTCTGCCAACGGCCATAATACACCGTGCCAAACGATCCCTGACCAATCACGTGATCAAATAAAATTTCATGAAATGCGACCAGCAGATGCGAATCGACGGGTAATTTTACCGCGTGTTTATCGCCCATCAGTAACAGTTTCATTTGCTGATGCATTGACGCCATTTGTTGCTGAGCAATTAACGCATGCTGCTTAAGCTCTTGTATCGCCTCTAACTCTGCTTGATTAAGTCGAACGATCTCGTCTTGCATGGCTTTGAGTTCTTCCGTATCACGTCGTTGATCGTCACGATCTGCTTCACGGTTCATGACTTGCTGCACATCCAAACCCAAACTTAAATACCGCATCGCTTGTTCGAGTTTTTGATTTAATTCTTCAAATTTTTCTTTATCTGATCCCGCTTTCAATACTCGTTTAAACCATTTTGTTGAGGCAAAGAAATTTAAATACTCTTGCGTTTCTTTAACCACTTCTTCTAATAACGCGAGTCCTGATCGAAAATGTGTAGAATCTGCAATTTTATCCAACCCTTGAAGCGCATCTAAAATAATTTTAATGCGCTCTGCTAAACGTTTAAATTGTGTTTTATTCGCTTTGGCTTTTTCCACTTGCGTGTATATCGCCAAACTCAAATTGACCAGTTTCTGAATGATATCAATCGGATCCATCATGATCTCCGTGCTATTTTATCTATATCCCGCTCCCGACTGACCGGGGCGGCGTGTATTCATATCATACTGGGGTCTGCTGACAGCGGCGGCACCTCCGCCGGCTCCTCGACCAAACAGTCCATGTTGCTCTAAACCCGCACGCAGTTGCTCGACGACTTTCGCAGCAGTGGGT
>JBBTCW010000025.1:0-22917 GCA_038043025.1 Pseudomonadota bacterium | reverse complement strand
CGTCGTTGGATTTAAGGCAATATCTGTTACGCGGCCAACATTAACCCCCGCGACTGTCACCATCGCGCGCTCTTTCAAATCACCGACATTTTCAAAGTTCGCGGTAATTTGATAGGTCGGGCCCGTGGAATAACTCGTTAAACCGCTTACTTGTAATGCTAATACAATAAAAGCAATCGCACCCGCAAGCATAAACAAGCCTACCATAAACTCCAGACCGTGTTTTTTGTACATCACCATCCCCCTAACATCATGGCCGTTAATATAAAATCTAATCCCAAAATCACTAATGAAGCATATACCACGCTACGCGTCGTCGCGCGACTAATCCCTTCTGCAGTTGGCACACAATCATATCCTTGAAATACGGCCACCCAAGTCACGGCAATGCCGAAAAACAAACTTTTAATAATCCCATTTAAGATATCAATTCGAAACGACACGTTAGATTGCATGCCAGACCAAAATGCACCCGCATCGACACCCAACCATTTCACCCCCACCAAATAGCCCCCGTAAATAGCAACGGCGCTGAAAATAGTCGCTAAGATCGGTAATGAAATAAAACCACCCCATAATCGAGGCGAAATAATGCGCTGCAGCGGATCAACCGCCATCATTTCCATCATGGACAACTGATCTGTCGCTTTCATCAAACCAATCTCTGCCGTTAATGCAGACCCTGCACGCCCCGCAAACAATAACGCAGCAACCACAGGCCCTAATTCTCGCGCCACACTCAACGCCACTAATTGGCCGAGCGCTTCTGTCGTCCCAAATTTTTCTAAAATATTGTAGCCTTGCAAACCTAACACCATTCCGATAAATAATCCCGAGACTACAATGATACTTAAAGATAAGACACCTTCATTATAAATTTGCTCGACTAAGCATGTAAATCCATGCTTAAAATCGGGCTTTCGAAACAATGAACGAAACAACACATAACCAGAACGACCAAAGCCTTCGATCAATTGCACGCCGACGCGTCCAAAATCTTGAATGGCTTTTCTCATGATTTGCGCTCCGAAAATAATTCTTCTGCTAAATCAATACTCGGATAATGAAACGGCACAGGACCATCTGGCAATCCTTGCATAAATTGTTTAGCATGTGGTTCATCCGAATGAAACAATGCCTCTGGTTTATCATGCGCGATAACTTTTCCATCCGACAACAAATAAACATAATCGGCAATGCTCGAAACTTCTTTGACATCATGCGATACAATAATGCTCGTCAACCCTAAATTATCATTCAGCATTTTAATTAATTTCACCAATACGCCCATGGTAATCGGATCTTGACCGGTTAACGGTTCATCATACATGATCATTTGCGGATCCAATGCAATCGCACGAGCCAGCGCAACGCGTCTTGACATGCCACCGGATAATTCACTCGTCATTAAATCAGCTGCGCCACGCAAACCCACGGCCTCTAATTTAATTAAAACTAAATCGCGAATCATCTCTTCGGTCAAATTTGTGTGTTCGCGCAAGGGAAACGCAACATTATCAAATACATTTAAATTAGAAAACAGCGCGCCACTTTGAAATAGCATGCCCATTTTTTTTCGGACACGATAAAGATTTTTGCGAGAGAGATCAGGGACATTGTCACCATCCACATCGATGGTGCCAGCATGGGGACAAAGTTGCCCGCCAATCAATCTTAACAGGGTCGTTTTGCCGGTTCCGCTCGGCCCCATCACTGCGGTGATTTTGCCCTCTGGAATTTCCAAATCGACACCATCAAAGATCCACCGATCATTGAAGCGGAATTTTAACCCTTTAATGGTGACAAAATTATCCGGCATAGTCCCTTCCTGTTGGCAACTCTAACTTATATAATAGTCTGAAATTGACATAAATTGCCAATTTTCCGTGATAATTCTACCACTTATGTTAGAGTGAAATAAATCATCTAAATATGTCAAAAACTTGCACAATTGAATCAAAATCGATAGTATTCACTACTCAAATGAATAAATTTATAGAGTCTGCACAAAAAACGATCAACACTGAGTTGACGGCTATTCAAAGCTTGCACGACAGAATTAACGGTGATTTTGCGCGAGCTTGTCAGTATTTGCTCGACTGCAAACATCGCATTGTCGTAATGGGCATGGGCAAATCTGGTCATATTGGACGTAAAATAGCCGCCACATTGGCGAGTACAGGCAGCCCCGCACTGTTTGTGCACCCGGCTGAAGCCAGTCACGGCGATCTTGGTATGATTACCGCAGGCGATGTGATCTTAGCCATCTCCTATTCCGGTGAAACAGATGAAATCCAAGTATTATTACCGATTATCAAACGATTGGGATGCCCTTTGATCGCACTGACCGGCAAACCTCAATCCATCTTAGCGAAAGAAGCCACCGTCAACATCGATATTCATGTGCAAAAAGAAGCAGGACCTTTTGACCTGGCACCTACTTCGAGCACAACGGCGACACTCGTTATCGGCGATGCATTGGCGATCGCATTATTAGAGGCACGCGGGTTTACCAAAGAAGATTTTGCACGATCACATCCTGGCGGACAATTAGGTCGCCGTTTATTATTACGCATCGCAGATATCATGCATAGCGGTGATGCCATTCCAAAAGTCACTGAAGATACACTTTTAACGCAGGCCATTTTAGAAATGACGCGCAAAAGTCTCGGCATGACCAGTATCGTCGACAACGACAATCACCTCCTGGGTATCTACACGGATGGAGATTTACGTCGCACCCTGGATCAAGGTCTGGATATTCGCCAGACAACCATTGGCAAAGTGATGACGCGCCACTGCACGACGGTCAACGAAAATATGCTGGCTGCAGAAACCTTACAGTTAATGGAAAAATTAAAAATCAATTCATTTTTAGTCACCAATGAAGACAATCAAGTCACGGGTGCATTTAATTTCATTGATCTTTTAAGGGCAGGTGTCACTTGATGGAAGACGTGTTAAATCTTGCGAAAGATATAAAACTACTTATCTTTGATGTGGATGGCGTCTTAACCGATGGCACGCTATATCTCACCGATGAAAACATTGAGTTTAAAGCCTTTAATAGCTTGGATGGACTGGGGATAAAGTTGTTACTCGAAACTGGCGTTGAAATAGCTATTATTACTGCGCGAAAATCGGCTGTTGTCACGGCGCGCATGCAATCGCTTTGCATCAAACATGTTTATCAATGCGCCCTCGATAAAATACCTGCCTATAATGATCTATTAAAAAAACTCCAACTGAACGACAATCAAGTCGCTTACATGGGCGATGATTTAACGGATTTACCCTTAATAAAAAAAGCACGGCTTGGGATTGCTCCCCCAAATGCAATTGAATTCGTCAAACAACAGGCTAATTATGTCACGACTCAATCAGGCGGCAAAGGAGCGGCGCGCGAAGTGTGTGATTTAATCATGAAAGCGCAGGGCACACTAGAAAAAATTTATAATCGGTTTTTATAAATGAAATGGACTCATCAACATTGGAAAGCACGTATTTTTATTATCGTTGCCATTCTCTTTACGGCTTGGCTTATTTTTGATGCACACCAAATAACAACACCCGCCAACAAACCAACCAACCCTGATGCCTTCATGACTGATCTGCATGCCATGCAAATCGACCTGCTGGGCAAAGTGCACACCACACTGAGCGGTTCCAACGCAACACATTATGAACAAGATGATACCACGCTGCTCGATAATCCGTACTACATTACAAAAAGCAACCAAGGGTCTCCTTGGCATATTTCGAGTGATCACGGAAAAGCGATCGGCGGCATGAGCACGATCATTCTTTGGGATCATGTTCTGATCGTTCAACCACCGGGCAAAAATAGCCAAAATTTGACTCTCACCACCAGCCGTTTAACCTATTACCCTGACCGTTCGTTTGCCGAAACCGATCAACCGGTCACCCTGACACAACCTGGCAACATAACGCACGGCGTGGGTCTACAAGCTGATTTAAAAACAGGGTATATCAAATTACTATCAAATTCTTCGGGTCAGTATGCGACTAAACTCAAGAGATAATTATCTGGATGACTATAGACGCTAATGATAAGATGACAAACTATGAATATCTTACAAGCTAAAAATCTAAAAAAATCTTACCATTCACGCACGGTTGTTAAAGATGTTTCGTTCACTGTGCATGAAGGTGAAATCGTTGGTTTACTCGGCCCTAATGGAGCCGGTAAAACAACGTCATTCTATATGGTCTTAGGCTTAATCCAAAATGATGATGGACAAATCTTTTTTAATGAACAAAACATTACCCATCTACCCATTCATGCCCGCGCACGCCTCGGCTTGGGTTATTTACCACAAGAAGCGTCTGTTTTTCGAAAACTGAATGTAGCACAAAACATTATGGCTATTTTGGAATTGCAACCGACATTATCCGAAACTCAACGCAAAGAACAATGTGAAAAATTACTCGGAGAATTTCACATTGCGCATTTGCAAAAAAACTTAGGGCTGAGTTTATCCGGCGGCGAGCGCCGTCGCGTCGAAATTGCACGTGCACTGGCGGGTAATCCAAAATTTATTTTATTGGACGAACCGTTCGCCGGTATCGATCCCATTTCAGTGGTCGATTTAAAGCATATCATTCGACATTTAAAAAATCGTAAAATCGGCATTTTCATTACGGATCATAATGTACGCGAAACACTCGACATCTGCGACCGCGCATACATTGTCAATGACGGCAAAATTATCTGCGAAGGAAATTCTGAAAAAATATTAAATAACCAAGAAGTAAGAAAAGTTTATCTCGGCAAAGATTTTGAATTGTAAACATCAACATAAGGAAAGATAACATGCAAATCAACTTTACAGGCGACAATATTGAAATAACCGATGCATTACGACAGTTAGTTGAAAAAAAATTCCATCATATCGAAAACAATTACAATCATAAAATCACCAGTGCGAGCGTTGTTTTAGCAACAGAAAACCTAACCCACGCTGCTGAAATAACGATTTTTACCCCGGGTAAAGAAATTGTTGCGCACGGTAAAGCAGATGACATGTATAAAGCCATTGACCAAATGATCACAAAAGCACATCGTCAACTGATGAAATATAAAGAAAAACTCACCAATCACAAAAATCACAAAGAGTAACCATGCGATTAGTTATTATCAGCGGAAGATCAGGCTCTGGAAAAAGTATTGCATTACATGCCCTTGAAGACCTGGGTTATTATTGCATTGATAATCTTCCGCTTGATTTGCTCACTCAAATCAAACCAGACTATAAAAATATCGCCATCAGCATTGATGCCCGAAATCTAAAAAACACGATGGGTGATTTAGATAAAATTCTGAAAACATTGCAAGAAAAATACGAATATGAAATCGTCTATTTTGATACCGACGATGCAACCTTGCTAAAACGCTTTAATGCAACACGCCGCAAACATCCCTTAACCGATGAAAACACCAGTTTAAAAGAAGCATTAGAACATGAAAAACAATTATTAAAACCATTATTAGACTATGCAAATTTGCGCGTTGATACCACGCATACGAATATTCGACAATTATTTGATATCATTCAACAACGGCTCAGTTATAAAGAAAATCATCTCTCGATTTTATTTCAATCGTTTGGTTACAAACACGGCGTGCCGCAAGACGCTGATTTTATCTTTGACGCACGCTGTTTGCCGAATCCTTACTGGCATAAAACCATTTGGAATAAAACTGGATTGGATAAAGAAATCATTGATTATCTGGAAGGCTTTGAACAAGTCCAAGAGATGTATGATGATATTCGTTTGTTTATTGAAAAATGGTTGCCCGCTTATCACGCTGAAAACCGCCGCTATTTAACCATCTCTATTGGCTGCACCGGCGGCCGCCATCGTTCTGTTTACCTCGCTCAAAAACTGGGCTCTCACTTTGAAAAAACTGAAAATCACGTGGTGATTCGGCATAGAGATTTGGTAGCTTAACTCGCCAAAAAAAGATACAATGCTTGTAACAAATTGGATGTTTTATGATCAAGAAGCAACTCACGCTCACCAACGAGCTCGGCTTACATGCCCGCGCATCCGCTAAATTAGTCAACATAACAACACGTTATGCGAGCGACATTCAGATCGCCCAACGTGATAAAATCATCAATGCCAAAAACATCATGGATTTAATGCTTCTCGCCGCCTCAAACGGCACAGAGCTTCAATTTATGCTAGAAGGCGAAGATGAACAGGAGGCGTTAGAAGCCATCGAAGGACTTATTATGGAGCGATTTGGGGAAGAGGCTTAATCTTAAGACGGTAGATCCCGGATAAATCTGCTACGCAGATTTTCCGGGATGACGGAAAACAAAGTCACGTCATTCCGGAATTGTTGCGCCGTTGCGCAACAATGTCCGGAATCCAGAAAATCGAAGTGCAGAGCTAAAGCGTTCCCTGGATCCCGGATAAATGCTTCGCATTTTCCGGGATGACGGCTTTTTTCAGGATAATATTATTGCGGACGATACACTTCTGTCGGCGTTTCATGAATACTCGGCGCGATCCTCTCTTTCCAGTCATTTAACTGCTTCTTCATCTGGGCGATTGCGTTATCAGCACTCGTAGCCTTTGGATCAAGTTGTTTAACTGCTCGGTCGATTTCCTCTTTGTGCGTCTTTCCTAATCGATCCACTATTTTTTTAAATTCGTCCAGACGTTCTTGGGTTAACCCTATCAAATACACTGTTTTATTTGCATATAGATTCTGTAACCGAGTTTCAACGAGCTTTTTCCCCGCTGAAATACACTCGACTAATGACGGCAATCGCTCGATATCTTCTTGAACCTGAGCTAAAGCACGTTGTGATTTGACTTCTTCTTGTCGTCTAGCGCTGCTGATTTGTTGTTCGCCTACAGCACGAATCGCTTTTTCAGCCTCCTCAAAATTCTTTACTTTATCTGGATCTGGATACTTAAATTCTTCCAAAAGATCGCGCATATATTGCATCACGATTTCACGAGCCGGATAAGAGAAGAACCATACCCTCTCATTATAAAAGGACTGCGCGACTTCAAAATAACCCTTTAATTGATCCCCAAGCACAGAAATCGTATCCCTAAAGAAAACGCTGTTACAGGAAACACTCGTCTCTTGATCACATATTGAAAAAAGTCTATTTTTTAACGCTTCTGTTTTTCTCTGCAAAGTATCACGACACATCTTCAGATTGACAGACGACGTTAAGCGCTTTGGCTGAAGCTCATCTACTGTGCCTTCACCCGCCGGTATCGACTTTGCATCAGATTCCCATTCGTCATCATCATCACATGCATCATATTCTTGTTGCTTAGCCCTTGGCTTTTGCAACTCTTCTTGTTGCTTAGCCTTTCCCATTTGCAACGCGCGTTCCCTTGACATGCCCAACGCTAAAGCCATCTGAACCATAGGGTCATCCAAAAGCGCCTTTTGTTCCGCAACTACTCTCTGATGATGTGCCACAACTACTCTCTGATGAAAAGTAACAATATTCCATAATACAGACTTCTGAGCTGGCGTTAGCTTAAGCTTAAATGTATCGTTAATATTACGACAAAACATCGCCAAATGTGTAAGAGACTCACGTCCTTTGTCACTGTTCGTCAATTTTTTCAAATCGACATGGTATAAAACATTTTCCAAAATTTCAAAAACAGGGAACAAATCTTGATGTTGGACATCATCTACTGCTCGCAATGTTTGCATCGCTGTGGACAAACGCTTCAATAATGTATCAAAGGCGGCTCGAACTTCTGTAGAATCAGCGCTGCCCGCTTCGCTTGGTGAAGGCACATCAGCACTCGCAACTGAGGCAGTATCATCACTATCAACAGACTCTATGTGTTCAGACCGAGGAGTTTCGATTTGCTTTGCGGGATAATATTCGGTATTTAATAAATCGGATAGACTGCCTGAAAAGCGGCGGGCACTTAAGGTTAACGGGCTAAGCGGACGTTTGGTCATTCGTCTCGGAATGAAGCGTCGCAATAGATCACTTATTACGCTCATTACGCTCATATCATCTCCCTATTTCACTACTTTTTTCTTCATTCTTAAAATAGCACACGAATCTTAAGGAAATCTTAAATGCCATCAAAAAAACCTTAAAATTAATAATACTTATTGGCTTGTAAGCCATATATTATGCGACTTGTAGGCAGATGACTTGTCGATCAGCCATCGGCTGAAAAATCGTCTTTTTATTCATTTTTTGTCCATATTAAACTCATGGGTATAGTAATCCTATCAAATAAAAAATGCAAAAAAATGGTGGGTTAAGAGGGGATGAAAGGCGCTTGTGGCGGGGGTTTTAGGGGGATTTGATATTATTTTAAATTTTTTGTTTATTGTCATTCCCGGGGTGGCAATGCGCTAAATTACATCTTCAAATCCCGCTCACTGATTTCCTTGAATAGCTTCTCACACCGCATAAACGCATCCACGACAGCGGGATCAAAATATTTTCCATATTCTTTTTGAATTTCTTTCACCGCATCATCATGACTCCAAGGTTCTTTGTAGTATCGCTTCGAGCGCAATGCATCGTACACATCACACAATGTAAAAATGCGTACAGCGAGTGGGATTTCTCGCTGGCTCAATCCCAATAAATAACCGGTACCATCATATTTTTCGTGATGATAACGACAAATATTGCGCGCCGTCACCAAAAATGTATCTTTTAAATCAAAGCCATTAATCAACGCTTGCAACATATCTGCGCCAACGGCCACATGTTTTTTCATCTCTTCAAATTCGCTTGGCGTCAAATGTGCTTCTTTTTGCAATAACGCATCCGGTACAGCGGTTTTACCAATATCATGTAATGGCGCCGCATCATATAAATCATCTAAGAACTGTCGGGTAAT
The DNA here is from genome assembly GCA_038043025.1 of Pseudomonadota bacterium. Lineage (GTDB taxonomy): Bacteria > Pseudomonadota > Gammaproteobacteria > UBA12402 > UBA12402 > O2-02-FULL-42-9. Next base: position 14,034 of record JBBTCW010000025.1, on the reverse strand, counting down.
AATTCGGCGATACGCTCTATTTTTACGTAATTCATTTGCCAACGTAACCACATACTCACCCACGCGAGCCAAATGCTGCCCTGTTTCTAAATCACGTTTTTCAGCCAACTGTGCTAAACCAAAAATCAAGGCCTTTTTGGAGCGAACAATATGTTTTACGTCCTTGTAATTTAAATAACCCATTAAAAACATTAAAAATAAAAACATTAAAAACAATAAAATAAATACAATGCCAAAATTATATTTCAAAATTTTTAATGCATTGATATCATGCCGCACAATTAACGCAACTTTATGCTGATTTAATAAGCGCGCCAACATATAGAGCGATATAACTTTTTCCTCTCGCAGCGCGGTGCCATCCGATTTAAACTGATAATCTGATTTTTGAAAGCCAATCACGCCATTCGGCAACAGTGAAATAAGATTTTTCTCTTCCGTCTGTAACACAATATCCCTCGGCAATAGTTTTAAAATTTCGACAACCCGCGCATTAATAATTAAAATGCCTTTTTTAACATGTCGCGTATCGTATAAGGGCATCGCAAAACGAACCACAGGCTCATACGGCATTGCCACTTTGCCATGTTCAATGTTTAAATCAATAGGGGAAATATAAAACTGCCCCTCGTCCATCTTCATAGCATCCTTAAAATAATAACGATCCTGCTGGTTTTGCAATTCGCGAGCAGCCGCAATCTTGACTTGAACAGCATTATTCACCCGAATCCGCTCATCACCCTTGGCATCCAAAATACACAATTGATAATATTGCTTACGTGATCGTGCGAAATGATAAAAATATTGTTCCACTTCTTTTTCATCTTGCACAGAGTTAAAATCACTATTGACATAACGTCTTACATCGGGGGCATTATATAAAAAAAACAAATCGGACTTTAATGTATGAAAGGCAAGTTCAATAATTTTTTGTGAGGAGGCAAGCTCATAAGTAGCCTTTTTATAGCCGCGATCCACTTCCGCCTTATACAACTGATACGCACCAACATAAACCACCGCAGCAAACAGAACAAGCAATACCGCCATGATGATGAATGTCATACGATTGCGCTGTACTAACCCTCGATCCATTTTATTGCCTGCTCGCCACGCTAATTCTCCTTCGGATCCAAATAAGCGACTTGATTGCGTCCATGTTCTTTTGCTTCATACAACGCCAAATCAGCGGCGCTTAATAGCTTAAACGGATCCCCTTTCTCGCTCACCATAGCAGTCGACACCCCTAAACTAATCGTCACCACTTTCGAATCCGTCCCCGAACCCGCATGCGCAATTCCTATCGCTTGAATGCTTTTTCGCAAGGTCTCGGCAATCTTCATGGCTTCGTCTTTACCCAACGAGGGCAATAGAACAACAAATTCTTCTCCGCCATAACGGCAAAGCATTTCCACAGAACGACGCAAATGCTCTTTTAACACCTGAGCCACTTTTTGTAAACATTCATCCCCCGCTTTATGCCCATAATGATCATTAAAAAATTTAAATTTATCAATATCGATCATGATCAACGAAAAAGGTTTGCCCGGTTTTTCCAGACGACAAATTTTATTCCATTCGCGCACCAATCCCTTGTCAAACGCACGACGGTTTGAAACGCCCGTCAACCCATCAATATAAGTCAATTCGTATAACTTTTGATTGCTCTTTTTAATCAGAGTCGCAAACTGCGTCAGCTGTTGACGCATCTCCGCAATACGTTGCATCGCTTTTATTTTTGCCTTCAACGTAATATCGCTGAAAGGTTTTGTTAAATAGTCATCGCCGCCCGCATCGATACCGGCTGCAATACTTTCATCATTCACCATGCCGCTTAAGAAAATAATCGGAATCCATTCTTCTTCTGCACTCACACGACGAATTTGACGCGCACATTCATAACCATCCATCTCCTCAGAAAGCTCGACGTCTAAAATCACCAAGTCCGGCTTTTCTCTCTGAAATAGTTTAATCCCTTCTTGCGGATCATTCGAGGAAACAAACTCATGTCCCAACTGTTCTATGACGCTTTTAAGCAATAATAATAAGGTTTTAGAATCGTCGATGGCTAATACCTTCATCTGATTTCACCTTGTAATTTTTTAATCATAAACTTTGCGATGTTATCTAACGACACCACATCGTACACACATTTTGATTCAATGGCTTCTTTGATCATGCCCGATACAATGCTGCTTTTAATGTCTTGTGAAAACGTATAATGTCCTGCTTCGTACAGCGCACACATCCCTGGAATACCGTCGCCCGACATGCCTGTTAATATCCCCGCCAACACTTTCCCAGTCCCTATTTTACTTAAGGATTTAAACAGTACATTGATAGAGGGACAAAATGATGACGGTTTTCTCGATGCCTCAACGGAGGCAAACAAACTGCCCCCCTTCTCAACAATCGATAAATGTTTTTGATCGGGAGCAAAATATATATGTCCGGGAAGCAATTGCTCTTTATCTATTGCTAATGAAATGGGCAGGATAACATCGTCTTGCAGCCATTTTATAAATCCGCCTAAAAACCCCGGTGACATATGCTGCACGATAACAATCGGCACAGGAAAGTTTTTTGGCAATTCAGATAAAATCGTTTGCAGTGCGACTGGTCCGCCGGTCGACACACCCAATGCCACAATTTTATAATCCAATTTATCTGATTTTTTAAAATCCGTAACAACCGGTATCTCGTGACGCGACACTTTACGCGGGGTTTTGTGCGTCACCACTTTAATTTCTGCCATTAACCGTATGGTTTGCACCAGCCGTGACCGCATATGTTCAAACCCATCCTGGGTAATATTTTCGGGTTTTTCAACGACAGCTAATGCGCCCAACTTGATCGCATTAAAAGTAATCCGTAACTGCTCATCATTCACCTTTGCGCTCACCACAATAATCGGCGTGGGTTGCACGATCATGATTTTTTCGATGGCGTCAAACCCGTCCATGAAGGGCATACGAATATCCATCGTAATTAGATCGGGTCGTAAAACTTGAGTCATATTAACCGCTTCATACCCATTTCGAGCATGACCGACCACCATCATATCGGATTCTGCATCAATAATACCACGCAAAATCAACGCGACTGTCGGCGAATCATCGACGATTAAAATGCGCTTTTTACCGGACTTTTCCATAATTTCCTCACATCAGTTGTTGCGCAATCTCCAAAAGTGATGAACTCTCAAACTGACTTTTAACAATATAAGCATCTGCACCTACTTCAACACCACGTTTTTTATCTTCGTCCTTCGCTTTTGATGTAACAATAATCACTGGAATATCTTTCAATTTTGCATCATCTTTGACAGCTTTCGTAAATTCAAATCCATCCATTTCTGGCATGATGACATCTGTCACAATTAAACTTACCGGTTCTTTGCGAACGATATCTAACCCTTCTTTTCCATTGATTGCGGATAAAACCTTATAGCCTCGCGATTCAAATAAGCTCGAAACAAATAACCGTGTTGTCATCGAATCATCAACCACCAGTACAATCCGCTTTTTGTCTTGTTCCGCCTGAGAATCTAATCCTAAATTCATATTCCCCGAAGTCGACACCGCTGCTTCCACCAAATAAAGAGGGTTTAACACTAACACCACTTCTCCTTGACCCGTCAATGTGGCACCGGAAATGCTCGGCAAGGTATTTAATGGCTCAATCATGGGTTTTACCACAATTTCTTGTTCACCCAAAACTTCATCCACAACCAATCCGACTAATGTCCACCCTTTTGAAATAACAACAATGGAGGCTTTTTCCGATTTTTCAGATTTTTCATCTAGCGTTTCAAAATTTAATATGTTTGCTAAATCTCGCAATGGAACGGGTCGCTCCTCTAACATAAAGGCATAGCCTGCTTGAACGGCATCAATTTGATCAATCCCTAACTCTACAATACGTATCACCGCCGTTGTGGGGATAACAAAATAAGAATCGCGAACACGTATAAAGACCCCATGATCTGATGCCAGCGTGAGGGGCAGTGATAATTTAATCGTTGTCCCTTGGTTTAATTCGGTGGTTAATGACACGTCGCCGCCCACGGATTGTATGTTGGTACGAACCACATCCAAGCCGACACCTCGCCCCGATAATTCGGTAATAATTTCTTTTGTTGAAACACCCGGGCTAAAGGCAAAATCTAACTTTTGTGCTTCGGTTAAATTTTTAGCCTCTTCCTCCGTGATTATTTTTTTATGAATGGCCGATTGCAATATTTTTTGAGCATTAATTCCTGATCCATCATCGCTGAAGGTAAGAACAATGCGACTCCCCTCCGATGCCACGTCAATATGAATCTGTCCGATCGCCTCTTTGCCCATCTCTTTTCGCATATCGGCAACTTCAATACCGTGATCAATGGCATTGCGCAACAAATGCTGCAAGGGATCTTTTAATACTTCTAACATCGATCGATCTAAATCAATACCGCCACTTGAAATAGTGAGATTAATTTCTTTATTCAACTCTCGCGAGAGGGTACGCGCTGTACCAATTAGAGGTTGTAAAACAACATCAATCGGCGTTAATTGCAATAAGCGCACTTGGTACTGCAAATTTTCAGCTAAGAGTTTAAGCTGACTATTTGTCGTATAATCCGTGTTATATAATTTCATGAGCTCTTTCTGGATCGCCATCTGATTATTTAATATTTTCTCATTCAATTCAGCAAGCTTTTCGACGCTTTCAGTCCTTTTTTCCTGTTTATCTAAAACATGCTGACTTCGCATTAAATCAACTTGACCGTCTACTTTCTGCAATAATCCTTTGGATTGGCTCAATCGATCAGCGACATGCAGTTTTATCATTTGCAACTCATCGATCAAGGCATTAATTTCAGCAATCTTTGCGATAGAAATTTTAACATATTCGTCATGTGGCAAAGCTTCGGCTGTCTCCGTCTCAGCAGATCTGTTCTCTGGTGCACACTCCGACATTACGGTTGTTGCACTTTTTTTTTGATCGCACGCCGCAGAAACATCACTTCTCGACAGATTACTAGAAAGCAGCGTAATTAATTTTGCCACCATGGGTTGGCTATCAAACGGTTGTTTATTCACAAAGGCGGCAAACGCTTTCCGCATGGCTTCCAAGGCTTCAAAACTCACATCAACCACTTCTTTGGATGGAAGGCTTTTTTCATCTCGTAACTTTTGAAAAACATTCTCGAGCTTGTGTGCGATTTCACCCAATTCTACAATACCAATGCCTCGCGAAGAACCTTTAATATTATGAGCTGAACGAAATATCGAATGCAAGGTGGTTTCCGCTCCTTTTGGATCGATATTCTTTTCAAGCTTTACCAGGCCTTGCGTAATCAACTGTAATTGTTCTTCCAATTCGAGCGTAAATGTATCAATTAATTGTTGAAATATTTTTGGATCAATGTCCATGTCGATCATCCTTCGTTAATCTATAGGAACTAATCACGTCCATAATTTTATCGGCCGCAAGATGTAACCCTTTAACCACTTGTTGCGTTTGCGCTGTTGCACTGACCGTCTCATGAGTGGATTGATTGATTTCTTGCATCGCTGTTGAAATCTGACTAATACCGGATGTTTCTTGCTGCACGGCGGCAACAATTTGCTGACTCACCAGTGACGCGCTTTCAATCACTTCGTTTAACACACCGATGATTCTTTGTGTTTCTTCGGCCAACGCGAGCCCCTCATCCACAACCTTATTACCTTCTTCTGTTTCCATCACAGATTTTTCAGTTGCACTTCGCACATCGCTCAATAATTTTTGTACTTGCGCCGTCGCTTGTTGTGATTTTTCCGCTAAATCTTTCACTTCGCTCGCGACAACCGCAAACCCTTTTCCAGCTTCGCCGGCCTTAGCCGCTTCAATCGATGCATTCAATGACAATAGTTTTGATTGTTGCGCCAACGCATTCACACTTCGCGTGATTTCACCAATCTGTTGCGTTTGTTCACTTAAACCTAAAATAGATTGCGCAATCTGCTCAACCTTTTTCTTAATATTGTTCATGCCTGTTCTTAATTGATTTAAAGACTCCGTGCCGCTCTCACCTTCTTTTCTCACTCGTTCTGAATTTTCCCCCAGCTTTTGCACTTTTTCTAAGGTTTGCAGCGAGGTCGCTTTAATTTGCTCGACGGCAGTCGTCGTCTGATTGACAGAGCTCGCCTGTTGACTACTGCCACTGGCCTGCTTTGCCGTCGCCTGTGATAACTGTTCAATGGTACTAAACATAGTACTATTGACTTCGACTAATTTTCTGACATTAGATAAAAGTTGTCGACCGATCAAGAAAATAAATAAAATTTCTAATAAAATGCCTGACAAACAAACAATGATAATCTCTCGTCTGTCATAAGCAATATTCTTGTCAACCAGTTGATCTATCGATTCAACAAGCTTATCTGCCATTTCAGATAAAGTCTGATCTAAACCTTGTATTGATTTATCCAGTAAATATAAATTTACTTTTCCTTTCTTGGCAATATAATGACGCAATGTCTCTTGATAATTATTTTTTAGCTTTTCAGTATTTTGAGATAATAAATCCAGTTCAACCGTATCGAACCCTTCCTTTACAAAGATCCCTTTCGCTTTCTGAAACTCATTCTGCGCCCTTTCAAAATTGGTTTTTAATTCTTGTTGGTATTGCTCATACTTTCCACTGTCATGGCCGCGCAACAAAATATTTTTCCATGCATGAGCTGCCATCTGCTCATAAGTTTGAGCTGTCCGTATATGCAGCAAGGCCATATGTTGTATTTCAACCGTATTAACATTGTGTATGGCATTCCAAGATAAAAATATAAGAATGATGGAACCAATCACGCCCAATAGTGTCAGCTGTTGTGCCAATCTTAGTTTTCCAAGAATCATCACCTTACTCCTTATGTGCTTCGTCATCTAATTTATATGCTTTAATCATAGCCATCATCTTTTTCGCATTTGTTTCCAACCCGTGCGTCACCTGTTTGGTCTGCTCTGTCGTGCTCGCAAACTCTTGTATAGCAGAGTTAATCTCTATCATCGCACTCGCAATCTGATCAATGCCACTCGCTTCTTGACGCACCGCCGCCACAATTTGCTGACTCGCTGTTGTCGTTCCTTCGATCACTTGATTTAATGAATTAAAGACTTCTGAGGTTTGTTGGGTTAGTTCTAACCCAGTAACCACCACTTTACTGCCTTCTTCCGTATTCATCACCACTTTTTCAGTCACTTGCTGAATGTCGCCCAATAACTTTTGAACCTGTTGTGTCGCTTGCTGTGATTTTTCGGCTAAATCTTTCACTTCACTCGCAACCACGGCAAACCCTTTACCGGCTTCACCCGCTTTAGCGGCCTCGATGGATGCATTGAGCGCTAATAATTTTGATTGTTGCGCCAACGCATTCACACTTCGCGTGATTTCACCAATCTGTTGCGTTTGCTCACTTAAACCCAAAATAGATTGCGCAATCTGCTCCACCTTTTGCTGAATATCTTTCATGCCCCCCACTAATTGATCCAATGACTCTGTGCCACGCTGTCCTTCTGCATGCACATGCGCGGCATTTTCACCTAACTGCTGCACTTTTTCTAAGGTCTGCGCGGATGTTACTTTGATCTGTTCAACCGCCGACGTGGTTTGATTAACCGATGCTGCTTGCTGTGCCGAACTCGCCGCTTGCTTGTTAGTCGCTTGCGTCAACTGCTCAATCGTGCTAAACATTTCATGACTGGTCACTTGATTTTGACGCATCGTTTTCGTTAATTTTTCAGCCATACGAGAAAAACTTTTTGCTAAAATACCTATTTCATTTCTACCTAAATCAGCAATTTTTGTACGCAAATCACCTTCGGCTATTTGATTAGATGATTCCATTAAGATATTAATACCTTTACCCAGCTGTCTCGAAATTAATACGATCAAGAAAAAGATAAAAAGAATGCCAAGTACGCCGGAACTGATCACTTGAATAATTCCGCTTCGAATGCTGCGTTGCATTGTACGCTCAACTTGCTCTACAATCTGATCTAAATTCTCTAGCAATATCTGGTCCTTGTGTGCCACAATTTTATTAATGGACAAAACACTCGCCGCAACATTACTTCGATCATGTCTCCCCAACGAATCTTTATATATCCGTTTTAATTCATCAAAATCGCTTTTGAATTGATTAAGCGCCGCATCATCCATATCATATGCTTGAAAATCCTTCTGAACTTCAGCGATCGTTTTGTTAACTTGCGTCACTTCTTCCTGATAATTTTGCTGATGCTTATCAAACTCACCTTGATTCGCTTCCACCAACAATGACTCATTAAATTTTGAAGTCACATCGCCCATATGTTTAGATACCGTTTTTACCGTCGCTTCAAGTTCTAGCAGACCGTATACTGTTCGAATACTATAAATATTAGATGCTGTTAAAAATAACACTAAAATAACTACAAAAACGCCAACTAAATTAAGGCGAGTAGAAAATTTTACATCGCGTAAATTCATAACGACACTCCTTCGTTCATATTTTTCAAAACAGCATCATTTAATAATACCGATACATTTAAAACCGTTGTTTTTCCTTCATAAATTCCCTGAACATATTCTAAATTGCTCACCGCTTTTGAAGGTAATGCAGGCGAAAGTTTTTCAACCGCATAGCGCTCATTATTTAAAACCTCATCGACCAACATCCCCAATATGCGCGCCCCCTCATGCACGATCACAATCCAATAGGAATCACTTTCTGTCGTTGTAGTGACATGAAAAAATTTCTTTAAATCGATGACGGGAATAATTTTGCTGCGCAGATTGATAACGCCCGCAATAAAGTCAGGCGTTGTAGGCACAAAGGTAAGATGAGTCGATTCTACAATTTCAGCAAGATAGGGATACGCAATACCATAGTGCTCTTTATCCCCTAAACGAAAACGAATATATTCTTGATAATCGCTAACGCCCTCGACTTCTTCTATTTGGGCAAATGATTTCGTACGCTCCTCTAAGATATGACGTGCTTCAGGTGAATGAATATCGTTCTCACTCAAAGACTTGTCAATGTTTTGATCAATCGAAGTGTGCAAATCCTTTTGCGCTTCGTACATTTTTTAACCTATTACGTTGTTTTCGCTCTATGCGCTTTTATCTCTTCTCTAAGAATAGATGCAAATTCGTCAACTGACATCCTATTAACTAAAGAAACTTTACCTTTTTCAACTTTATCGAGTGCAACTTGTATATTTTTCAACCCTTTTTCATGCTCATTGCGATGAAACAGTGACAAAGCCAACCAATATTGTGCTTCCACAAAATTAGGATCTAAAAATAACGCTTGCTTTAATGCCTTCTCTGAAGCGACAGTATTACCGCAATCCAGTTCAATCATCGCTTCTAACCAATGTGTTTTTGGATCAATTTTATTTAATTCAAGACTTTTATGACACGCTTCGAACGCTTCTTCTTTCCGACCTAAATTCGCTAAACTTTCTGTTTTATATCGCCATAACAAGGCATTATCTGGTTTTTTTTCGAGCAGTTTCGACACTGCTTCCAATACCTCACTCCATCGTTCATCTAAAATCAACATATCTAACTGTGCTAATATATCTTCCGGTTTTTGTCCCGCGGCTATGGTTACTTTGTTAGGCGCTACGATGGATCGTTTCGGCGCATCTGCTGGACGTGCACGCAACACAGACAATATTTTGCGTTTTACGGCCAATTTTCCAGTCGCTACTTTTTGCACTGTTTCCTTTGTGGTTTTTTTTTCAAAATAACCAATTTCTCCATACCGTTTATGGATCAAATCTATTGGATTTTTTGTAAAAAAGTCAGAAGGGCCTAATAATAAAGCACCGCCTAACACCAAACATTCCTTAAAACGCTCGCCAATTTGCATCGCCACCGTGGGATCAAAATAAATAAACACATTGCGACAAAGAATTAAATCAAGACCCACTGTCTCTGTCTCTTGGCTCGGATAATCATCATGCATCAAATTATGATAATGAAAATCAACCATTTTTTTGATATCAGAATTAATCTGATACCCTCTATCGATTTTAGTAAAGTATTTTTGCTTAATAAACGGGTTTGTCATGCGAAAAGCCCATTCACTATAACAACCATTTTTTGCGTCGTTTATAGCTAAACGATTAATATCGGTGCCTAACAAATAGATTTCCCAATTTGCAATATCCGGAATTAATTCTCTTAAAAGGATCGCGATACTATAAATCTCTTGCCCGCTCGAACAACCCGCGCTCCAAATACGCAAATATCGTGAATGAGAGCGTTCACGGCGGGCAATTAATTCAGGCAACCAAACTGTTTGTAAAAATTCCATTTGCGCAGACCATCGAAAGAAATAGCTCTCGCCCACGGTCACCGCAGCAATAAGATCCATAAATTCTTGTGAATATTCAGACGATTGTAATTGCCTCAAATACTGCTGAAAATTTGATGCATGAGTCAACGCGGGATTCTTCTCTAAAAAGCGCGCTAAATTTTCCATTTGATGATTTAAAACGATAATGCCCGCTTGATCATGTAAAAAACGGCATATGCCATCTAAAGATAACGCTACCGAAGCGTTATTATTTATCATAGGTTTCCATATAAATTTTGGATAGCTTATCAATATTCAATAATAAAATATCGCCGTAATCTGTCGTTAAAGCGCCCAATAAATAGGTTTCCAAATTGTCTTGCAAGAGTTCTTTCATCTGAATATCTTCTAACCGAATAAATTCTACGCCCAACACCTCCTCAACAATCAATCCAAAATGTTTGGATTGATGTTCACATAAAATGATCGGGGTATTTAACGCATAGTTGGACTCGCCACCCATTTTGATGCGCTCGGCTAAATCGATAATGGGCATCTCTTCACCATGCAAATTGAACAAACCTTTAACGTAAGAAGGCATACCGGGCACGGGTTTTAAATCAATAAAATGAATCACGCGCATGACATTGGCAATTTCTAAACAAAAGATGCGCCCTCTGAGCTTAAACTGCAAGACCTGTAGCGCCTCGTCCTGAACCTTGGATCCTTGCGATGAATGATATGGCTTCATATCCTTATGTCTCCTATTTATAGTTACGTTAACTATTAATATGGCATATCACTTCAATATATCCGGCAAATCGATATCCGGATATTTGAGTTTTAAATTATAAAGCGATTTTCGAGCCATAATACTCGAGACTTTTCCACCGATTTTTTCGAACTGCACCAATATCTCTTTCATAACAACTTTTGGGTTACCATGAATGATGACGGTATGCCCAGAGTCATCGAGCTTTAAACCCGGTGTCTGCCGCGCCCGCTCCAGCGCCGCTTGTCCAAACACACGCACTTTATCTGCTATAATCGCATCAATAAATTTTGCATATATCGCTGCATCACTCATCAGATTTAACACTCATCAATTTTAAGCCTAAATAACCTGCCATCACAAAACATAATCCCCCTAATGTCAATAATATGCCCATCACATATCGCAACACATCAAAAGACATCCACCCATAAGCCTCCACTAATTCAAACCCTGCATGCACAAAAACCGCGAAAAAAATACCGGTCACAAGATAGTTTATCACCACACTCATTGCCCCGCCGCGCATGCGCCAAGCGAACATAAACAACATGATGATAGCGATAAAAGAAAAAAACATCGCACTTAGGTTCGGCCAAATTTCACTCATATTCATGGTTTTATATCCTCATAACGACGACATTATTTCATATTGCCATAGAAAATCAGCGATAACAAGCGATAAAATCAATTAACCTTGAACGGCTGGTTGCTCTTTAATAATTCCGTAAACTGATCAACCGTCAATGGTTTACTAAAATAAAACCCCTGAATTTCATCACAGCCCAAAAGCTGCAAAGCCTTGAGTTGGCCCTTCGTTTCGACGCCTTCGGCAACCGTTTTTAAATTTAAACTTTTCGCCATATGAATAATAGTGTCCGTTATCACGGTAGAATCGCGATCGTTCTCCATGCTTTGAACAAACGAAATATCAATTTTTAATTCGCTGAGCGGCAATTTTCTCAAATAACTCAAACTAGAATATCCCGTCCCAAAATCATCTAATGAGGTTTTAAAGCCCATATCATATAGTCTATATAAAATCTTCAAATTCATATCAACATTTTCAATCATAATTTGCTCTGTCAATTCTAACAGCAATAGATGAGGATCCAGACCATGCGGATCCACAATATGTTTAACTTGTTGGTCAAAATTATCTTGTTGAAACTGAATCACTGAAATGTTAACTGCAACCGGCATATTACGCTTATATACTTCTTGCCACCGAGCTGCCTGCGCACAAGCTGTATCTAATACCCACGCCCCCATCGGAATAATTAAACCTGTTTCCAGTGCCACCGGAATAAAATCTCCCGGTAGCACAAGACCTTTTTTAGGATGATGCCATCGAATAAGCGCTTCTGCCCCAATGAGCTTGCCTGTTTTGGTGTCTATCTGGGGCTGGTAATACAACAATAGTTCATTGTTTTCTATTGCATGATATAACTCGTTTTCGATCGTCAATCGTTTTTCTAAATTTTGATTTATCGATGCATCAAAAAAAGCAATTTTTTTCACATTATCTTTTTTTGCCAATTCCATCGCTTGATCGGCTTGCTTAATCAGTTCGTCCGGGTTCGCCATTTTATCCGAGCACACCGTAACACCAACGCTGGCCGTCAAATTAACAACTTTTTCATTAATCTGAAAACTTTCTTTAAACAGATTAATAAGTTTTTTTGCAATGGAAATGATGGCAAGATTGTCTTTAACGACCGGGAGTAAAATTACATAACTATCCCCCGTAATATGTGCAATAGTTACATCTGAAGGCAAAATAGCTTCCGCACGCTTGGCGACCATTTTTAAAACAATATCCCCTGCTGGCATTCCATAAACATCATTTATTTTTTTAAATCGATCAATATTTAAAAACAATACGGCCAGACCCATGTCTATATTTTTGATGGCAACAGTTAACCGATCTATAAATAAATTTTTATTAGGGAGACCCGTTAACGCATCATAGTTTTTAGCTCGCTGTAATTGCTCTGCGAGGATCTTACTATCTGAAATATCGGAAAAAATGGCAAAATAATTTTTGGGCTTCCCCTCCTTATCCCGGATAACATGGATAGTTTGCCACTCAGGGAACACTTCTCCATCTTTGCGCCTATTCCAGATAGTACCCTGCCAATAACCATGGTGCATCAGTGCAAACCATAAATTTTTATAAAATGTGCGATCTTGCTGACCAGAGCTGAGAATTTTTGGATCTTTGCCCAACACCTCTTCCAAGGAATAACCCGTAATCTTTGTAAAAGCTGAATTAACTAAAATTATTTGATGCCTGGCATTGGCAATCAATATGGCATTCTGGTTGTATTGAAAGACCAAACTTGCCAAATATTGATAATTTTTAGGCATTCCCTGTAATCCAGTTATATCCATATTGATCTATCTTTAAATTAACCTAATACTAAAATGTAACATCTTTGAAAAGTGGATTCAAGGGAAGCATATTGTTGGAGATTTAGAGAGATAAGCATGTATTCAAGTCTATCTTTCGGTCTCAGCCAGAGAGGACGCGAAACTTCGTTTCTTTGTCATGCCGCGGTTTAACCGCGGCATCCAGACTTTCGTCATACCGCGAAAGCCGGTATCCAGTAATTATAATAACGGTACTCCGTTATTATAATCTTTAAATATAAATTTTTCTGGATCCCGCGGTCAAGCCGCGGGATGACACAGCCCTCAGCTCAGAGGACGCGAAACTTCGTTTCTTTGTCATGCCGCAGTTTAACCGCGGCATCCAGACTTTCGTCATACCGGCGAAAGCCGGTATCCAGTAATTATAATAACGGTACTCCGTTATTATAATCTTTAATATAAATTCTCTGGATCCCGCGATCAAGTCGCGGGATGACAAAGACTGGATCCCGCGGTCAAGTCGCGGGATGACAAAGACTGGATCCCGCGGTCAAGCCGCGGGATGACACAGCCCTC
>JBBTCW010000024.1:0-8950 GCA_038043025.1 Pseudomonadota bacterium | reverse complement strand
AGGACTTATCGTAGACTTAAACTATTTCCCATGATCTTGCGACTCCTTTTCCGACTATAATATGGTCTAGCAGGTTGATATTGATCAAACTTAGGACGTGTTTAAGATGCTGGGTGAGCTTGATATCTGCGCTGCTCGGCGTGGGATCGCCGGATGTATGATTATGCGAAATGATAATTGAGGTGGCATTATATTTTAATGCGGCTTTCATGATCTCACGTGGATAGACTTCAGCGCGATCGATGCTGCCGTAAAATAATTCTTTATATTTTATAATTTGATTTTTGTTATTTAAAAATAGACATGCGAAGACTTCTTGTTCGCGATAACTTAATTTTGAAAGCAAATAATTTTCGGTGTCTTTGGAGTTTTTTAAAACGATCGTCTCTTTTGCTTTTTCAAAAAAGTAACGCCGGTTGATTTCTAAAATTGTTTTTAGTAATGCAAATTTTGCTTTGTTCAATCCTTTGAATTGGCAAAATGTTTCTAAATTGCAATTTAATAATTGTTGTAAACTCCCAAAATATTGCAGTAATTCTCGTGATAAATCGAGTGCATTTTTTTCTTTCGTGCCGGTCTGTAAAATGATGGCTAACAATTCAGCATCAGATAACGCATTTTCACCGCGCATTAAGAGTTTTTCTCGCGGACGCTCGTTTTCTGGCCAGGTTTTAATTGACATTGATTACCTCGCGGATAGAATGTAGTGTTGATCTGTTTAATGGGAATAATAAGGAATGGCAGATAGATGAGAAGTAACAATATCTACATTTATGTGATGATGCAAGGAAAAAAATGAACAAGATACAATTAAAAATTTTAAACAAAAAAATGGGGCGAGAAATTCCGCTGCCGCATTATGCGACGAAGGGCTCTGCTGGATTAGATTTACGTGCTTGTTTAGACGAGCCGATTATCTTGCCGTCTGGCAAAACGACATTAATTCCGACGGGTTTTGCGATTCACATCGGTGAGCCAGGATTGGCTGCAATGATTTTGCCGCGTTCGGGGTTGGGGCATAAGCATGGTATTGTTTTGGGCAATTTGGTGGGATTAATTGATTCTGATTATCAGGGTGAAATATTGATTTCTTGTTGGAATCGAGGTGAAGAACCGTTTACAATTCAGCCGGGGGAGCGCATTGCTCAGATGGTTTTTGTGCCGATTGTTCAAGTTGGTTTTGAGTTAGTGAGTTCTTTTGAAGAAACTGTGCGCAGCACAGGCGGTTTTGGCAGCTCGGGGTATAGATAAATCCTCAGCTCAGAGGTAAGCAGGTATTCATCGGTAGAATGGAATGAATGAGGAAGAAAACAGATTATTTAGAATCAGATGGACGTGTTGCGTCCTCTGAGCTGAGACCAGCCTGTTCGCATGAGCCAGAGAAGCAAAGCGTAAGCTTCGCGTCCTCTGAGCTGAGACCGACTTATTCGCATTAACGGAGACAAACAATGAAGATAGATTCTACAATTTTTCGTGCATATGATATTCGCGGCATTGTTAATAAAACATTAACGCCTGAGGTGGTCGAGAAAATTGGTCAAGCCATTGGTACTGAAGCTCGTGCGCGTGGCGAAAGCACATTGTTAATTGCACGCGATGGACGCATATCAGGGCCGCTTCTTTTAGCCGCTTTATCCAAAGGCATTATTAAAAGTGGTTGTAATGCTATTAATCTCGGCGCAATGCCCAGCCCGGTTTTATATTTTGCTACGCACGTATTGAAAACACATTCGGGTGTTATGGTGACAGGCAGTCATAATCCGCCAGAATACAACGGGATTAAAGTAGTTTTAAAAGGGGTGACGCTAGTAGAAGATGAAATTAAAGCACTCTACGATCGGATAGTAAATAATGAATTGGATATTGGCGTCGGAGAAGAAAGTCATTCAGAGATTATTGATCAGTATATTAAAAATATTTTAAATCACATCAAGCTTAATAAAAAATTAAAAATCGTTATCGATTGCGGCAATGGCATTGGAGGAGCGGTTGCACCACAATTATTTAAAGCGCTGGGTTGTGATGTGACGGAATTATTTAGCGAGGTTGATGGGCATTTCCCCAATCATCCGGCCGATCCCAGCGTTGAAGCGAATATGCAAGACCTGATCAATAAAGTTAAAAAAGTGGGTGCCGATGTGGGTTTGGCATTTGATGGAGATGTTGATCGGTTGGGCGTAGTGACGAATAAGGGCGATATCATTTGGCCTGATCGTTATTTAATTTTATTTGCCGAGGATGTGTTGTCGCGCAATCCCGGAGCGACGGTTGTGTATGATGTAAAATGTACGCGCCACTTGCGCGAAGAAATTTTACGTCATGGTGGCAAGCCCGTCATGTCTCGTACAGGGCATTCTTTTATTAAAGCGAAAATGCAAGAAACCGGTGCCTTATTGGGCGGCGAAATGAGTGGCCATGTGTTTTTTAAAGAGCGTTGGTATGGATTTGATGATGGGATTTACGCCGGCGTTCGGTTATTAGAAATTTTAGCTAAGCGTACGAAAACTCTTGCAGAAATTTTCGATGCCATTCCAACAAGCATTAATACACCGGAGTTAAAGTTACCGATTGACGATGATAAGAAATTTGCATTTATGGATCGATTTATGAAAGACGCGAAATTTTCAGGTGGCACGCTCACGACGCTGGATGGTTTGCGCGTTGATTATCCCGATGGTTGGGGATTGATTCGTCCATCGAATACGACGCCATATTTGATCTTACGATTTGAAGCGAAGAATAAGATCGAATTGAAGCGCATTCAAGATTTATTCCGACAAGAGTTGATTAAATTAGATGATGGTTTAGAATTGCCCTTCTAATCTCAGAGCTTATCGTTGGGCTTCGCATGCGCTCAGCCCAACCTACGAGCTATAAAAAATTCGGGTGATTGGCTCAGCGGTAGAGCACTGCCTTCACACGGCAGGGGTCAGTGGTTCGATCCCACTATCACCCACCACGCCTTCGATATGCCAGGCCATTCTTTTTTTTGAGCAAAAAGCAACCGATAATACTTGCGCATAGCCATGTATACTGTACAATGGATCAACTTTAATCTGCTATGGAGCGTGTGGTTATGTATGATAAAAATTTCCAACCGATTCATATCAACGCAAAATTCGGCGATTTTGATGGAAATAATGGTTCGGGGCGCTATATCTTTTTCCCCGGTTCTTTTGGTCGCGCTAAGGAAATCGCAGAACGTTTCGATAATGTGACCGTTCAAAAACATCCGCGTGGACATGACATTCATTTTGGCACTATTAAAGGTTACGATGATAACATTATTGAGGTCGCGTCAGTTTCGTCCGGCATGGGTACGCCGAGTGTTGATATTATTTTAAATGAATTGATTCGCTTAGGCGCTAAGCGCTTTTTACGTGTCGGCACATCGGGTTCATTGCAATACCAAAAAACGAAACTCGGTGATTTAGTCATTGCAAATGGTGCTGTGCGTGATGAAGGTGCGTCGCTGGCTTATCTGCCACCAGAATTTCCCGCGATGGCGTCGTTTGAAATGTTGCGCTGTGCGTATCTTGCTAGCCGAAAGTTAAACATGAAGCCAAAAACGCATGTTGGCACGATTCATTCAAAAGATTCCTTGTACGCACGTGAATTTCAATCGGGCCCGAAAGAACAGGAAAACAAACGATATCACGAAATTTTACATGATGCCGGCGTGATTGCATCTGAAATGGAAGCCTCTGTACTGTTTGTCGTTTGCGCTTGTTACAATCAAAAACTGCAAGAGTATGGCGAAGGTTATGCATTTCGAATTTTTGCAGGTGCGATTTGTGCGATTGTGAGCAACGGGCCCGAGTGGGTTGATGAAAAGCAAATGCCAAAAATCACAAAAGATTTGATTGATTTGAGCGTGGAAACGATTCTGCAGTTAGATCAGTATGAGAGAGGTAAGTGACGCGATCAAGCTGCGGGACATTTTAAGCGCTGTCATGCCGCGACTTGATCGCGGCATCCAGATATATTTTCTGGATCCCGCGGTCAAGCCGCGGGATGACGATGTTAATGTTCCGCAAAACATTCCTTCACAATTCGATACACTTTTTCTAAATCCGTTTTATGTAACGCGACTTGCTGGCTGTTGATGTAATTAAAAATATTTTTTAAAGCGATTTCTGCCGGGTCTTGAGTGATAGATTGTCGTGCGCCCAGCTTATCCATTGCCTGCAGAATCAACCATTGTTCAATTTTTTCAGCTAACAAAATATCATTTAATGTGCCGTTCGCCAAATTAGCCGTCTCATCGCCAATCGAATGGCATGCTAATTTTGCATAAACTTTTTTTAATCCTTCGACAATCCCGTGATTCCAAGTATTAATATGATTTGCAATAAAAGACATACCCTCAATAGAAAAAATATCATATTGCTTTTGAGCAACCCAGCAGCAAAACATCACAAGGTTAATATTGAGTTCATACTTGCGCCGCAAACACTCACAGGCATCTTTTACATCTTTACGAATATATAATGCGGTTGAAAAATCCCAAAAAATATTTTCCGGCACAGCAGATGACTCAATACGCTCTACGTCCACATTGTCTTCCATCGAAATTGCAACTTCCATAATATACTCTCTGAAATAGCTATTTTTTAACGATTAATATGTCTGCAAAACCCGCTTGTTTTAATTGTATTTTTGTTTTTTGTATCATACCGTTTGTTGTCAGCGGCCCTGCTTGTACGCGATAAATTTTTCGCGTTGCTGTTGTTTGCGTATAAATTTCTGCTGGTACCGTGATTTGTTTTTTTACTTTAGCCAAAATATCTTGCGCGATGCGCTCGTTATAATAGGCGCCGATTTGCAAATAAGTTTGTTTTCCGGCAGCAACGACAGGCGCTTGGGTTTGCGTCGGCGCAGTTGCTTCGGCAGATAGCCAAGTATTAATAATTTGTAAATCATTCGCATTTAACGTGCCGGCCGCTTCTTTGAGTGAAATCGTTTTTTTAATATAGTCATAACGATCGGCTGACCAAGTTTTTTTAGCATTATAAAGCGTTTCTTCCGCGTTTAAAACATCGACGATGGTACGTGTACCGACTTTATAACCTTGCTTCATCGATTCTAATGAACTTTGGTTGGATACGACCGTTTGGTTATCTGCGTTTACTTTGCTGATATCAGACATCACTGATAAATAATCTTCTCGTGTTTGCGTATTGACAGTACGATAAGTTTCTTCCTGTTTTTGAAGCAAATATTCATAATCGGCAATCGCTTTTCGCGTGGCAGACGTCACACTACCACCGCTAAATAATGGCACTGTTAAATCTAATTCTGCCGAAGGACCTTTGGTTTGTGCACGTCCGGTATCAAAGTTACGCGAATAGCTATGATCATATTGCGCGGTGGCAGAAACTGTCGGCAAATGTCCGCCGCGTGCGGCCCATACATCATTGTGTGCAGATAATGCTTTATATCGAGCGGCAACGATGTTCCAGTTTTGTCTGTTGGAAATATCGACCCATGCCTCCATGTCATCTGGCTCAGGGCCAATCAACGGAAGTGATTGCGCAAGCGGAGCCGTATGGTCGTACAATACGCCGGTAATCGCACGCAAGTCTTCTCGCGCACTGGACAAATTATTTTGTGCCGACACATAATCCGAGGCGGCGCCATCATAAGAGGCTTTTGCATTATAGGCATCTGTTACGGTATTAACGCCCACTTTGTAGCCTTGTTGGGCTTGTTGATATTCGCGAGAAAATGCGCGCTTTTCTGCTGCTGTATAAGTTAGTACATCTTGTGCATTTAATACAGCAAAATAAGCATTGACGACGCGTGTCATTAAGTTTTGTGCGGCGGCGTTATACGTGGCATCGGCGGCTTTTACGGAATCTCGTGCGGCGGCGAGGTTTTCCCAGTTTGTAAAATTAAAAACACTCTGTGTTAAGCTTAATGTCCAATCCAATGTTCGCGTGCGCGCAACTGAATCTCTTGTGATCGTCGAGCGAGTGATTGTTTTATTTAAGCCAGCGGAACCCGTATACTTAACCGTTGGCAAAAGTGCGGCGAGATCCGCTGGCGTTGCCTCGGCATCAGACATTTTTGTGGCCAGTGCCTCTTGAAATGTGGGGTCGCTGGTCAATGCTTTTTGATACACGTCCATTAAATTGGCAGCATTCGCACATTGCGCTGTCATGAGTCCGATCGCCAAGAATAGAAATAATCTCTTCATGTAATGGCCTTATTTAATTTATTACATTTTGCAGCGCTAACATAAGAATTTCAAATGATTTTTTGCTAGAATACCTCATTTAGCAAGTTAGTGCGAATTGAGTAAAAATCAACCAGACGGATTATCTATGACAATAACACCCCCCCATCACCCAACATTATTAAAACGCATCGGCAATACGCCTTTGGTGCGGCTGGAATTTGATATCAAGCCGACCATTTTGGCCAAGCTGGAATATCTCAATCCGGGTGGCAGCATCAAAGATCGTCCCGCTCTTTTCATGGTCGAACAAGCCGAACGCGATGGTCGATTGAAACCCGGCGGTACGATTGTTGAAGCCTCATCGGGCAATCAAGGTATTGCGCTGGCGATGATTGGTGCGATCAAAGGCTATCCAGTGATTATTACGGTGCCCGATCGCACGAGTTTTGAAAAAATTGCTACATTGCAAGCCTATGGCGCCAAAGTTTATGTGTGCCCTGATACGGATGATTTAGAAGATCCCGATGGATATCATGCGAAAGCGAAAGAGATTTGTAAAAAAACGCCCGACGCTTTTATGCCTAACCAATATTATAATGTGCAGAATGTGAAGGCACATTATACGACCACCGGTCCAGAAATTTGGGAACAAACACAAGGCAAGCTCACGCATTGTTTTTTAGGCATGGGCAGTTGTGGCACTATCTCGGGTGTTGGACGTTACTTGAAAGAAAAAAATCCCGCCATTAAAATTATCGGTGTGGATGCAGCGACATCAAAACGTTCTTGCCCCGACAATCCAAAAGCATATAAAACCGAAGGCATCGGCGTCGATGTGATCAGTGATACATTAGATATGTCTGTCATTGATGATATTGTCTTAATGAAAGATGAGGACGCCTTTGCAACAACGCGCAAAATAGCAAAGCAGGGTTATTTAGTGGGCTTATCCAGTGGTTCGGTTGTACATGCCATATTAGGCTATGTGGATAAATTATCTGCGGATGATATCGTGGTAACCATTTTTGCCGACTCGGGTCGCGCTTATTTAAGCAAGGTGTTTAATGTCTAAATTATATCAATACCAAGCAGTAGGCAATTCATTTATTTTATTTGATTGGTCTGAAAAACAGATCAATCAAATTAACAGCGCGTTGAATCATCCCGAATATAAAAAAATTATTCATCAAATTTGTAATGACTTTAATGTAGACGGCGTTGTCATCATACAATCCATTGCACAATCGGTGAAAATACTAATGTTTAACGCAGATGGTTCTGCGGGCAGTATGTGTGTCAATGGCTTGCGAAGTGTCGCGCATTATTTGTTAGCGCATTATGATTTTCCCCATCAATTTACACTGAGCATATCCGATTATCATGTGCCATTTTCCATTGACAAAGACAATATGATATTGCGTGTGTCATTTGCACGGTATGAACAACCGTTATCGATTGTCATTAATGATCAAAAAATCTCAGGGCACCGCGTTAATTTAGGCAACCCGCATTTTGTGATTCTTAAGCAAGTGCCATTGTCATGGTTAAAACAATACGGTTCATTGATTGAAAAACATGCCGCTTTTCCTGACCGGACAAATATTGAATATGTTTGGGGCAATGCAGATGAAAGTCGGCAACGCAACATGCCGGTGTATTCGGCGTTATTTTTTGAGCGCGGGTGTGGCCATACATTATCGTGTGGCAGTGGAGCGGCAGCCATTATGCGTTTTTTGCATCATGAGAAACATGTTGATTCAAATCAAAAAATACTTATCAATACGGAAGGCGGCGAAATTTTCAGTTACGTTGACGGCGATGATGTGATTGTCCAAGAGGTAAATATGAAGCAGGTTATTGGCATTAATATTCATGATTCGCACTTGTCTTGTTTTACAGATAAATGGAAGCGTATTTTACAACTTGAGGATGATTAAATGGACTTGCAAAAAAAGACGATTGAGATACTGCTGGATAAAAATACACGATCACATATTCAAGCGATAAAAATTTTAAAAACCATCGGTTCAACCAATGCTTATTTATTAAAACAAGCGCACGCGGATAAAGTTTCAATTTGTATCGCCGAACAACAAACCGCTGGGCGCGGTCAATTTAGTCGCACATGGACGTCGCCGGTCAATAATATTTACTTCTCAATGCGCTGGCCATTAAAAGGATCTGATCAAAATAGAATGGGTTTGAGTTTGGTGGTGGCCATTGCCGTCATCAAGACACTCGCGCATTTTGAGGTGACCAAACATATTGGCATCAAATGGCCGAATGATATTATGTGGCAGCAGCGTAAATTAGCTGGCATATTGATCGAAACAACCAAAACAGATGTGGTTATTGGCATCGGAATCAATGTGGAGTTGCCAAAAACGGTTAGTATCGATCAGCCATGGATTGATTTATTTGAGATTACCGGTCAATCGCTGGATCGCAATCAAATTATCGGCCAATTAATTAATCAGTTGTTTATCTCGTTAAATTTATTTTACCAAGAAGGGGCTGTTGCTTTTCGAGATGAGTGGAATCGATTCGACATATTAAAAGAACAATTTGTGACTATGCATTCGCCGAACAGATTGATTTCAGGGATTGCGAAAGGCATTAACGAAAACGGACAGCTTCTAATCAAAACCGCGCCAGATGCGGAGCATACAATTACTAGTGGTGAGGTCATGTCCATATTAACCATTCTCAGCTAGATCTTACAATCCTCAGCTCAGAGGTAAGCTGGTATTCATTGTTAGAATGGCATTT
>JBBTCW010000023.1:0-13086 GCA_038043025.1 Pseudomonadota bacterium | reverse complement strand
AGTGCTTCCAGGATTGAAATCATGATAAACTTATGTATAAACCCATGCCGCAAGCGGACGGGGTATGAGGAAATAAATTAATTCCATGAAATTATCCTATTCACAAATTCAAAAAATTGGTCTTATCGTTATTATTCTGCTACTTTTTATTTTGGGCTCACTCATTATGGTTCGTGAAAGTGCCACCCTTTCAACACTCGAAAATACAAGCGATTTTAATAACCACGATATACCGATGATTTCTAACATTAGCCAACAGTTCTTATTATTCGGGTTGGATTTTTTTAGATATGACGATGATCCTCAAAAACAAAAAACAGAGACAAAAAAAGATCTCGATAACATTAAGACACAGTTGCTTTCTTATCAACAATCATTAAGCGCAGGAGCGCAATTTCATCAAAAATCAATACAGCCTTTTTTTGCACTTCCTCAAGAAGAATATCGGCGCTTATTAACTGCATACTACGCATATTATGCCACCCCGTATGATTATGATCAGTCTTATGAATATTCTCGTATTTCGAAACAGTTAGTAGAAAACATCATCTCTCAATCCAGCAAGAAGATATCTGATGTTTTGCTTGACTCTGTCAAAAATCAAACAGCACGGCTTACAAACGAAATCAACCGCACAACCTCTTCTTTCACCCTTCTTTTAGCGCTGGTCTTATTAATCATTCTGATTGTTATCGCAACTCTTTTTTCACTCAACCTCCTGTTAAATCGCACCATTAAAGAAATTCAAAAAAGCACTCAAAAAATAAGCGAGGGTAATTTTAATGAGCCCCTCAAAACTATGACTCACGATGACGTTGGCATGTTGGCCAAAAATATTGACCAAATGCGAATTAATTTAAAATCACAAGTGGATACCCTTAAAAATGAAATTAAACTGCGGGAAAAAAGCGAAGAAAAAATAACTTATCTTGCCTATCATGACGCGTTAACTGACATGCCCAATCGGCTTTATTTTACCAAAATATTAGAGCGTGAAATTGAAAAAGCAAAAAGAAGCCATCAATTGCTGGCCATCTTGTTTATAGATGTCGATGATTTTAAAAGCATTAATGATACTTATGGCCACGATATTGGAGATCTGCTCATCCAAAAAACTGCTCATCGTCTAAAAGAAAACATTCGTACTGTTGACTCTATAACACGCATTGGTGGCGATGAATTTATTGTACTTCTTTCAGGCATAAAGGATCCGCAAGAATCACTATTTATAGGACAGAAATTGCTTGCCACCATGTCCGAGACATATCAGCTCAACAACTTGATAGACGTGAGTATTACTGTCAGCATTGGTATAGCACTCTTTCCTCTTTCAAGCGATAACCTAAATGAGCTATTCAAGCAAGCGGATATCGCCCTATACCGAGCAAAACAATCGGGACGAAACAATTGCCAAAGCTATGACAATACGCTCGATCAAATCTATAAAGAACAGATGTTCTTCGCCAATCTACTTCCCTTCGCTCTAAAGAAAAACCAATTCTATCTGGTTTATCAACCTATTATAGACTCGCGATCCGAAAAAGTTATTGGCATGGAAGCATTGCTTCGCTGGAATTTGCCTTCTCATGGAATAGTTTCACCGAAAATTTTTATCCCGATAGCCGAAAAAAGCGGCATATTCAAGAATTTAGGATTATGGGTTATAAAAAACGCCTTTAAACAGCTAAAAATATGGCAAGATCAATTTGATTTAGCTGAAAATTATCTCTCTATTAATTTATCCGCCATCCAGCTTGATTCAAACAAACTCAATCAGGACATTGAACGGCTTGCGCAAAAAACAGGGATTGATATAAAACGGGTGGGATTTGAACTCACCGAGAGTTGTATCATGCAAAATTTTGAAACATCCAGACAAATTCTTCATACACTACATCACGATGGTTTTAAATTATTAATTGATGATTTTGGCACGGGTTTTTCTTCGTTTGCTAAATTAAAGGAATTAGACTTCACCACGTTGAAAATCGATAAGTCTTTCATCGATGATATCGGCATTCATAAAGTAGGCGAACGAATCATTAAATCAATCATTGCTTTAGCAGAGGCGTTAGGCCTTACCATTATCGCTGAAGGCGTTGAAACCCAAAAACAGTTACAATTTTTAAAGGAAAATAAAGCCTATTTTATACAGGGATTCTATTACAGCAAACCCTTAAATGCAGAAGAGATGACTCAATATCTTAAAAACAAGCAATAATCGATTGTCATTTCGAGGAGTTTGCGGCAGAGTTGTTGAAAAAAAATCATATTTTTGAATGAGTTATCTCTTATCTGACAAAAGATTCTAACTTTTTTGCATAACCCCCTGTATTTTCTAAAAGAAAAGGTGTTAGGATTAAATTGGCTCTTTGAAAAATTAACCGAATAAGTTTCAACGGATTGAAATTTGTTCAACTTTTAAACGAGGTACTGAGTATGTGGTCACGCGATGGAGTAGTTGAAAAGGATTTTGAGACTTCATCATCAGGCAACGAAGACGAGGTGTTCAACGAATCATCAGACGCAGCGGATGCGGAAGAAGATCTCATTGAAACATCAACGCTTTCTGCAGATGATCGAAAATCTTTAGATCCGGTGCAATTGTATTTAAATGAGATTGGTTTTGCCCCTTTGCTTTCAGCAGAGGAAGAAACACGTTATGGACGTTTAGTATTAGAGGGTGATGAAAGTGCGCGTAAGCGTATGATTGAAAGTAATTTACGTTTAGTGGTAAAAATTGCGCGTTATTATAATAATCGTGGATTGCCTTTTTTGGATTTAATTGAGGAAGGTAATTTGGGATTGATGCATGCGGTTGAAAAATTTGATCCGGAACGCGGATTTCGTTTTTCGACATACGCGACTTGGTGGATTAAACAAACCATTGAGCGTGCGATCATGAATCAAACGCGAACGATTCGTTTGCCTGTTCATGTCATTAAAGAACTTAATATTTATTTGACCGCCGGTCGTCAATTGGCAAGGGAGTTAGGTCATGAGCCTTCGCCGGAGCAAATTGCCGAGCTATTGGATAAGCCTTTATCTGATGTGAAACATGTGATGCATTTGTTGAATGACACCGTATCATTGGATGTGAATATCGGGGGCGACGCCAATCGTCGATTGATCGATATCATTGCAGAAGAAAGTGATAATAATCCGTTAAAGGAATTATTTAAAGATAGAGAATCTGTCAATGTCGAGCGATGGTTGTCCCATTTAACAGAAAAAGAACGTGATATTTTGGAACGACGTTTTGGGTTAGGTCATTATCAAGATAAAGCGACGTTTGAAGAAGTGGGTGCGGCTGTGGGTTTATCCCGCGAGCGCGTTCGACAAATTCAAATGGAAGCGTTAGGAAAGTTGCGCAACATGTTACAAAAAGAAGGGTTGTCAAAAGATACATTGTTTGGGGAAGAGTAAAAAACCGTGCCCAATCATGTTGGTTGGGCACGGTTTTGTTTGTGATTAGTCCGTCGGACACGAAGGATCAGGCTCAACAAATGATGTCGCGCATCGTGCATTTTTGTAACTTCCTGTAACTGCTATCACGAGCATTTTCTGGTCATTAGTGGGTTTCGGGATGGCGCATATTTTCCGGCATACGGTTTTGAATGTTTGTTGCTTATCATATATGAGCTCTTGATAGATGAAAAAATTGCCATTGGAGGGGGGGAGCAAGCATTCGCTCTGACTTTTTTTGCGTACCAGGGTAGCCCACAAAGGAGGGCACAACCCATCACTTTTGTCGTATTGAGAAAGATAAACGGCGTAATCGCTCTGGTTATCAATTTTAACATATCTGGCGAATCCCACTGTTGGCAGTAAGAGGGCGCTCAAACACAACGTAATTGTCCATAATTTTAATCGAGACATAATTTGCAGCTCCTTTGTAAGTTAATATAAAAGTTCATTGTAACGCAACTTAATTTTCATGACTATATATTTTTATGAGGGAAGCATCATTGGGTGTTTTTTAGAAAGCAAGATGCATGGTAATTTTCGAACAGATGCGTATAATAGCGCGAGTTCCAGATAAGTATTTAGCTGCAAATGCGCCATTTTTTGGCCATATTTCGTTATTTATCGCAAAATAAGTTCAATGTAGAATGACTACATCTTCACTTATTTTGCGATAAATGCCTCATCTGGCCAAATCTGGCGCATTTTCGCCCGAAACCTAAGCATTATATTAAACGTTCCAGTCCTGACAAAGCTTATCCGGAACTCGCGTTTTAAGTCCTTTTTTATTTTCAGATTTTAATTTTCTTTCTATTTTTTTTATATCCTCATCAGCAGATAAATTCTCTGGTTTTATTCCCCTGTCAATTAATGTATTTCTTACGCTTTGATTATTTGTGATATGTTCATTTGAAATTTGTCGTTCGGTTTGCATTTGATTAACTTTGGCGTTAAAAATGGTAATTTCAGTCGCAAAATCTTTCGCTTTTAAAATAATCGTTGGCGCAAAATCAGCTAATGCTCTGCCTTTTGGCACCCTCCATTTAGTTTTCATTTGTTCAGTGGTGTAGCCAAACAATGCTTTATCACCTTTACTTCGAATGATTCCAAAATTCTTGTCTCTTCTTGTTTTTTCAAAAATGATTCCGGACAGTTCTTTTTCAGTATTCGCTAGTTTCTTACGAGCGGATATTCTTTCTGATTCCAAGAGCCGTTTTTCGATAATCTCGAATTTTCTAGTTTGGACTGCAAAATAAGTTTGGGCAAAGGCAATTGCTTCTTTTCTCGGATCACCATTTTGAGCGATGAGGTAACAAGCATAACGGGTAAGCATGAAATCATCAACGGTCTTTTCAGCTCCTTTGGGCATTTGGATCGTTTTCCCAACGTCGGCAAAATGATCGGAACTCTTGTGCCCAGACAATTCGCAAGCAGTTTTCGCCTTGGCAATAACGCTTTTAAAATTATCCCACTTTTCATAGCCAAGCAGATTTTGCAAATCTCTTGCCAACCAAAACTCCACACCGTTTTCAGTTTTCTTGGCATAAATCTCGAAGTTATTAGTAAGTGATTTAATAATTTCAATTTTCATATCAGTATCTCCATTTAAAGTGAGAAATCTTCGCCGCTTGCTTGTCCCGAGCTTGTCGAGGGGGCGGTCGAGTTGTTGAAACATGAACATGACCCTAGCGCATTATGATGAATTTATCTCAAAAGATCAACGCTGAGCTCGTAGGTTGGGCTGAGCGCATGCGAAGCCCAACGATAAGCATGTCTTCCTCACTCATGCGAACAGGCTGGTCTCACCTCAGAGGACGCAACACGTTCATCTGATTCAAAATAATTCATCATTACTTCTGGTAAATGCCATTCTACCAATGAATACCAGCTTACCTCTGAGCTGAGGATTGTAAGCGTTCACCCTCTGAGCTGAGTATGATGAGAAAGAATCCCGCGGGTCTTGTCCGCGGGATGACAACATCCCATCAAATGCGTATAATGCCGTCTAATTCATCTCTTCAATCAAGGATTTATTATGATCAATACTAAACAGATGGGCGCTGTCGATGGCAACGAAGCCGTTGCTAATGTGGCCTATAAGGTAACCGAAATTAGCGCGCTATATCCCATTACACCGGCTTCGCCGATGGGTGAACATGCGGATCAATGGGCAGCGGATGGGGTGAAAAATATTTGGGGAATGGTTCCTGACGTTGTCGAGATGCAAAGTGAAGGAGGCGCGAGCGCAACTTTACACGGGTTAGTGCAAACGGGTGCACTGGCGACGACATATACCGCGTCGCAAGGGTTATTGCTCATGTTGCCGAATATGTACAAAATGGCGGGCGAATTATTGCCACTGGTTATTCATGTGGCGGCGCGATCGTTAGCGGTTCAAGCGTTATCGATTTTTGGTGATTTTTCGGATGTGATGGCCGCGCGTCAAACGGGGTTTGCGATGTTGGCATCGAGCAACGTACAAGAAGCGCAAGACTTAGCGTTGGTCGCGCATGCGGCGACATTAGAAGCAAACATTCCCTTTATACATTTCTTTGAAGGTTTTCGCATCAGTCATGAAATCAGCAAAATTGAGCTGTTATCGGATGAAGACATGCGCGCGATGATGGATGATGAATTAGTTTTGGCGCAACGTCGCCACGCCTTAGACCCTGATCGTGCCGTGATGCGTGGTACGTCGCAAAATCCGGATGTGTATTTTCAAGGCCGTGAGAGCGTTAATCCCTATTATGTCAAAGTGCCGCAGATTATTGAACATACTCTGCAGAAGTTTGAAAAAATTACAGGTCGACATTATGAGTTGGTTTCTTATGAAGGTGCGCCAGATGCGGATCGCGTGATTGTCATGATGGGTGCCGGTGCTGAAACCGTGTATGAAACCGTTACGCATTTAAATCAACAGGGCGAAAAGTTGGGATTGTTGCGGATTCGCTTATTTAGACCTTTTCCCAAGTCGTATTTTCTCAGTCGCATTCCAAAAACGGTTAAATCGATTGCGGTATTGGATCGCACCAAAGAGCCGGGGTCGGTTGGCGAGCCTTTATATCAAGATGTCGTGACCACATTGACCGAAAGCAAAATGACGCCACAGGTCATCGGCGGACGTTATGGGCTGTCGTCAAAAGAATTTACGCCCGCGATGGTTAAAGCCATTTTTGATGAGCTGAAAAAAGAAACGCCCAAAAATCATTTTACCATTGGTATTCATGATGATGTCTCGCACACCAGTTTAGATTATGATGAAAATTTTCAAATATTACCGGAAGGCATGTGTCGCTGTATTTTCTTTGGTTTAGGTGCAGATGGTACGGTGGGCGCCAATAAAAATTCGATTAAAATTATTGCGGATGAAACCGATAATTATGCGCAAGGTTATTTTGTATATGATTCTAAAAAATCGGGATCACGCACGGTGTCGCATTTACGATTTGGCGCGCATCCCATTCATTCGTCGTATTTAGTGCAATCGGCAGATTTTGTAGGGGTGCATCAATTTAATTTTTTAGAAAAGATAGATGTTCTAAAAACTGCGCGTACGGGCGCTACGTTATTAATCAATAGTCCGTATACACATGATAACGTGTGGGCAGAAATTCCCGGGCCTGTCCAACAAAAAATTATTGATAAAAAAATTAAAGTTTACGTGGTCGATGCCTATAAAATTGCCGATGAAACGGGGATGGGCTCGCGCATTAATACCATCATGCAAACCTGTTTTTTTGAGTTAACCAAAGTATTGTCGCCCGAAAAAGCAATTGCAAAAATCAAAGAAACGATTCAAAAAACCTATGGTCGTAAAGGCCAATCGATTGTCGATAAAAACTTTGCAGCGGTTGATCAAGCGTTATCGCATTTGTTTGAGGTAAAAGTGCCGAGCGCCGTGAGTGCGAGTGCCAAGCCGTTACCGCCGGTGGTGAGCGATAAAGCGCCGGCGTTTGTAAAAGAGGTGACGGCGGTTTTAATGGCCGACCGTGGCGATGAATTACCGGTCAGTAAAATGTCAGTGGATGGTACATTTCCGATGAGTACAACGCGCTGGGAAAAGCGCAATGTATCGATGGACGTGTCTGATTGGAATCCCGAGATTTGTATTCAATGTGGACGCTGTTCGTTTGCGTGCCCGCACGCCGTGATTCGTGTGAAGCGATTTGGCGAAGAGCAATTAAAAAACGCACCCAAAGAATTTAAATATGCAAAAGCAAAGGCAAACAATACCGGCGATGAATGTTTTTCATTGCAAGTTTATATTGAAGATTGTACGGGTTGTGGATTATGTTGCGAAGCGTGTCCCGTAAAAGATAAAGAGCGAGAAGGGAAGAAGGCCATTAATATTACGTCGAAGGCGCCGATCTTAGAAAAAGAAAAAAAGAATATCGAATTTTTTGAGACGATTAATAATATGAATCGTGCCGATATGGATACGAGCACATTGCCGGGTGTGCAATATGCGGATGCCTTGTTTGAATTTTCGGGCGCGTGTGCGGGTTGTGGCGAAACACCTTATTTAAGCTTATTAACTCGATTGTTTGGTGAACGCATGTTGGTGGCGAATGCGACCGGGTGTTCATCCATTTATGGCGGTAATTTGCCGACAACGCCGTGGGCGACTAATTCAAAAGGGCAAGGTCCTGCTTGGAATAATTCTTTGTTCGAAGATAATGCGGAGTTTGGATTTGGATTTCGTCTATCGGCGGATCAATTAGCGGCGCAGGCAAAAATTTTATTAAAAGAATTTACGTCGGCATTGGGCGATGCGCTGGTGGATGAGTTAATTGCGCATGCGAATGACAATAATGAATTGGATATCGCGAAACAACGCGATCGCGTGGTGGTTTTAAAATCTAAATTAAAAGATGTGAAGGATATGCGCGCGAGACAATTGTTAGCGATTGCGGATAATTTGGTGAAGCGCAGCGTATGGTTAATTGGCGGTGATGGTTGGGCGTACGATATTGGTTATGGCGGATTAGATCATGTGCTCGCGGCCGGTCGTGATGTGAATGTGTTGGTGTTGGATACGGAAGTGTATTCAAATACAGGCGGACAAGCATCAAAAGCGACGCCGCGCGGTGCCGTTGCAAAATTTGCGGCAGCGGGTCGCAAAACGCCGAAAAAAGATTTAGCCATGATGGCCGTGATATATGGCAATGTGTATGTGGCGCAAATTGCGATGGGTGCGAATATGCCGCAAACGTTAAAGGCGATGCGCGAAGCGGAAAGTTATCCAGGTTCCTCGATTATTATTGCCTATAGTCATTGCATTGCGCATGAATATAATTTGCGTCTCGGGCTCAATCAACAAAAACTTGCCGTGGAAAGCGGTGCTTGGCCGTTGTTCCGATACGATCCACGACGAGAAGCAGAAAAATTGAATCCATTTGTGCTGGATTCCAAAGCGCCGAGCATTCCCATGCAAGATTACATGTACAACGAAGGTCGTTTTAAGAGTTTAGTCGGGCATTATCCAGACGCTGCTGCGGCGTTATTAAAAGAAGCGCAAGCAGATGCTGATCGACGCTGGGCGTTGTATGAGTATTTGGCGAAGCGTGAGTTTTGAGTCAGCGCGTAGGCTGGTGCTCTCGCGCATGCGAAGCCCAGCACCAAAACCATTTGTTTTATTAATAAATTTTGAGTAGATTTTCACGTCTGATAGCACAGCGAAAAGAGGTATAATCATAGTGGTTAACGATTCACAGGTAGCGATGCTTTTAAAAGATTTTTTTGAAATCGGTCATATCAATTCATATTTTTCACAACACGTGATCATTCGTGCACAATCTTGTGTGGAAGAAGGTCGAGTACGCAATATCAATTTATTGGTAGAGGATAGAGAGTTACATATCGAGTCGGAAGTTTTTGAACGAGGTCGCGAGTTTTTTTCAGTGTTTATTTCGATAGAAGATGGTGATTTTAACGATATATGTACTTGTCACGCGAATTTTCGATGCGAACATGTTGCGGCTACCTTACTGGCTGTTTATAAAAATTTTTCTCAGAAAACGTCGACAGAGGTTGAGGCTCTGCCACTCACACCACTCACGCGGCAATGGCTAGATTCCTTGGGTAACGTTTCCAACGAAAATGTTACGTTGAAGAAAGAGACGGAAGAGCGTCTTTTTTATGTTTTAGATGTCGATTCTTCAATGGCAATGGTTAAGATAAAAACTTGTCTCGCCAAAAAACTAAAAAAAGGTGGATTTGGTCGTCCCAGAGCGTTTAAAGCCAATAGTGAAAAAAAACGTGCCATGCTAAACGAAGTGGATTTTGGCATTATTGCGCAATTACGCTTTATCAGCGAAGGTTTTTATTATCATGCCATGGATGGAGAGTATCTATTAGGACGTGATACGGGATCTTCGCTACTTCAAAAAATTATCAATACAGGTCGTTGTTATTTTCAAGATACGACAGGAGAACCTTTGTCATTAGGCGACAGAAAAAAATTAGATTTGAATTGGGAAATGAGAAAAGAAAATAATGGTTCTCAGCATATTCAATGTTTTGTGGATGGGCAAGTGGTAAAAATATTATTATTTGAGCCTTTTTGGTATCTCGATATCGTTCATCATCGCCTTGGCTTAATCGATACCCCATTGTCTTCTGCGGTTGTCCAGGCGTTATTGAAAGCGCCAGACGTTTCACCCCTGGAGGCGCCGGTGGTGAGCCAGTTTTTAGAAAAAAAACAGATTGCTTTGCCCACGCCCAAAACTTTCCCCAAAAAAGTTGTTGATACGCTAACGCCAAAAGGTATTTTACGTATGTCGACGATGTCAGGACAAAGTGGAAATTGTTATTGGCAAAAAACTAACATTGGTATTGTCGAATTGAATATTCAATATGGCGATTGGATATTTCATTCGGCAGAAAAAAAAGACACGCTCAGTTGCTTTGAAGATGGATATATTACTGAGATCCGACGCGATATGAAACGTGAGCAAGAGTTAAAAACAAAATTTGAATCGATTGCGGCGCTGCCAAAAATAGATGATTTTCTTATAAAACAGGGGTTGACGTCTGGGCACTATAAACCTGATAACACAGGAGTTTATGCGATTGCGGATGAAAAACACGCAGAAGCGGGCTATCGGTTCGTCAATATAACCATACCCCCATTGCGCCAGGCAGGGTTTTCAGTCGTTTATGAGGAAGGATTTTTGTTTTTGCCTACGATTGATGTTGACGAATGGTATACGGAGCTTGATGAGAGCGAAGGCAACGATTGGTTTAATTTAGATTTAGGAATTATCGTTGATGCAAAAAAAGTGAATATGTTGCCGATATTAACGGAGATTCTTTCTCATCCTGAAGCAGAGATGGATCAAAGAAAAGAAGGTTTGTTGGTCAGATTAGACGACGGTCAGTTTGCTAAATTACCGATTGAGCGTGTGAAGAAAATGCTGAGTATCGTCAAGGAATTTTATCGTGAAAAAGACTATAATCCTGAAGAAGGTCTGCGTGTTTCAAAAAGACGATTGACATTGATCATCGAAATGCAACAAGCGTTTGCTGCAGCACAGTTGCGTTGGTTTGGAGGTGATCGGTTACGTCAAATCGCAGACAAGCTGACTCATTTTGAACGCATTGAGCCTGCCATAATTCCCGATACCTTTCAAGGCACTTTACGACCCTATCAGCAAATGGGAGTCAATTGGCTACAATTTCTGCGTGAATATGATTTTTCGGGTATTTTAGCGGATGAAATGGGGCTGGGTAAAACAGTCCAATTGTTGGCTCATTTGTTGATTGAGAAAAAAGCGGGGCGTTTGACAAAACCGGCTTTAGTGATTGCACCCACTAGCTTGGTCGTGAATTGGCGATTAGAAACAGAACGATTTGTACCAGAATTATCGTTATTGACTTTGCATGGGGATGAACGCAAAAAACATTTTAATGAGTTGAGTCGCTATGATTTAATTTTAACAACTTACCCGTTAATTGTCCGCGATAAAGATGATTTGTTGGCAAGTGATTATTCTTTTATTATTTTGGATGAGGCGCAATATATCAAAAATCGTCAAGCTAAAGTAACGCAAATAGTGCAGCAGCTCAGAGCAAAACATCGGCTGTGTCTCACAGGCACTCCTATGGAAAATCATTTAGGTGAGTTGTGGTCGCAGTTTCATTTTTTAATGCCAGGATTGTTAGGGAATGCCGCTGAATTTGCTTCGCGGTTTAGGTTCCCAATAGAACGAAGACGAGACCTCTCTGTGCAACGGTCTTTAAATGCGCGCATTAAACCTTTTATGCTTCGGCGCAGTAAAGCAGTCGTCATTAAAGAATTGCCCCCAAAAACCGAGATTATTCAAACCGTGGAATTAAGCGATAAACAACGTGATTTATACGAAACGATTCGTTTAGCGATGCATAATCGCATCAAATCGGCCATCGACCAAAATGGCATTGAACGTTGCCAAATTATTATTTTAGATGCTTTATTAAAACTACGACAAGTGTGTTGTGATCCGCGTCTGGTTAAACTATCGAGCGCAAAGAAAGTAACGGAGTCGTCGAAGTTAGATGCATTAATGGAAATGCTTGAAGAATTGCATAGTGAAAACAAACGTATTTTATTATTCTCTCAGTTTACATCCATGTTGGAATTAATTGAAGCGAGACTTAATGCAAGCCATATTCAATATGTAAAATTAACGGGACAAACCAAGGATCGTGCGACACCTATCAAAACATTTCAGGCAGGGAAAATTCCTGTGTTTTTAATTAGTTTGAAAGCAGGTGGCGTGGGTTTAAATTTAACAGCGGCGGATACGGTAATTCATTACGATCCTTGGTGGAATCCTGCGGTTGAGCAGCAAGCGACTGATCGTGCGCATCGCATTGGCCAAGATAAGGCGGTATTCGTGTACAAACTCATCACATCTGGAACGGTCGAAGAAAAAATCATTGAGTTACAGAAAAAGAAAAAAGGCTTAATCGATGCATTATTTAGCGAGACTCATCAGGATAAGTTACAACTCACGAAATCAGATTTAGATAATTTATTTTCGCCTGTGTAGAAGTTTTATTTTGCGTTGATATTGGGAAAATCGGTATTGACATGGAACAATTTACCCCCACGGACTTAAAAACAATTTTGCATTCAAAGCGAGCGAATTTGTATTATCTGGAACATTGCCGCGTGATGCAAAAAGATGGTCGCGTGTTGTATCTGACGGAAACAAAAAAAAGATAATCTTTATTTTAATATCCCGATTGACAACTAGGTTTTTTGGAAAAATCTCAACAGCCCCGCGCCAGGCTTGGCTTTGCGGACATATCCCAAAAACAAGTGTCAAAGTCGGGACCATTTTGGCCGTTTTTCTCTGATTTCGGGTAACCTATTCCCGTGAGTCAACGCGATGGGCAATATGGATTCCCGCGAAACCGGGAATCCATAAAAATCAAAGACTGTAATTTTTTGATTTTGTAAAAAAATTCGGATTTCTACAGCCCCTGAAAAAAATCGGAAGAATAGTTGACACTATTTTGAGGACTTTTTGAAGGATGCAGGTTCAACAACTCGGCCGCAAGCGGCCGAGATTGTTTCCTGGATTGATTTCGCCTGCGCGGGAAACCCGCGCGGACGGCGACCAGAGGGGAGCATTG
>JBBTCW010000022.1:0-10484 GCA_038043025.1 Pseudomonadota bacterium | reverse complement strand
CCATTATACAGACAAGGCTTCATTTGTTTTAGCTTTTTCTATATCGGGATTTGGGTTATAATGAATTGTTTGGTAAAAACAAAAATCATGCTAAGATGATCCTCATATTTTTTGTTATGCCCTGTTTTATGGAGGAGATTTTTTGATGCCTGTTAAATCAAAACGAACGAAAAAGACCACAACAAAACACGCCAAGAAAAATCGTGTTGCTAATTCGCGTGCATCCAAGAAGAAGACGAAACCGGTAAAATCAAAGACAAAAATAAAAAAGATGGTAGGACCGGCCAGCAAAAAAATAGCCGCTTCTAAAAAGAAAGTGGAGATGCCTCGACCAATTCAACAAACTAAAAAAGTTAAACAACCGATGAAAGCACAAGCAATTAAATTTGAGCCGGAAGGAATCGCGCCGTATCAAACGAAGGCGTCGGAAGATTATATGAGTCCAATGATGAGCGATCATTTTCGAAAGATTTTGCTGGTGTGGCGTAATCGTTTAATGACAGAGGCAAATCGCACAGTCGATCAAATGCGCGTGGGTTCTGTGGTATTGGCGGATCTTAATGATCGTGCAACACAGGAAGAAGAAGTTAATTTAGAATTGCGTGCGCGCGATCGTGATCGTAAATTGATTAAAAAAATCGAAAGCTCCTTACATGCTATTGACGAGGGTGAATATGGTTATTGTGAAGCGTGTGGTGAGGAAATTGGATTACGGCGATTAGAAGCTCGGCCTACCGCGCGGCTCTGTATTGATTGTAAAGAGCTGGATGAGATTCGAGAGAAACAGATAGGGTCGTAATTCATGGGGTCGTAATATTCCCGCATTCTGCTTCGCTTCTTTGTCATGCCGCAGTTTAACCGCGGCATCCAGACTTTCGTCATACCGGCGAAAGCCGGTATCCAGTGATTATAATAACGGTACTCCGTTATTATAATCTTTAATATAAATTTCTGGATCCCGCGGTCAAGCCGCGGGATGACACAATCCTCAGCTCAGAGGATGAGATAAAACATCAATTTATATATAAAATCGCCGACGTGTATTGCAGCGCGCTGTAAGGCAATGCGTTTATTCCGAGCGGCCGAGCCGTAAATGTAAGCGTTGAAGTTTGTGCGTTGTATTGCGGCGATTCGAGTATCAATATTTGATAGGTATTGCTTTGATTTGTATTTTGATTGATCATGGCGCCGGTGAGTATGCCGTTGGGCGGATTGTCTTTAAAGCTATTAGAACCTACTGACCAGGCGCTGATAAAATTTTGCATGGCGGCAACGCCTTCTTTGCGGTTGGGTCTTTCTGAAAAATAAGTGATGTAAGGCGATACACCAGATAGTGTGATGGTGTAATAACCGGATTTTCCTGTCAATGATTTTAATTGTGCTGAGCTACCTGTGACAACGAAACCTAAATTCAGCCCACTGGAATTGCTTGTTGTTGGCGTGGTTGTTGATGGCTGTGCAGCGATTGTTTGAGCGGTTGTTGCGGCAGGTTGCACGGTCGTTGTTTGAGTGGCCGCAGCATAACCCGTTATTGATAAACTGCATAATGCGATAGAGATAAATCCTAGCGTCTTTTTCATATCATCTTCCTCTTGGTGTCATTAGGGTCTGTCACAGACCCTTATCTGATGAAAGTAGGTTAGCATATATAGAGCCAAATTTTAATGTTTTCGTGCGCTGATATACCGTGTTAATTCGGCAAGCGGCGAGACGGACAGCCGTATATTGGTTAAAAATTGCGTTGCTTGTTCAAAGAGCTCATTGATTTTTTCTTGAGCAGTTTTTAAACCAACGAGCTGCGTGTAAGTGGAGATGGTTTCAGACGCATGATCAAACACATCATCTTGAATTTGAAAGGCAACGCCAAGGCATTTTGCAAAATCGATTAATTGATTGAAAATAGTTTCGTCTTGACAGTTTGCCGCAATCGCACCCAATGCAATGCTGGCTTCAAAGAGTGCGCCCGTTTTTTTCTGATACATGCCGAGTAACTGATCGGGGGTTATGTCAGTGTTCGTTGTGATATCAATCGTTTGACCTTCTACCATTTCTAAGTTTGCTCGTGCAAGCGTTAATTGCATTTTACATTGTTGAGACGTGTTAAATAAAGGATTGGCTTGTGATAATTTTTGAAATGCAAGCGCTTGAAGCGCGTCACCCGCTAAAACAGCAATGGCGTCATTAAATTTTTTATGGCAGGTGGGTTTGCCGCGACGCATATCATCATTATCCATTGCGGGTAAATCATCATGAATTAACGAGTAACAATGAATGAGTTCAATCGCAAACGCAGGTGTGTCGAGAGCCTCTAATGAGGCATTAAATGTTTCACCCGTTAGATAAACTAAGATAGGGCGCAGTCGTTTGCCGCCGTTTAATACCGAATAACGTATCGCTTCATGCAATAAGTTGTTTTTTGCGAGGGGTAATTGTGCTTTTAGAACGGACTGAATGCGATGTTGATATTGTTTTAGTCTATCATTAAAGTGCACAAATTATTCTTCCGTTTTGAAGTCGGTTAGCTTGTTGTTCGTGAGCAGTTTTACTTTTTGTTCCGCTTGCGTTAATAACGTTTGACAATCTTTAATAATTGAGATGCCTTTTTCAAATAACGTTAAAGATTTTTCTAAGTCGAGTTGCTCGGATTCCATTTGTTCAACAATGGCGTCAAGATTGTCTAGCATGTTGGTTAGATTTTGCTTTTTAGAACTTTTATTAGTCATATTTTTTGTCCCACAAGAGTAAGAAGTGCAGTGAATTATACAGCATTTGCGGCATACATCAATGTTGCGCAGTTGCTATCGCTTTATTTGTGCTCGCAGTAGCGATTGTGTGGAATAGACTGTGTGGAATAGACTAGCCAATCAATCTAGCCAATCAATCTAGCCAATCAATCTAGCCAATCAATCTAGCCAATGTGAAAAAAAATTGATAAGATTCCGCCTCAAGTTCATCCCAAGGCCGATAAAAAGAGAAAATAAAAGAATGTTAAGAATCAATGCGATAATGACAAAATGCTTTAATCCAGTCTTTATCAGTCACTCAAATTCGCGGAAAAGATAAGTAAAATGTTAGGACGACGTGTTATTTGGCATGATGTTTCTATTATTTTTGTAGTTTAGATTAAACAAACAGAGGTGAATTATGGCAAAGTGGAGTGAGCTTGGACGGGAGGAAATGAAACGGGATGAAGAGAAGCAAGTATTGATTGTCCCCTCTCGTCGCTCTTCTTCCTATTCTTCTGTGTTGACGTTGTTAGAACAGCGAAATTGGATTGTTGAGCCAGTTCCACAGGATCGGCGCGCTTATTTGCACGGTGGCGTGTATTATTCAATGTATTTATTGGCATTGGCAAATGGATATACGGCCTGGAGCGTGGGCGCAGATTTTGGCAAATGGGCAAGCGCTGATGTTCCTGTGTTGACGGACATACTTAAATATTCTTTTGCCGGCATTGCCTCGGTTGCTGATTGGATTTTAGCGTCGCGTTATTCAAGGCGCGGCGTGGATTTGTTTTTTAACGAACGATGCGATACAAAAGCATTAATCGCTGCATTGGTAACTGGTTTTGCGTTTGCGGGATTGACACATCGGGCAGCATTAATTGCGGGTGATGATGGTATTGCAGTGGCGATCATGATTCCTGCTTATTTGCTTCGCGTGCCGATTATTTACTTTTCGGCTTCTGCTTTTAAACGCGCCATGTCCATGCCAAGTGCGAGAGACTGTTCGCAGAGAATTGATTTGTTATGGCGTTTGGCGAGGATGCAAGAAAAGATTTTATTAGCGAAAGACTCTGAAGTTCAGGACATATATGAATCTTGTTTTTTGCGGGAAGGCAATATGTTGAGAATTCTTAATGGGTTGTTGTATGATTATCTTGAAGAGGGTGATTTGAAAGATCTGCAAAAACCTGCGGTGATCGACAGAAAGGCTTCATGGTTGGAAAAAATGAGAAGTGGCGTGAGCACGGCGATTGGCATACTTGGTGTGGCGCCATTATTAATTCCGCCGGTTCGTGCGTTGGTACGTGATGGATTGGTTAATTCGGGAGCGCCAGAAGATAGATGGTGGGTAGAAGCTGTAGCAGATGCCGTTGCGGTTGCTTGTATGAGTACGGTGTCGCTTTTGTCGAGCTATACCATGGGTAAGTTATCACGAGGAAGGGACGATCAAACTCGATTTCAATTAAAAGCACCACAAGATAAAGTTAAATCTGTGCGTCATCTTGCGACAGCCGTAACTGTTTCTGCTTATGGAAAAGAAATATTGGATAGTGTGAGTGGTGCGCTCAAGTATCCGGGCGGTGTTATTGCGATTATGTCAAGCATTTCGTTGTTCAATGATGTTTTGGGCAAGGAGCCGGCGGAGACGACACAGGATCAGCGTATGGCAATTTATATTTTGACAAGAAAATTATGGGAAGCCATTCGCCAATTACCAGAAACAGAGGTGCGAGATTTACATACAGCAGTGAAACAAGTGAGCAAGCCGTGTTATCGATAGGGAGTCATTAACGCGAGTTCTGGATGAACTATATCTATATATTGTTGTTGGGCTTGCGTATAATATAAATTTCCAATAAACAGTATTTCTTATGATTTATAAACAAGTAGGGGGCGCCGTGAAGGAATATCAAATTGCTGTGATCGTGGGTAGTCTTCGTAAAGACTCATTCAACCAAAAACTTGCGAATGTCATGATTAAATTAGCACCGGCTGAATTTTTATTCAAACAAGCCATGATTGCTGATTTGCCACTCTATAATCAGGATGATGATTCGAATCCAGCAGAATCAGTCAAAAGATTAAAAGCAGAACTCAATGCATCACAAGGTTTCTTGTTTGTCTCACCTGAATATAATCGTTCTATTCCAGGTGTTATCAAAAATGCAATTGATCACGCTTCTCGTCCTTATGGTAATAGCGCTTGGACGAACAAACCCGCTGGTATATTAGGTGCATCTATTGGTGCCATTGGTACTGCTCTTGCACAACAACATTTACGCAATGTGCTAGCTTATCTTGATGTGCCAACACTGGGTGCGCCGGAAGCTTTTATCCATATCAAAGAAGGGTTCTTTGATAAAGAAAGCAATATTGGCGCAGATAGTAAAAAGTTCCTGCAAGGCTGGATGGATAAGTATGTAGCATGGATAAAAAAACACGTTGATTGATGCCGTTGCTACAGGATATCCCTCTTCGTGCAGGTTTGGGAGCATGAATTGAAAAATAATGGGGTCAAGTCTCAAGTCTCAACAAGCAACAAGCTACTTCAGATTATAAAAAACCCCGCTTGCAGCGGGGCTTTTTATAATCTGGTGGAGGCGGCGGGAATCGAACCCGCGTCCGCAAATTCTCTGCTCTTGGTTCTACATGTGTAGCCACATCTTTGTATTAATCAGTTGCTACCCGATGGGCAGGAAAGACAACTGACGAGTCTCAGAGTTTTTTAACATAATGGCCTGAAACACACCAGTATGCGATTTCATGAGTATGACCACTGGTTCCGAATGCATGAACACACTCGGGCAATGGGTGCTCCGGTTTTAGTGCGGAACACGGGTAACCTACTAGTTACGCTTATGCAGCGACGCTAGCAAGCATTGAGTCGTTTGCGACTACTTAGTTGCAGCGTGATTTACGAGGTGAGCTACATCCTCGACATGCTCCTTGAACTTCGCAATCCACGTCGAAGCCAGGCGCCCCCAAACTGAGGTGCTTCAATTATAGTGTATTTTTACTGAACTTACTATGCATAATGCCTTGCAGCTCTGAGCTGCTCTAATCCATGCTGGGCTTGCGTTAGAGCAGCTCAGAGCTGCGCGTTGATGAGTGCGCAGCTCTGAGCTGGTGAAATGCAGTCACAGCAAGGTTTTTGAGGGTTGTGTTATTTTACCGTGAAGGGGCTTAACGATTATTTTGCTTGAGAATTTGAGATTTTTGGCGATCAAAATCACGTTTTTTGATGGTTTCACGTTTATCATAGAGCTTTTTACCGTGGACAAGAGCGATTTCGCATTTCACCTTATTGCGTTTCCAATACAAGGCGAGCGGGACTAGCGTATAACCTTTGCGTTCGATGTTGCCGATCAATTTTTTGATTTCGACTTTGTTGAGTAGCAACTTGCGTGTGCGTATCGGGTCTGGATGGATATGCGTTGAGGCGGTGGGTAGTGGGGTGATGGTGGTGCCGATTAGCCAAATTTCATTATTTTTAACGAGCACATAAGCGCCCGTCAGTTGTGCACGGCCAGCGCGCAAGCTTTTAACTTCCCATCCTTCCAGGGCAATGCCCGCTTCAAAGCGCTGATCGATAAAATAGTCATGTTTAACTTTTTTATTGAGCGCTATGGTAGGTTTTATGTCTGTTTTTTGCTTTTTCATAGCTATATGGTACAGATTGCAATTATTTTCGCAATAATAGTTGGTTATTTATTGCGTTCAATATTTAAGCGTATTATACTGGCGATGCGTTTGAATAAGAACTTTTGGTGCTATCATGAAAACATTACTCCTCATTAGGAAAGCAAGCCGGTTCGACTCTTGAATTGAACCGTGCGATCTGTTTTTTTATTTATTTTTTAGAGGTGTAATGTGAGTCAACAATTTTTAAAGTCTCCTGTCTTTTCTGAAATTCGTCAATCATTGAGTTTATCAGTGCCTTTGATCGTCTCGAATTTGGTGCAAGCATCCAGTGGTTTTGTTGCAACCTTGATGGTCGCGCATTTGGGGCGAGATTATTTAGCTGCTGGTGCGTTAGGTTTTGCGATCTATATTGTGTTGCTCGTATTT
This sequence comes from Pseudomonadota bacterium, assembly GCA_038043025.1. Lineage (GTDB taxonomy): Bacteria > Pseudomonadota > Gammaproteobacteria > UBA12402 > UBA12402 > O2-02-FULL-42-9. The sequence continues at coordinate 3,690 of JBBTCW010000022.1, read as the reverse complement.
TTATTTGGTATGTTCGCGGCGGTGGGTATTTTAGTGGCACAGAGTTATGGTGCGAACGATGTTGAAGCCGTGCGATTGTCAGTGGCGCAAGGCTTTTTGATGGCGATTTTTTTGAGTGTGCCAGCGATCATATTTATGCATGTTTCGCCATGGTTTTTATCATTCGCGGATCAAAATCATCACGTGACAGTATTGGCGATACAATATTTAGATGCATTGTCTTGGTGTCTTTTACCGTTGAGCTTTTTAGTCATTATGGAGCAGTTTTTAATCGGCATATCGAGAACGAGATTGGTTTTATGTATTAGCTTGCTGCAGGTCCCCTTTGAAATCTTAAGTACGTATGCATTTGTGTTTGGTAAATTTGGGTTGCCCGTTTATGGTATTGCGGGCATTGGTTATGGTTTTGCGGTGGTGTTTGCTGTTGCGGCCATCTTTATTGGTTTATTCATTGGGTTATCGAAATATTCACGGAGCTATCATATTTTTTCGCAGTGGTGGCGTATTAATACAAAATTCTTTAAGGAATTATTTCGTATTGGTTGGCCGATTGGTGTGATGGGTGTCATTGAAGTTGCATTGATGTCGGTGATCACGTTTTTAATGGGGCATTTTGGTAGTAACCAATTGGCCGCGTACCAAATTGCACGGCAATTTTGGATATTGGGAATGATGATCGTTTTTTCGATTGCACAGACAGCAACGGTGCGCGTTGGACAAGCGGTGGGGCGTGGAGATAAATCAACGATTAAGTTGTCTGCCTATGTGAATATGTGGATTGGGTTTGCGTTGATTTCGAGTTTTACGCTGATGTATCTTATTGAGCCACAAAAATTAATTGGCATCGATATTGATCCTGGCAATCCTTATCATATGCAATTGATGCATTATTCAATAGTGTTTTTGAGCATAGCAGGCATTTCACAGTTGTTTGATAATTTTCGTTTTATTGTGGTTGGAGCCTTGCGCGGGCTAAAAGATACACAATTTCCAATGTATATTAGCTTTGTCGCATTTTGGCTGATTGCGTTGCCAGCGGCTTATATATTTGCTTTTGTATTACATGTAGGTGGTGTGGGATTGTGGTTGGGTCTTTTAACGGGCGTGGCGTTTGGCACAATCATTCTATTATTGCGATTCAGATGGTTGGTCGAGCATATCGACATATCAACATTATTAATCAAAAGCGATTAGATTTCGTTTTTTTCTATTTTAATCAACTTACCGTTACTGAAAGTCAGCACTAATTTTTTCTGCGTCATTTTTTCGTGATTGGGTTTCATGGTATAAACATAAATGATTTGATTTTTTGTAAATACGTCGGTTAAGACCGGCTGACCTAAAATACGCTGTACGGCATATTCGCTCATGCCGGGTTTGATTTGTGCGACTTGTTTTTGCTCGAGTATATTGCCTTGCTGAATATCGGGCTGGTAAATGTGAAAATAAGAGCAGCCACTCAATAAAATTGAAAATACGATGATCGAAAGTTTTTTATGCATGGTGAAGTATCTCGTCTCTGATTAAGAATTTCTGTAACTATTCAGCGCAAACAAGGAACGTCCATATTTTGGCGCTTTTTGGTGAAAAATCTCTTCAAAATGCTCATGATTACTCATCGAGTCATTCCGCCTCGTTCATCGATTTTTCACCAAAAATCATCCAAAATCTGAACGTTACCCGTGTTTTTGTTTTTGCGGTGAATAGTTACGGATTTCTTGAGTATAGCGCATCCTGTTTTGCAATCAAGTGCCAGAAATCTAAAGTGCCAGCTCTGAGCTGCTGCAAAATTTGGTGGTTTTTATGTTTGTCAACTGCTCTGAGCTGAGCGTGGGCAGCTGTGGTGCGGATTTTATGGTGGCTCTTAGCTCTGAGCTGAAATGTGCTACAATGCTTACAATTTTTTTCAAGGAGTGATTATGCCAAAATCCCTTGTCATTATTCGCGGTTGGGCGCTCGTTTCGAAAATTGGCGCATCATGTGTTTAGGATTAAAAAGCTCGCTGATATCACATACATAGCGAGGGGTACATAAAGCTTTTATTTCGAACTCATGTGTTGTATATTTTTGAATTATTTTTCGAAGGATACTATTATGTCAATTGCTTGCCGCGTATTATTGGTTAAGTTGCCGTATAAAAATTCCTATTATGATTTCTATGTTAATTTGCCTGCTGCGCTGGGTATTCTCTCAGAAGTATTGATTGCACATGAGATCGATCACGATATTTATGATATGCAACTCAATGAATCGCAAGAAGATTTTTATCAACGAGTTGAATTGTTACGGCCAGCGATGTTGGGTTTTAGTATGTTGACGTTTCGATATTTAGATAATTATAAGTTTTTAAATGACGTGAAAAAGCGATTTCCGTATATTCCTATCGTGGTCGGTGGCCCGCATGCATCAACATTTCGTGAAGCGATTCTTAAAGAATGTTCGGCGGTTGACATTGTTGTTCCCTTGGAGGGCGAAGATATTCTGATAGAGCTTTGTCAAAATAAGCCATTAAAAGAAATTGATGGCATTATTTATAGGGAGGGCGGCGAAATTCTTCATACGATGCCGCGTGGTTTAATTCAGGATTTAGATAAGCATCCGTTTCCTAAATTTTCAAAATTCGATCTGACTCAGTATTCTGCTATTCCTGTGATTACATCGCGAGGATGTCCTTACAGCTGTATTTATTGTCCAATTGGCACAACGATTGGCAAGAAATGGCGCGCGAAAAGTTCCGATGCAGTAGTTAATGAGCTGGCGTATTGGGTGGATCGTAACATACCACATGAAATTCAAATCGAAGATGATAATTTTACGTTGGATATGGCGCGTGTGCAGCGAATTTGCGATGGAATTAAGAAACGAGGGCTACTCAAAAAGCTAAATATCGGCCTGGGTAATGGCGTGCGTGCTGACCGAGTGAATTTAGAATTATTAACGCTGATGCGAGAAATGGGCGTTAATGTGCTTGCCTTTGGCGTGGAGGCCGGCGTTGATCAAACATTAAAAACATTAAAAAAAGGTGAAGATCTTGCTACGATCGAGCAAGCCATTCAATTGGCTTGCCGTTTGGATTTTGACGTACAGCTTTTCTTTGTAATGGGTGCGCCGGGGGAAACGGAAGACGATGTGCGCGCATCGATTGCGCTTTCTCAAAAATATCCGGTTGTGGATATTGCTTTTTATCATTTGATTCCTTTTCCGGGGACAGAGCTTTATGAATGGGTAAAGGCAAATAATAGGTTTAGATTTAAAAGCCCCGATTATTTAAATAATGCATCGCATTGGGTGAATGAGCCATTGTTTACGACGGATGAATTGGGGGTCGAAAAAAGAAAAGAGCTTTATCATTTGGCGAATACTTCTGGGCGGAAATATACAAATAAAATTATGAGTCAAAAAATGGCGAAGCGACTGTCGCAAAAATATCATTTGCCTTATGCGTTTGTGTATCCGTCAATTGCCTTTGCACGGCAGCCGACCGTTAAAAAGATTTTAAAGAAGGGTTTGCGTCCGTTGTTAACGCGAGTTTCGGATAAACTTTGTCAGGATTAGTCGGTCGAAGCGGAGAGGATGCTTCACTGTTATGACTCATGCGAACAAGCTGGTCTCACCTCAGAGGACGCAACGCGTCTATCTGATTCTAAATAATTCATCATGACTTCTGGTAAATGCCATTCTACCAATGAA
>JBBTCW010000021.1:203-39834 GCA_038043025.1 Pseudomonadota bacterium | reverse complement strand
GCATGAGGGGTGTTTCATCGAGGCGCAGGTCGGCATACCAGTATCCATCGTCTTTTTTGTACTGCACCTCTTTTGGGCAGAGGAAATAGTCTTTATAACTTGGATGCCGTTCTACCGGGACACGTTTACCATCCTGGGCGACCCACGAAAAGGCGGCATCAGGAGTCTCCGCAGCATTAGGAAATTTTGTTATAAACCAAAATGGTTCGTCTCCATTTCCTCTTTTTAATAAATAATCATTGTGCAAACCGAACGGCGGCCCGGGGCGGGAGAGGAGAGAATAAAAGAAAGGAGACGGATCGGGGTTATATCCGCAAGTGAGGTCAAGCGCCCAGTGTTGAGTTTTCATGTTAGCACCATAAGTTCACACTGCAGCAACGGTACTCATCGTTTCTGCAGTGCATGGATTAAAAGACACGGTAGATCGACGCACACAGGAGAGCAAAGAGTGGTTATGTTGAACTAAAAAGCTAGTGCTTATTAACTCAAATCCCCCTCCCGCCTTTGCTGTATAATCGATCCAACGCCCAATCAAATAAAATCTGTCTTTACCCACGATACGGTTCCACCAGCTTGCCCATCTGACAAGATAGCGTTTTATATCGGCCGGATGTACGGCACTTATCTTTTTGCCTCGCTTTTCTGGCTCATGCGAACAGGCTGGTCTCAGCTCAGAGGACGCAAAACGTTCATCTGATTCTAAGTGACTTATCACTTTTTCTGATACATGCCATTCTAACGATGAATACCTGCTTACCTCTGAGCTGAGGGCAGTATAATGAAATCCCTTTTCTAATTTCCCCATCCATGTTTTATGGGGCGAAACTTTTAGGCGTAGCTTACGTAAAATCTCAAACACTTGTTTTTTCGCCCGTTGATATTGGCGTTTGGTTTTTAACAAGATCAACACATCGTCCATATATCGAAGAAATAAACAATCACTGGCCGTGCCATAGCGTTTTCTCATGCGCACATACCAATCCGCCGCATTGTAAGTTAGCCACTTTGTGCGCCAATGCGGAATAAGAGTAAATTTGAGAATCATTGTTTCGGTCATAAATCCACTTTATTGTTATCACAATTTTAGGCAATTCTATCACAAAATATTTTGTTTTTGAAAAAAAAAAGAGCCGTCATCCCGGAAAATCTGCGTAGCAGATTTATCCGGGATCCAGGGAACGCTTTAGTTCCGCACTTCGATTCTCCTGGATTCCGGACATTGTTGCGCAACGGCGCAACAATTCCGGAATGACGATAGAGGTTAAGTCGGTCTCAGCTCAGAGGACGCGAAACATTCATCTATCACCCCGCCATCCCTGGGATTGTCCAGCCTGGCCATCCATGGCCAGTCGTTCGCGCGACTGCGACATGCCACTGGCATGTCGGTTCGCACTCACCCTCTGAGCTGAGGATATTATTATAAAATCTCATCCATCAGCTGTAATCCGGCAAACGCGTCTTTGGCATAATATACTTTGTTTTTACTACCCAAAACGTTTTGGCAATCTTCTTCGACATATTTGCGCGTGAGTGCAGCGCCGCCTAAGATCACGGGAATGTAAATTTGTTGACGTTGCATTTCTTCTAAATTTTCTTTCATGATGATCGTTGAGTTTACCAGCAAACCTGACATGCCAATAACATCGGCGTTATGTTTTTTTGCAGCATCAATAATCTGCTGCACAGTTTGTTTAATGCCGAGATTGATAACGGTATAACCGTTGTTTGATAGAATGATGTCGACGAGATTTTTGCCGATGTCGTGTACGTCACTTTTAACGGTTGCCAGCACCATCGTGCCTTTTGATTGAGCGGTGTGTGTGGTCATGAGCGGCTCAAGATAGCTAACCGCGGCTTTCATGGTTTCGGCGGACTGCAATACAAACGGTAATTGCATTTGTCCGCTGCCAAAATATTCGCCGACGGTTTTCATGCCATTCAATAAGATTTGATTGATGATGTCAGCGGGTGAATATTGTTTTAAGGCAATGTCTAAATCTTTTTTTAAATTTTGTTTGTTCCCGTCAATGATATGTTGTTTTAATATATCCTCGATTTTTGTGGATGCGGTTTTTTGTGTCTCGGCGTCGGTTTGGTTTTTAAATAAATTAATAAAATGTAACAGAGGATCCGCATCATTTTCCCATCGATTAAAAATTAAATTTTCTGCGGCGTGTAATTGATCGTTGGGAATTTTATGTAATGGCATGATTTTGCTGGCATGCATGATGGCGGCGTTTAATCCATTTTGTTGTGCGTGATGTAAAACGACGGAGTTTAAGACGCGGCGGGCAACGGGGTTTAAGCCAAACGAAACATTCGATAATCCCAGTAATAGCTGACAATCCGGTAATAATTGTGAGAGCTGTTTGATGGCGTCCAATGTGGTGATGGCATGTGCGCGGTCGTCATCGGTGCCGGTGCAAATGGTGAAGGTAAGCGGATCAATCAATAAATCGGATGCGGGTAATTTATGTTGGGTGACCGCAAAATCATATAATCGTTTTGCAATTTTTATTTTATCCTCCCGTGTTTTTGCCATGCCGTTTTCATCGATGGTGAGCCCAATGACGGCTGCACCGAACTGTTTGGCTAAGTGGACAATGGCTAATGCTTTTTTTCCGCCGTCTTCAAAATTAATGGAATTGATAATGCTTTTGCCGCCGAGTAATTTTAAACTGGCCGCAATCACCTCGATGTTTGTTGAGTCAATGACAAGTGGTAATGTCACTTGACCGCGTAGCAACGCAATAAACTTTATCATGTCTGCTGACTCGTTGCGCCCCACATAAGCGGTGCAAATATCGAGTGCACATGCGCCTTCTTTGACTTGCTCCTTTGCAACAGCGGCCATGCTATCAAAATCTTCTGCACATAACAGTTTGCGGAATTCTTTTGAGCCGTTAGCGTTGGCTCTTTCGCCAATGACGAAGACTGCGTTTTCTTGTCGTAGTGGTATGGAACTAAATAAAGAGCTGACCGCCGGCTCATGTATGATGTGACGCGCAACGGGTTGTTGTGTTTTGCGTTGATCTAACATCATGCGTAATGCGGCAATATGTTTTGGTGTTGTACCGCAACAGCCGCCAATTAAATTGACGCCCGATTCATTCACAAATCGTTGTTGCCATCGTGTGAATTCTTCGGGTTGCAAAGGATAAGTCGTTTGACCATTGACTAAAATCGGCAAGCCAGCGTTTGGCATTACGGAAATAAACCCGGACCAATGTTCACTTAAATTTTTAACATGCTCGCTCATTTCAGCAGGGCCTAAACCACAATTTAAACCGATGCCGTCAATCGGTAGGGCTGAAAGTGAGGTGATGATGCAACGCATGTCCGATCCGACGAGTGTTGTGCCGGTGGATTCCAATGTGACTTGTGCAAAAATGGGCGTGTTTGATTGGCGTTCTTGTTTAGCGATATGGCAACCCCAAACGGCGGCTTTGAGTGTTAACAAATCTTGATGGGTTTCTAATAATAGTAAATCGACTTTTCCGTCTAACAGTCCGCGCGCTTGCTCGGTATAAGAATCGACGAGTTCATCGTAAGTGATCTGGCCTAGGCTGGGCAATTTTGTGCCGGGTCCCATGGAGCCGATGACAAATCGTGGGTTTTTGTCGGTCGAAAATTCGTCGGCGATTTTGCGAGTCAGCGTTGCTGCGGTCAGGTTGAGTTCATAGACTTTGTCGATAATATTGAAGTCGGCTAAGACGATTTTGTTCGCGCTAAAGGTGTCGGTTTCGATGCAATCTGCACCGGCAATCAAATAATCGCGATGAAGCTCAGTGATAATGTCAGGTCGAGTTTGGTTCAAAATTTCGTAGCAATTTTCCAAGCCTAAAAAATCGGTTTCGATGTCGAGCTTGCGCTGTTGTAATAAGGTACCGTGGGCGCCGTCACAAAGTAGTACTTTTTGTTTCAATTGTGTCAGTATATTGGGCATGATAGAGTGTGATTCGTCATCCCGCGGCTTGACCGCGGGATCCAGAAGAATTACGCTTGCTCCTTTTTATAAAATATAATGATCAAGGTTGTACCATGAACGCATCAAAAGTTAAAGTGAGTATTGAGTTTTTTCCGCCAAAAGATATGGAGAAATTTTTGAGCGTAGATTATAGGCAGACGCATGATGAAGCTAACAGAAATTGAAACCCTCGCACAACAAGGTGAGTCAGATATTTTAGAATTTAAAAAATCCACTGCGCAGCTGAAAAGTGCGGGTGAAACACTGTGTGCATTTTTGAATAATCACGGCGGGATAATTTTCATTGGAGTTAATGATAATGGCGCGACGCTCAGTTTTGCGATTTATGAAAATCGACTTGAAATTTGGTCGCCGGGTTTACCGCCCGATGGGGTGACTTTCGAGAATATTAAAACCCTGCACGAATCCATACCCAGAAACCGACTGATCACAAAAGTACTTTATTATCGCAAACTTTTTGAGTCATGGGGAAGGGGAATTCAAAAAATTATAACCCTATGCACGGAAGCCGGCCATCCAGAGCCGGAATTTGTTGAAAGAACCGGTGGGGTATGTGTAATTTTAAAGTCAAAACAATCGATAGGCGCGCCAATAATATATGATAAGCAAACAGAAGAAAGAATTAAATTAACTGATAGACAAAAAGAAATTTTATCTATTATTAAGGAAAAGCGTCAAGCGACATTGCCAGAAATAATTCAAGCTTTAACAGATAAAGCAGCCAAACGCACAGTGCAACGCGAATTAGCTAGACTTAAAGATTTTGGTCTGATTTCATTGAGGGGAGGAACAAAGGGATCTGTATGGGAAATAATTGCGCCATAATTGCGCCACATTTACGACACAATTGCGCCATTGTATCTAAACGATGCGATGACCTACGGTTCTTTATTTTATAAATAGGACAGATGCAAAGGGTTGTACCATGAACACATCAAAAGTTAAAGTGAGCATTGAGTTTTTTCCGCCGAAGGATATGGGGAAATTTTTGGACGTTGCAAAAAAACTTTCGTTGCTTCATCCTGTTTTTTATTCAGTGACATGCGGCGCATTCGGCACGGATCAGGCGGGAACGGTTAAAACGATTGCGCAATTAGCGCAACATTGTAACGTGCCTATCATGCCGCATCTGACATGCATTAATGCGACGCGAGAGAGCGTTAAAAAATTATTGACGACATATACTGATTTGAAAATTAAAAATTTGATGGCGTTGCGCGGCGATTTGCCGTCGGATGTGAAAAATAGAGGTGACTTTGCACATGCCAATGAATTAGTTAAATTTGTGCGTCAAGAAACGGGCGATTATTTTGATATAAAAGTGGCGGCATATCCAGAATTTCATCCAGAAGCAAAAACATCACAAGCAGATGTAGAAAATCTAAAACGTAAAATAGATGCGGGCGCCAATTGCGCGATCACACAGTTTTTTTATAACACAGACGCATTTTTTTATTTTTTAGAAGATTGTGATCGCTTGGGGATTGATGTGCCCATTGTGCCGGGGATTATGCCGATTTATAATTGGAAGCGCCTCACCGATTTTGCTGGAATGTGCGGTGCAGAATTGCCGTTATGGTTGCGAAAGCGCGTGCATGATTTTGGTGATGATGAACAAGCGATTCGTGACTATGGACTTGAGGTGGTGACAGAAATGTGTGAGAAATTTATGGCTGCAGGCATCACACAGTTGCATTTTTATGCGCTTAATCAATCGGATGTTGTGTTGCAGATTGGCGAGAATTTGGGGTTGAATTAATTTGTCATTTATTCGGAGATCGGCATGGTTTTACATCCCCCTTTCTTTGGCACTCGTTCAATCGAAAAAGTTTCTTTGGAAACGCTTGTGTCGTATATCAATCGAAAATTTTTATTTCATGTGCTGTGGAAATTTAAAGGGAGTGCGACGGCTGAAGCTGAAGCGATATTACGCCGTTTGATTTTAGAAGAGCGACAAAAACATTTGATCGATGCAAAAGCGGTGTATGGTTATTTTCTCTGTCAGTCTGTGGGCGATGAATTAATCGTTTATTCGGATGCGAAAATAGAAATTTGTCGTTTTGAGTTTCCAGTTCGAAGCGATAAACCTTCGTTAGCTCGATATTTTCAAACCACGTCTGATGTGGTGGCGTTTCAATTGGTGACGGCGGGGCAGCGCGTGATCGATTACGCGAATGAGTTGTTGGCGCGAGATCAGTATCAAGACTATTTTTATTGGCAGGGCTTGGCAGCAGCAGTGGCCGAATCGATGGCGGAGTTCATACATCGACATATTCGTGTTGAGCTAGGTTTTGTGTCAGAAGAGCCCGGATCGATTGAAGAATTTTTTCAATCTAATCAATCTAAATACCGTGGCGAACGATTTTCGTTTGGCTATCCGGCTTGTCCCAATTTGGCCGATCAGGCAAAAGTCGTAAAATTATTGGATGTGAGTCGAATTGGCGTGAAACTGAGTGAGAGTGTGGAGCTTGTGCCCGAATATTCAACTTCTGCCATGATCATTTTGAATCCGGATGCAAAAATTTAGGCCAAGATGGAGTTTTTCATTAAAAACTTTTGTAGAATCTGTTATTTGACATTGACATCTATTCGCCATTACCGCAGAATGCTGTGCCGATTTTTTTATTGGAGGGGTTCCCGAGCGGCCAAAGGGATCAGACTGTAAATCTGACGGCTTACGCCTTCGTAGGTTCGAATCCTACCCCCTCCACCAAGGTTGGCGGGGCGGGGAATGGTAACGCGGGTGTAGTTCAATGGTAGAACTTCAGCCTTCCAAGCTGATAGCGTGGGTTCGATTCCCATCACCCGCTCCAGAGCGTGGATGGGTTATTTGCCAGATGCTGTGGGAGATGATGAATTTTGGTATGCCCACATAGCTCAGGCGGTAGAGCACTTCCTTGGTAAGGAAGAGGTCACCGGTTCAATTCCGGTTGTGGGCTCCAGCGCAAAGGATTAGGCCAGTAGCTCAATTGGCAGAGCGGCGGTCTCCAAAACCGCAGGTTGGGGGTTCGATTCCCTCCTGGCCTGCCAGGACAAAGAGAAGGCAGTATGAACAAGTTAAAGCAGCAGGACGTCACAAATTCTTCGGATTTTTTGGGCTGGGGGTCGGTCGTTATATTATTGATTGGCGGCTTAGCGGCTAACTACTATTATGTGCAAGTGCCATTTTCATTACGTCTTGTTGCTTGGGTTGTTTTGGCTTGTATTGTGTTGTTGATTGCAGCGCAGACAGCAAAAGGTCGTCAGGGCTGGCAGTTTTTTAAAGAAGCGCGCAATGAAATGCGCAAAGTGGTTTGGCCAACGCGGCATGAAACTGTGCAAACGACATTAATTGTGCTCGCGTTGGTGGTGATTTTTGCATTGATATTGTGGATTGCTGACTCTGTTTTGATGTTGGCAGTTAATTGGTTGATGGGTTAATTGAGGGTATCTTACATGGTAGATTCGGGCATGGTAGATTCGGGATCGAAAGATCAGGAACAAGATAAGCAAGAAAAGAAGCCATTGATGCATTGGTATGCAGTGCAGGCTTATTCAAATTTTGAACCTTATGTGATGAAGGCGTTGGCTCAGCGCATCAAAGAACAGCATAAGGAAGAATTTTTTGGCGAAATCATGGTGCCAAAAGAACAAGTGGTTGAAATGAGACAAGGGCAGAAGCGCACGAGTGAACGCAAATATTTTCCAGGTTATGTGTTAGTTCGTATGATTATGACGGATGATACGTGGCATTTAGTGAAGTCAGTTCCTAAAGTATTGGGCTTTATTGGCGGAACGAGTACGCGACCTGCACCGATTAGCGATAAAGATGTGCACGATATTCTTGATCGTGTGAAAGAGGGTGCGGATAAGCCGAAGCCAAAAATTGTTTACGAAATTGGTGAAGTGGTTCGAGTGATTGAGGGTCCTTTTGCGGACTTCAATGGTGTCGTTGAAGAAGTCAATTATGAAAAAAATCGTTTACGAGTAGCAGTTTTGATTTTTGGACGTTCTACACCGGTAGAATTGGAATTTGGACAAGTTAATAAAAGTTAATTTGTCTTAAACAGGGGAGTTTCGATTTGATCGGAACGTTTGTACCCAAAGTGAGGTGTGATATGGCAACAAAAAAAGTGAAAAAAATAAAAGGATTTATTAATTTATTAATTGCGCCGGGCGCGGCAAATCCAAGTCCGCCCATTGGTCCTGCCTTGGGACAGAAGGGCGTGAACATTATGGAATTTTGTACGGCCTTTAACAATGCAACCAATAAGTTGGACAAAACATTAAAAGTTCCTACCATTATTACTGTCTATGAAGATAGAAGTTTTTCATTTGTGGTGAAGCAGCCGCCGGCGTCCGCTTTAATTTTAAAAGCGACAGGTTTGACAAAAGGCAGCTCAAAACCAAATAGTGAAAAAGTGGGCAAGTTAAGTCGCGCGCAATTAGAAGAGATTGCCAAAACAAAAATGCCCGATCTTACGGCAGGCAGTTTAAAAGCAGCCATGCGCACTATTGCGGGCACGGCGCGTAATATGGGTGTTGAAGTGGAGGAATTTGAATAATGGCTACTACTTTATCAAAGAGAATGCGAAAGATTTATGAAACAGCGCCTGCTAACACCGTGATGTCGGCGATCGATGCGTTTGAGACATTAAAAAAATTATCAACGGTTAAGTTTGTTGAGAGCGTTGATGTGAGTGTTAATTTAGGCATTGACTGTAAAAAAAGCGAACAAACCGTTCGTGGTTCAACGGTGTTGCCAAAAGGGACGGGTCGCGAACGGAGAGTGGCCGTGATGACGCAGGGCGCATCGGCAGACAAAGCCAAAAAAGCGGGCGCCGATTTGGTGGGTTATGATGATTTAGCGAAAGCCATTACGGCGGGTGAATTTAATTTTGATGTGTTAATTGCCACGCCAGACGCGATGCCATTGATTGGAAAGTTGGGACCCATTTTAGGACCCCGCGGAATGATGCCGAATCCAAAATTAGGAACGGTTACCACCGATGTTGAAACGGCGGTGATGAATGCGAAATCAGGTCAGGTCACATTTAGAATAGATAAAGCCGGCATTATTCATTGCTGCATTGGTACGGTAAAATTTTCCGCACAAGATTTGAAAGAAAATTTGGAAGCATTGATTGTGGGGTTGCAAAAGGCAAAACCCAGTTCAGCAAAAGGTATATTTTTAAAGAAGATCACCGTTTCTACTACCATGGGGCCGGGAATTGTGGTGGATCAAAATACCTTGGAGATTAAATAAAAGAATTCACGATTGGGGGTTAATTTTATTATTAACCGATGATCGTCGAAGACCGTCAGCGCGATCCGGATAGAAATATTTGGATTGCTTAATCAGGAACTTGTTCCTAGCTTACGTAGGCGGTGTTGCCTAATCGGACACCGAATGAGAGTTTGTTATCTGAAAAGATAACAAATGATAAATGGGGAGGTAACGAAAGTGCCATTAACATTAGAACAGAAAAAGCAGATTGTGACCGAAGTCGCGGAAGTGGCTTCAAGCGCATTGTCTGCGACTGTAGCTGATTATCGTGGGCTGACCGTTGCCGAAATGAATGAGCTTCGCGCCAAAGCGCGTGTGGCCAATGTGTATTTGCGAATTGTACGAAATACCTTGGCGCGACGTGCGTTGGAAGGCACAGAGTTTGCTTGTTTACAAAAAATGTTAACAGGATCATTATTGATAGCATTTTCTAAAACAGAGCCGAGTGCCAGTGCGCGATTAATACGTGACTTTGTTGAAGAGCATGAAAAACTACAAGTGAAAGCATTAGCCATTAATGGTGAAATGTTTTCGGCGAGTCATTTGAACGCAATTGCGAAATTGCCGACACGTCATGAAGCGTTGGCATTGTTGCTGTCAGTGATGCAGGCGCCCATCAGTAAATTTGTGCGTACGTTAGCAGAGCCATGTGCTAAGTTTGTTCGAACGGTAGCGGCAGTGCGAGATAAAAAACAAGCTGCATAGAAATTAATTGAAAAGAGGTAAACATATATGACGACTAAAATTGCGAAAGAAGATATTTTGGAAGCAATATCTGCAATGAGTGTGATGGATATTGTTGAATTGGTGAAAGCCATGGAAACAAAATTCGGCGTGTCTGCACAAGCGGCAGTACAAGTAGCGGCACCCGCTGCTGGCGGCGGTGAAGCGGCTGAAGAAAAGACAGAATTTGATGTCTTGATGTCGAGTTTCGGCGAAAATAAGGTGGGGGTCATCAAAGTGATTCGCACGATTACGGGGTTAGGCCTTAAAGAAGCCAAAGACTTAGTGGAAAAAGCACCGACCAAAGTGAAAGAAGGTGTGGCTAAAGCTGAGGCGGAGAAAATTAAAAAACAATTGGAAGAAGCAGGCGCTTCTGCCGAGGTTAAATAATCTGAATTGTCAGATAGTTTCCATTCAGGGATGTGTGGCTGGCAGCATAAATGCTGCCAGCCTTTTGCGTTAAAGAAGTTACATACTGAGGTTATTCATGGCTACTAAAGTAAAAATTTTGGAAATGACGAATACGGAAAGACAGCGTTTTCGAAAGGATTTTAGTCGGTATTCAACGATTGTTGAAATTCCTTTCTTGCTGAAAACACAGTTGGATTCCTATGAGGAATTTTTACAACTTTACGTACCGGACAGTGCTCGCGCAGACAGAGGGTTGGAGGCTGCATTTAAATCTGTTTTCCCGATTACCAGCTATTCAGGCAATGTGTTATTGGAATATCTGAGTTACCATTTGGGCGAAGCGCCTTTTAACGTCAATGAATGTAAAATTCGCGGGCTCACTTATGCGGCGCCGATGCGCGTCAAAATGCGGTTAACTATTTTCGACATCAATGGAAAAGAGCGCGAAGTTAAAGATATTAGAGAGCAAGAAGTGTATTTGGGTGATATTCCTTTGATGACGGATTTTGGTAGTTTTGTTATTAATGGTACCGAGCGGGTCGTTGTTTCACAATTGCATCGCTCCCCCGGTGTGTTTTTCGATCATGATAAAGGCAAAACACATTCATCCGGTAAATTACTTTATTCTGCACGTATTATTCCTTATCGCGGGTCGTGGTTAGATTTTGAATTTGATCCCAAAGATGCGTTATATGTTCGCATTGATCGTCGTCGAAAATTACCGGTGACGATATTGTTGCGCGCATTAGGCTATTCCAGCCAAGACGTGTTAAATTTATTTTTTGAAAGAGAGTGTTTCCACAAGGAGAAAGGTCAGTGGATGTTAAATTTAGTACCCGATCGCTTGAAAGGTCAGGTCGCAAATTTTGATATCAAAAATAAAACGGGACAATTAATTATTCAGGAAGGCAAGCGTATTACGGCGCGACATATTAATGAATTGGAAAAATCCAAGCTGAAAATGATCGCGGTTCCCGCTGAATTTTTATGTGATCGCGTGTTAGCAGAAGATATTATCGATAAAGAAACTGGTGAAATTATTGTGCCGCTTAATTCGGAAATTACGCCAGAATTGTTAGAGTTGATTGAAGAAAAGAAAATTGACGAAGTACAGACTTTATATGTTAATGAGTTTGATCATGGTCCTTATATTTCAAGCACGATGCGAATTGATCCGACGCAAAATCAGTTAGAAGCATTAATTGAGATTTATCGTATGATGCGTCCAGGGGAGCCCCCCACAAAAGAAGCCGCTGAAGGGTTGTTTAAAAATTTATTTTTCAGCGAAGATCGCTATGATTTGTCAGTGGTGGGTCGTATGAAATTTAATCGTCGTGTTGGTTTTGGCGATGAAAAAACCGATAGAATATTATCAAATGAAGATATTATTACGGCCTTAAAAGTCTTGATCGATATTCGTGATGGCAAGGGTCATGTGGATGATATTGATCACTTAGGTAATCGTCGCGTGAGAAGTGTGGGTGAGATGGTTGAAAACCAATTTCGTGTTGGGTTGGTGCGTGTGGAAAAATCTGCAAAGGAACGTTTAAATGTGGCTGAGTTAGAAAATTTAATGCCACAAGATCTCATTAATGCGAAACCCGTGACCGGTGCGATTCGAGAGTTTTTTGGTTCGGGTCAGTTATCTCAATTTATGGATCAGAACAATCCATTATCGGGGGTGACACATTCAAGACGCATTTCTGCATTGGGGCCAGGCGGATTAAATCGTGAACGAGCCGGCTTTGAAGTGCGTGACGTGCATGCGACGCATTATGGTCGTGTTTGTCCGATTGAAACACCGGAAGGTCCAAATATCGGGTTAATTAATTCATTGGCCGTATATGCGCAAATGAATAAATATGGATTTTTAGAGTCACCGTATCGAGAAGTGATCGATGGCCATATTACCAATAAAATTGTTTATCTTTCTGCGATTGAAGAAGATGAGTATGTGATTGCGCAGGCGACTGCAACAGTGGATGCTAAAAATAATTTAGTGGATGAATTAGTTCCCTGCCGTCATCGGAACGAAGTCGCGATGATGCCAAAAAATCAAATTCGCTTTATGGATGTATCGCCACGACAAATTGTATCTGTCGCTGCGGCGTTAATTCCATTTTTAGAACATGACGACGTTGCACGCGCATTGATGGGTTCCAATATGCAGCGCCAAGCGGTGCCCTTAATCCGTAGCGAAAAACCCTTAGTCGGTACCGGCATGGAGCGCACGGTTGCTAAAGATTCTGGCGTCACTGTCGTCGCTAAGCGTGGTGGCGTGGTGGATTCTGTGGACGCGGGACGTATTGTTATTCGCATTAATGACAGCGAAATGGTTGAGAATGATTCCGGCGTTGATATTTATAATTTAATTAAATACATGCGTTCGAATCAAAATTCTTGTATGAATCAACGTCCGTTGGTTAAGACAGGCGATATCGTCATGCGTGGCGATATTTTAGCGGATGGTTCCGCAACAGATTTGGGCGAATTAGCGTTGGGACAAAACCTGTTAGTCGCCTTTATGTCTTGGAATGGTTATAACTTTGAAGATTCTATTCTTATTTCAGAACGTGTTGTTGAAGAAGATCGGTTTACATCGATTCACATACAAGAGCTTTCTTGCATTGCGCGCGACACTAAATTGGGAACAGAAGAAGTGACTGCCGACATTCCCAATGTTGGGGAGGGTGCTTTATCTAAATTAGATGAGTCGGGCGTCGTTTATTTGGGCGCCGAAGTTTCTGCGGGCGATATCTTGGTGGGCAAGGTAACGCCCAAGGGTGAAACGCAGTTGTCACCAGAAGAAAAATTATTACGTGCGATTTTTGGTGAAAAGGCATCCGATGTCAAAGACACGTCATTACGCGTGCCAACGGGAATGGATGGTACTGTTATCGATGTGCAAGTATTTGCACGCGATGGGGTGGAAAAAGATGCGCGTACTTTGCAAATTGAAGAAACTAAATTGGTGCAAATTAAAAAAGATTTGCAGGACGAGTTTAGAATTCGTGAAAGCGTCATGATGCAGCAAGTTGAAAAATTGCTATTAGCTTGTGTCGTCGAAAAAGGCACGAAAGGCTTAAAAGCGGGCGCTAAAGTGACTCAGGAATATTTGTCAGAAACGCAGCCGCAAAAATGGTTTGATATCGTGTTGCGTGATGCGAAGAAAGATAAACAATTACAGTCTTTTCACGCGCAATTAAAGAGTTTGCGTGATGAATACGATGAGAAATATGTTCAGCAAAGTAAAAAAGTGACGCAAGGCGATGATTTAGCGCCGGGCGTCTTAAAAGTGGTTAAGGTTTATTTGGCGGTCAAGCGTCGTATTCAGCCGGGCGATAAAATGGCAGGACGACACGGAAATAAAGGTGTTATTTCTTTAATTGTACCGACAGAAGATATGCCTTATATGGCCGACGGAACGCCGGTGGATATCGTTTTAAACCCACTGGGCGTGCCTTCTCGAATGAACATCGGCCAGGTATTGGAAACACATTTGGGCTGGGCGGCGAAAGGATTAGGTCAGAAAATAGGTAAATTATTGGATGAGAAAGCGCAAATTACAAAAGTACGTGCATTGTTGGCGGACATATATAACGAAGAAAGCACTAAACAAATGGATTTGAAAGAGCTGAGTAATGAAGAAGTGATGACATTGGCTGACAATTTACGTAAAGGCGTGCCGATGGCAACGCCGGTGTTTGATGGCGCTTCTGAAAAACAGATTAAGCATATGTTATCGTTAGCTGACCTGCCTATGAATGGTCAAACCATTTTATACGATGGCCGCACGGGGCAGTCATTTGATCGACCGATTACGGTGGGTTGTATGTATATCTTAAAACTGAACCATTTGGTGGAAGATAAGATGCATGCACGTTCCACCGGTTCTTATAGCTTAGTGACGCAGCAACCGTTAGGCGGTAAAGCGCAGTTTGGTGGCCAACGTTTTGGTGAAATGGAAGTTTGGGCGTTGGAGGCTTACGGTGCGGCGTATGCGTTGCAAGAAATGTTGACGGTCAAGTCAGACGATATCGCGGGTCGAACAAAAGTGTATAAAAACATTGTTGATAACGATCACAGTATGGATCCGGGCATGCCCGAATCCTTTAATGTGTTGATCAAAGAAATTCGATCGTTGGGTCTTGATATTGAATTGGAACATGAATAGAAAATGAAATGAGAGGGTAAAATTTATGGCGAGCGCTGCTGCTAATTTCAGAGATTTATATAATGTCGTGAAGCGACCAGAACAATATACCGATATTGATGCTATTCGCATCGCATTGGCGTCGCCCGAAACAATACGTTCTTGGTCTTTTGGCGAAGTGAAGAAAGCAGAAACCGTAAATTACAGAACACATCGGCCAGAAAGAGAAGGATTGTTTTGTGCGAAAATCTTTGGTCCCGTTAAAGATTATGAATGTTTATGCGGCAAATACAAACGGCTGAAACATCGCGGGGTGGTGTGTGAAAAATGTGGCGTCGAAGTGACGTTGTCTAAAGTACGCCGTGAACGTATGGGACACATTGAATTGGCATCGCCGGTTGCGCATATATGGTATCTGAAATCCTTACCCTCTCGTATTGGATTGTTATTGGATATGACCTTGCGTGATATTGAACGTGTGCTTTATTTTGAGGCGTTTGTTGTTGTGAATCCTGGGATGACAAAGTTAGAATGTGGTCAGTTACTATCCGATGAAGATTTTCTCGATGCCATTGAAGAATACGGCGATGAGTTTGATGCGCGCATGGGTGCTGAAGCTATTCGAGAACTGTTATCGGCGCTTGATTTGAAAGAAGAAGTGCAGTCGATTAGAAATGATCTTGCCAATACAAAATCGGACACAAAATTAAAGAAATTAACAAAACGTTTGAAATTGATAGAATCATTTTTGGAATCGAACAATCGTCCAGAATGGATGATTTTATCTGTTTTACCCGTGTTACCGCCGGATCTTCGACCGTTGGTGCCTTTAGAAGGCGGCCGTTTTGCGACCTCTGATCTCAATGATTTATATCGACGAGTCATTAATCGCAACAATCGATTAAAACGCCTTTTAGATTTAGGTGCGCCCGACATTATTGTGCGTAATGAAAAACGCATGTTACAAGAATCCGTTGATGCGTTGTTAGATAATGGTCGTCGCGGGCGTGCGGTCACAGGATCTAACAAGCGACCCTTAAAATCGTTAGCCGATATGATAAAAGGGAAGCAAGGTCGTTTCAGGCAAAACTTGCTCGGTAAGCGCGTCGATTATTCAGGTCGTTCCGTGATTGTGGTCGGACCAAAATTAAAATTATATCAGTGCGGGTTGCCAAAACGCATGGCGTTAGAGTTATTTAAGCCTTTCATTTTTAGTAAATTACAATTTAAAGGGCTGGTGTCTACCATTAAGGCGGCGAAAAAAATGGTGGAGCGTGAGACCTCGGAGGTGTGGGATATTTTAGAAGAAGTGATTCGAGAGCATCCCGTCTTATTAAATCGCGCACCCACCTTGCATCGATTGGGCATTCAGGCTTTTGAACCAACGCTGATTGAAGGGAAAGCCATTCAGTTACATCCGCTTGTTTGTACGGCCTATAATGCTGACTTTGACGGAGATCAAATGGCCGTTCATGTGCCGTTAACGCTAGAAGCGCAGTTGGAAGCGCGTGCGCTGATGATGTCGACGAATAATATCTTATCGCCAGCGAATGGAGAACCCATTATTGTGCCGACACAAGATGTCGTGTTGGGCTTGTATTATATGACGCGTGCACGCATCAATGTGCCGGGCGAAGGGATGGTTTTTTCTGATGTGAGAGAGGTGCATCGCGCTTATGAATCAGGCTGTGCGGATTTGCATGCGAAGGTTAAAGTGCGTATTACCGAGATGACATTTGGGTCGGCGGGCAAAAATGCATTACCGATCACCAAATTGGTTGAAACAACGGTGGGCCGTGCGTTGTTATTCGACATTTTACCCCAAGGATTGCCCTTTGCGTTAATCAATAAAACATTAAATAAGAAAACGATTTCAGGATTGGTCAACGCCTGTTACCGTCAGGCAGGTTTAAAAGAAACCGCTATTTTTGCAGATCAGTTAATGTATATGGGATTTCGCTTTGCAACGCGATCCGGTATTTCGATTGGCATTGATGATTTGCTCATCCCTGAACAAAAACAAGAAATTATCGAGCGTGCGGATGCTGAAGTGCTTGAGATCACGAAACAGTACTCTTCCGGTTTATTAACGCGCAGCGAATGCTACAACATGATTATCGATGTTTGGTCGCGTGCGAATGATGAAGTGGCGTCCGTGATGGAAAAAGGATTAGCAAAAGAGATGGTGAAAAATGCTGCCGGTGTATTGACGGAGCAAGAATCGATGAATGCCATTCACATGATGGCCGATTCCGGTGCGCGAGGTTCTGCCGCACAGGTGCGTCAATTAGCCGGTATGCGAGGATTGATGGCTAAGCCCGATGGATCGATTATTGAAACGCCTATTACAGCAAACTTCCGCGAAGGTTTGAACGTGTTGCAATATTTTATTTCAACGCATGGTGCACGTAAAGGTTTGGCAGATACCGCCTTAAAAACGGCTAATTCGGGATATTTAACACGTCGATTGGTGGATGTGGCACAGGACATGGTGGTGACTGAGGAGGATTGTGGCACGCACAATGGGTTTATGATGTCCGCCTTAATTGAAGGTGGCGATGTCGTTGAGCCGTTGCGTGAGCGTGTATTGGGTCGCGTATTGGCCGATGATGTGTATGCGCCAGGCACTGATAACATTGCCATGCCTGCGGGGACATTGTTAGATGAAATGATGGTTGAACAGTTCGATATACTGGGTGTCGAAGAAGTGAAAGTGCGATCTGCGATCACCTGCGAGATACCTTATGGCGTCTGTGCGGCTTGTTATGGCCGAGATTTAGCACGCGGTCATCGTGTGAATGTGGGTGAAGCCGTCGGTATTATTGCCGCGCAATCTATTGGTGAACCGGGTACGCAGTTAACCATGCGTACATTTCATATCGGTGGTACTGCGTCAAAAACGGGGGCGGTGAATCATGTGCAAGTTAAGGCAGATGGTGAAGTGAGATTCCATAATTTAAAAGTCATTCAGCAAGAAGCGAAAAAATTCGTGACCGTCTCTCGTTCGGGTGAACTCGTGATTTTAGACGCGTTAGGTCGTGAACGACAACGGTATAAAATACCGTATGGTTCTATTGTGACCGTAGCAGAAAGTGATCGTGTGAAGGGTGGACAGGTGATTGCGACTTGGGATCCGCATGCGCATCCGATTATTACTGAGGTGAAAGGTCGGGTACAATTTGTTGATATGATTGAAAATACGACGATGACGCAGCAAATCGATGAAGTGACTGGTTTGAGTAGTATTGTCATCATGGATCCAAAACAACGCGGCAAAAAGACGCGCAAAGATTTAAAACCAATGATTAAATTGGTTGATGCGGCCGGAAAAGACTTATATTTACCGGGAACATCTTCGCCGGCGCATTATTTCTTGCCCGTGAGTACGGTCATTAATATTATTGATGGAACCGAAGTGAATGTGGGTGACATGATCGCAAAAATGCCACAAGCGACCTCAAAAACAAGAGATATTACCGGTGGATTGCCACGCGTTGCCGATTTATTTGAAGCACGTAAACCAAAAGATGTTGCTATTTTAGCTGAAATTAGCGGCGTTGTGACCTTTGGTAAAGAAACGAAGGGTAAAAAACGTCTCATTATTACCGGTGAAAATGGTGAAGTGCATGAAGAACTGGTTCATAAATGGCGTAATTTGAGCATTTACGATGGGGAACATATCAATAAGGGAGAGGTTGTAGCGGAAGGTGAATTAAATCCGCATGACATTTTACGCTTACTGGGGACACGAGCATTATCGGTCTATATCGTGAATGAAATTCAAGATGTTTATCGTTTGCAGGGTGTAAAAATTAATGATAAGCATATTGAAGTCATTATTCGACAAATGTTGCGCAAGGTGGTGATTACAAATCCGGGTGATGCTCCTTTCTTGACGGGCGATCAAACGGAGAGATGTCGAGTGTTAGAGGCGAACGCTGCGGTGGTTGCGGAAGGTAAAATGCCCGCGCAATATCAGCTGATATTGTTGGGGATTACGAAGGCTTCTTTGGCAACCGAGTCATTTATTTCTGCGGCTTCCTTCCAAGAAACAACTCGAGTATTGACGGAAGCGTCTGTCTCTGGTCGCAGAGATGATTTGAGGGGCTTGAAAGAGAACGTCATGGTGGGAAGATTGATTCCAGCAGGAACAGGCTTTGCCTACCACCAAGAAAAAAGAGCAAAAAAAGAGCGAGAATTAGCGATGACAAAAGAAGCGAAAGAAGACAATGTGGTGACTGCTCGCGATGTTGAATCTGCGTTGAGCGAGGCATTGATCTCTGCGGATGAGGCGAGCAAAGAGAGCATTTCGGCGGCTGATATGCCGAAGGATGGTGAAATTTTATAAATTAGGTGAAATCTGAGGGTTAAACCCAACTAAATACAACTAAATAGAATGGCGGCCTTGACTTAGAGCCTTTGCCCACATAGAATTCCGTGCCCGTTTTTGGATTGTACTGAATAGTTACACGATTATTATATTAGGTGAATCATGTCCACAATTAGTTCATTTGCGACCGCCAAGCAACGACGACAGGCCAAACCTTCCAAAAATAAGGTGCCTGCGTTGATGAAATGTCCTCAGCGGCGAGGAGTATGTACGCGTGTTTATACGACGACGCCAAAAAAGCCGAATTCGGCTTTGCGTAAGGTGGCTCGTGTCCGTTTAACCAATGGGATGGAAGTCAGTGCATATATTGGTGGTGAAGGGCATAATTTGCAGGAGCATTCTGTCGTGTTAATTCGTGGGGGTCGTGTTAAGGATTTACCGGGGGTTCGATATCATATCGTGCGCGGTAGTTTAGATACGGCGGGGGTCTCGGGTCGTAAACAAAGTCGCTCCAAATATGGGGAACGGCGACCTAAAGATGATAAGAAGTAGGAATTAAATCATGCGAAGAAGAGCAGCAGTCAAACGTAGCATACTACCAGATCCAAAATATCATAGTGAGCTTTTGGCGAAATTTGTAAATCAGGTGATGGAGCGCGGCAAAAAATCAGTGGCCGAAGCGATTGTGTATGATGCGTTAGAAATTGTTTCACAAAAAATGAAAGATAAGCTGAAAAAGCCACAAGCAGAAAATGGTGCTGATAGTGATCAACGCTCAGGCGTATTAGATCTGTTTTCTCAGGCATTAGAAAATGTGAGTCCAACGGTTGAAGTTCGGGCACGACGTGTCGGTGGTTCGACATATCAAGTACCCGTGGAGGTGCCTGTTAATCGTCGTCAGACATTGGGGATGCGTTGGCTGATTCAGTCAGCTCGTAAACGGAATGAAAAAAGTATGGCAATGCGATTGGCGAGTGAAATGATGGAAGCTCATGCTGGACGTGGTGGTGCGGTACGTATGTGCGAAGATGTACGACGTATGGCGAAAGCAAACCAAGCATTTGCGCATTATCGCTGGTAAGAGGAATATACTGTGGCAACAACAACGGCAACACGTACAACACCGTTAGAATATTATCGAAATTTTGGTATCGTTGCGCATATCGATGCAGGCAAAACGACAACCACTGAGCGCGTGCTGTATTATACGGGCAAGTCACATAAAATCGGTGAAGTACATGATGGTGCCGCGACGATGGACTGGATGGAACAGGAGCAAGAGCGCGGAATTACCATTACCTCAGCAGCAACGACGTGTTATTGGGAGGGCATGAAGCATCAATTTAAGCAACATCGATTCAATATCATTGATACTCCGGGGCATGTGGATTTTACGATTGAAGTAGAGCGTTCATTGCGCGTATTAGATGGTGCGGTGATTGTATTTTGTGGTGTCGGTGGCGTAGAGCCGCAATCTGAAACGGTATGGCGTCAAGCGGATCGTTATAAAGTGCCGCGTATTGCGTT
The DNA here is from genome assembly GCA_038043025.1 of Pseudomonadota bacterium. Lineage (GTDB taxonomy): Bacteria > Pseudomonadota > Gammaproteobacteria > UBA12402 > UBA12402 > O2-02-FULL-42-9. The sequence goes on along the minus strand of JBBTCW010000021.1, from coordinate 19,436 downwards.
TGTGAATAAAATGGATCGTGTCGGCGCTGATTTTTTACGAGTGGTTGCGCAAATGAAAACACGTTTGGGCGCAAATCCCGTTGTGATGCAGTTGCCACTGGGTGCTGAAGAAAATTTAAAAGGCGTAGTAGATTTAGTGCGAATGAAGGCCATTGTTTGGCATCAGGATGATTTAGGCGCTTCGTTTGAAGAACTCGATATTCCAGCGGATATGCAAGATGATTGCCAAGTGTGGCACGAAAAATTAGTGGAAGCTGCTGCGGAATCGAACGAAGAATTAATGAATAAATATTTAGAGGCCGGGGATTTGGCTGAAGCGGATATCAAAGCTGGCATTCGACAACGCACGATTGGAAATGAAATTATTCCCGTATTTTGTGGTTCCGCTTTTAAGAATAAAGGCGTTCAGACTATGTTAGATGGGGTGGTTGACTATTTGCCGGCACCGAATGAAGTTGCCGCGATCAAAGGCGTGTTAGAAGATAGTGATGAAGTGGTTGAGTGTAAAGTATCCGACGATGAACCGTTTGCGGCGTTGGCGTTTAAAATTGCGACGGATCCTTTTGTGGGGACATTGACTTTTATTCGCGTATATTCTGGCGTGTTGAATTCTGGCGATACCGTTTACAACCCGGTCAGTCATAAGCGCGATCGCATTGGCCGTTTGGTGCAAATGCATGCGAATAGTCGCAATGAAATTAAAGAAGTGCGCGCGGGCGATATTGCCGCTTGTATTGGTTTAAAATCAGTGACAACAGGTGAAACACTCTGTTCACCGGATCGTCCGGTTGTCTTGGAAAAAATGGATTTCCCCGATCCCGTTATTTCGATTGCAGTGGAACCCAAGACGAAAGCAGACCAAGAAAAAATGGGTATGGCTTTGAGCAAATTGGCGCAAGAAGATCCTTCTTTTAGAGTACGAACGGATCCTGAAACATCTCAAACTATTATTTCAGGTATGGGTGAGTTGCACTTGGATATTATTGTGGATCGTATGAAACGCGAATTTGGTGTCGAAGCGAATGTGGGCAAACCCCAGGTCGCTTATCGCGAAACACTGAGTACGACGGTGGAGCAAGAAGGCAAGTTTATTCGTCAAAGTGGTGGCCGTGGACAATATGGCCATGTTTTCTTGAAACTAGAGCCGCGTGCGCGTGGTGAAGGCTATGAATTTGTGAATGGGATTGTTGGCGGCGTTGTTCCAAAAGAGTATATTCCCGCCGTTGATAAAGGGGTGAAAGAACAGATGGAAAATGGCGTGATTGCAGGGTATCCTGTCGTCGACGTGAAAGTGACCATATATGACGGGTCATACCATGATGTGGATTCGAATGAAATGGCATTTAAGATCGCCGGCTCTATCGGTTTCAAAGAAGGGGCAAAAAAGGCCAATCCGCAGCTTTTAGAGCCCATTATGAAGGTCGAAGCGGTGACACCAGAAGAGTATATGGGCGATGTGATGGGAGACTTGAATCGTCGACGTGGCATTGTTCAGGGGATGGAGGACATTCCTGCTGGTAAAGCGATTCGGGCTGAAGTACCATTGGCGGAAATGTTCGGATATGCGACCGACTTGCGATCTATGTCGCAGGGGCGCGCGACTTATACGATGGAATTCGAAAAATACAGTGTAGTACCCGCGGGTATTGCAAAAGAGATTATTGATAAACGCAGTTAATATTGGGAGATAAAGCTATGGCAGATAAATTTGAACGAAAGAAACCTCACGTCAACGTAGGTACCATTGGGCATGTGGATCACGGCAAAACAACGCTAACGGCCGCGATTACGGCGTATTCAGCGAAAAAATATGGGACAGAAGCCAAGGCATTTGATCAAATTGACAAAGCCCCAGAAGAAAAAGCCCGCGGCATCACGATCGCTACAGCGCACGTAGAATATGAATCAGATAAACGTCATTACGCACATGTGGACTGTCCGGGACACGCGGATTATGTGAAGAACATGATCACGGGTGCTGCTCAAATGGATGGTGCAATTTTGGTGGTCAGCGCGGCAGATGGTCCGATGCCACAGACTCGCGAACATATTTTGTTGGCTCGCCAGGTCGGCGTTCCCTATATTGTCGTATTCTTAAATAAATCCGACATGGTGGATGACAAAGAATTATTAGAATTAGTCGAGATGGAAGTGCGTGAGCTATTAACGATGTACAAATTTCCAGGGGCGGATACACCGATCATCATGGGTTCGGCGCTCAAGGCGTTAGAAGGCGATACGGGTGATCTCGGTGAGCCAGCCATTCAAAAATTATTGAGTACGTTGGATTCATATATTCCAGAACCGAAACGAGAATTAGATAAACCGTTCTTAATGCCGGTCGAAGATGTGTTTTCGATTTCAGGTCGAGGCACCGTGGTCACGGGTCGAATCGAGCGCGGTATTGTTAAGATTGGCGATGAAATTGAAATCGTGGGTATCAAAGATACGCAAAAAACGACTTGTACCGGTGTCGAAATGTTCAAAAAATTATTGGATCAAGGTCAAGCAGGTGATAATGTAGGCGTTTTGTTACGAGGCACGAAGCGGGAAGAAGTTGAGCGCGGCCAAGTGTTGGCAAAACCAGGCAGCATTCATCCGCATACGAAATTTGAGGCAGAAGTCTATATTTTGTCAAAAGAAGAAGGTGGCCGTCATACAGCGTTTGTTAAAGGCTATCGCCCGCAGTTTTATTTTAGAACGACAGATGTGACTGGCGAAGTACTCTTGCCGGCCGGGGTAGAGATGGTGATGCCAGGAGACAACGTGAAGATGGTGGTGACGTTGATTGTGCCGGTAGCCATGGAAGACGGGTTACGCTTCGCTATTCGCGAAGGTGGTCGAACCGTCGGTGCGGGTGTTATTAGTAAAATTCTTGAGTAGTTAAATTTTATCGAGTCCCGCGTGATGCGCGGGACTAAGCATGAGAAATATTATGAATGCAGAAACGACAGCTAAAAACCAAAGGATTCGTATTCGACTGAAGTCGTTTGATCATCGTTTGATTGATCAGTCGATTCGTGAAATTGTGGAAACGGCAAAACATACCGGCGCACAAATTCGCGGGCCGATTCCGTTTCCTATAAAAAAAGTAAAGTATACCGTATTAACATCGCCACATGTTGATAAAGATGCACGCGATCAATACGAAATTCGTATTCATAAACGTTTAGTGGATATCGTCAAACCAACGGAAAAAACCGTTGAAGCCTTGATGAAGTTAGATTTAGCCGCCGGCGTCGATGTAGAAATTAGCGTCGATTAATGATTGAGAGGGTAGAACAATGGCAATGGGCCTGGTAGGAAAAAAATGTGGGATGACTCGGGTGTTTACGCCTGAGGGTGCATCGCTGCCTGTGACGGTGGTTCATGTCGAACCAAACCGTATTGTACAGATAAAAACAAACGAAACGGACGGGTATTGCTCTATTCAGGTGACGACAGGTCAACGAAAGACGTCAAAATTAAGCAAGCCGATGTTGGGACATTATGCAAAAAATAATGTAGCACCTGGCCGTGGTTTATGGGAATTTGATGTTGCAGAAAATGAAATGAACAAAGGCGAATTCAAACCCGGTAGCGAACTAACCCTTGATTTATTTTCCGAAGGACAGTGGGTTGATGTGGCGGGTACAACGCGCGGTAAAGGCTTTGCCGGTGTCATTAAAAAATATCATTTTCATATGCAAGATGCGACGCACGGTAACTCATTATCGCATCGAGCACCGGGTTCTATCGGACAAAGACAAACACCGGGTCGTGTGCCAAAAGGCAAAAAAATGTGCGGACATTTAGGGGATGCGCGACGTACGATACAAAATCAAAAAATTATTAAGATCGATAAAGATAAACAGTTAATATTAATTCAGGGTGCTGTGCCGGGAGCGCCGGATGGTACCGTGTTTATTCTGCCATCGATTAAGAAACCTCATAAGTCTAAGGAGTAGGTCATGGAACTTGCTGTGGTTGCTCCCGGGGGCAAAACAAGTACAAAGAAAATCGACATTTCGGATCGATTATTGAATTGTGAATTTAATGAAGCATTGGTTCATCAAGTTATTGTTGCGCAATTGGCAGGACGTCGAGCAGGGACTTCCGCACAAAAGACGCGCGCCGAAGTGCGTGGTGGCGGAAAGAAACCCTGGAAGCAAAAGGGTACCGGTCGAGCCAGAGCGGGCTCAACGCGAGGACCTATATGGAGAGGCGGCGGTGTGACCTTTGCTTCTTCGACTCGAGATTATTCACAAAAAGTGAATAAAAAAATGTACCGCGCGAGTATGCGCGTCGTGTTATCAGAATTAGTGCGACAGAAGCGTTTGATCATTGTGGACAAGTTAGAGTTAAAAGAAGCCAAAACGAAATTGATGGCGGATTTTTTGAAAAAACTCAATGTTTCGCGCGTATTGGTCGTGATGGATAAGTTGGATGAAAAAATAGTATTAGCATCGCAAAATCTCCCCGATGTGACGGTGGTGATGGTACAAGAGGTTAACCCCGTATTTTTAGTGGGCTGTGACCATGTTGTGACGACAGAAGCGGGAATTAAAGCATTAGAGGAACAATGGGCATGAATCAAGAACGTTTAATGCAAGTCATATTATCGCCACATGTTTCTGAAAAAGGAACGCGTGTTGCTGATGCGAATCGACAGTTTGTTTTTAAAGTATTGCCGAATGCGGATAAAACAGAAATTAAAGCGGCGGTTGAACAATTGTTTAATGTAAAGGTGAAGTCAATTCGCACCTTGAATGTTAAAGGCAAACAAAAAGTATTTAAACAAGTGCGTGGGCGTCGCAAAGACTGGAAAAAAGCGTATGTGACGTTGCAAGAAGGAAATGATATTAACTTTGTTGGCGCAGAACATTAGAGGATAGTAGAACCATGACTGTCGTAAAAGTAAGACCAACATCGCCCGGTCGTCGTTTCGTAACGAAAGTGATCGGTCAAAACTTATATAAGGGTGAAGCGCATGCACCGCTTTTAATAAATAAAAAGCGAACAGGTGGCCGTAATCATATTGGACGGATCACCATGCGTTACCGCGGGGGCGGTCATAAAAAACAATATCGTATTATTGATTTTAAGCGAGATAAAGAAGGGATTAAAGGTTGCGTAGAGCATATTGAGTATGACCCCAATCGCAGCGCATTTCTTGCATTAGTTTTATATGCGGATGGCGAGCGACGTTATATTATCGCGCCACAGAAATTGAAGGAAAAAGATGAAATTATATCGGGTCTTGATGTTCCGATTAAACCGGGTAATGCGTTGCCGTTACGAAACGTTCCGCTGGGTACCATGATACATTGTGTTGAGATGAAACCGGGCAAAGGTGCGCAGATGGCACGTAGTGCCGGTGCTTTCGTACAGTTGGTTGCAAGAGAAGGCGGTTATGCAACATTGAAATTGCGTTCAGGCGAAATGCGCAAAGTATTGGAGACTTGTCGTGCGACGATTGGCGAGGTGAGCAATCCTGAGCATAATCTGCGTTCTTATGGAAAAGCAGGTGTTATGCGTTGGCGAGGGATAAGACCACATGTGCGTGGGGTTGCAATGAACCCGGTCGATCATCCGATGGGTGGTGGTGAAGGTAAAACATCAGGTGGACGACATCCGGTGACGCCTTGGGGTGTGCCGACAAAAGGATATAAGACACGTAAAAATAAACGTACGAGTAAATTTATTGTACGTCGACGTAGTAAAACGAGAGCAGAATCATAGGAGGTATGATCGTGTCGCGATCAATTAAAAAGGGGCCGTACATAGCAGAACATTTGATGCAGAAAGTGCAACATGCTGTTAATGAGAAGAGTAAGAAACCAATTAAAACTTGGTCTCGTGCATCAATGATTGCGCCTCAAATGATTGGTTTAACCATTGCGGTGCATAATGGGCGTGATTTTGTTCCTGTATTTATTACGGAAGACATGGTCGGTTATAAATTAGGTGAATTTGCGCCAACACGCACATTCAAAGTACATTCAGGCGATCGCAAAGTGAAAGAAGGCGAGGCGGCCGCTGCCGGCGGGGCAGCAAGCGCGGCTGGTGCGACGACGGGCGCAGCAGGTGCAGCAGCCAAACCAGGCGATAAAGTGGATAAAAAATAAGGGTTGAGTGATGGAAACAGCAGCAATTTTAAAATATGCAAAATTTTCGGCGCAAAAAGGCCGTGCGGTTGCCGATGCGATTCGAGGGGTGCCTGTTAGTCGTGCGTTAGATACGTTGAATTTTAGTACCAAGCGCGCGGCAAAAATGATGAAAAAAGTGTTAGAGTCTGCCATTGCGAATGCCGAAAACAACAATGGCGCTGATGTGGACGAATTATATGTTTCTCAGGTTTATGTGAATGAAGGTTCTGCTCTAAAACGATTGAATTATCGTGCAAAAGGTCGAGCAGACCGTATATTACGACGTACCTGTCACATTACGGTGGCGGTGTCGGATGAGAGGAAAGGATAAAAAACAATGGGTCAAAAAGTACATCCAGGCATTATTCGTTTAGGGATTACAAAAAATTGGTTATCCCGATGGTATGCGGATTCAAAAACGTTTGCGAATACTGTTTGTGCCGACATAAACGTTCGTCGTTTTTTAGAAGAGCGTTTTGAAAAGGCAGCGATTAGTCGAATTGAAATTGAACGACCGGCGCGCAATGCACGCATTGTTATTCATGCGGCTCGCCCCGGTGTTATTATTGGTAAAAGCGGTAAAGAAATTGATACCTTGCATAAAGAATTAAGTCGGCAATTAGGTGTGCCCGTTCAAGTGAGTGTTGAAGAAGTGCGTAAAGCGGATTTAGATGCGAAATTAGTGGCTGAAGGGATTGCCGCGCAATTAGTGAAACGCGTTTCGTTTAGACGCGCCATGAAGCGTGCGGTTAGTTCCGCAATGCGTGCCGGTGCGCGAGGTATTAAAATTTGTGCCAGTGGACGTTTGGGTGGGGCGGAAATCGCACGTACTGAATGGATCAGGCATGGGAGTATTCCTTTACATACGTTTCGTGCGGATATCGATTATGGTTTGGCAGAAGCTCAAACAACGTATGGCGTTATTGGTGTTCGTGTTTGGATATGCCGCGGCGAACAGCCAGGCGACGATGAACAAAAGAATGAACAGAACAAAAGTGCAGTGAAAGGAGAACGGTAGTGTTACAGCCGAAAAGACGAAAATATCGCAAAGATTTTAAAGGCCGTAACCGTGGACTTGCCACGCGGGGCAGCCATATTAATTTTGGCGAATTCGGCATGAAAACGACCGAACGCGCGCGCATTACTGCGCGACAAATTGAAGCGGCACGACGAGCGATTACGCGACATTTAAAACGTGGTGGGCAAGTGTGGATACGTATTTTTCCGGACAAGCCGATTAGTAAAAAGCCACTCGAAGTACGACAAGGTAAAGGAAAAGGCGCCGTTGAATATTGGGTCGCTGTGGTAAAGCCCGGAAAGGTTTTGTTTGAAATAGGGGGTGTTCCTCGTGAACTTGCGATGGAAGCCTTTAGATTAGCCTCGGCAAAACTGCCGGTTTCAGTTTCTTTTGAAGAACGGACGGTGATGTAATGAACATCGATGAAATACGAAAAATGAAAAATGACGAATTAAAAGCGGAGTTGTTAAATATTCGCAAAGAATTATTTAATTTGCGTTTGCAATCCGGCGCGGGACAACAGGTGCGCCCGCATTTAATGCATGATGCAAAGAAAACCATTGCTCGCATTAAAACAATATTGAATGAACGAGATTTAGCAGGTGAAGCGAAATGACAGAGCAAAAACGAGTGAAAACATTAACGGGAAAAGTGATTAGCAACAAAATGGATAAAACCATTGTTGTCGCTATCGAGCGACAGGTGACACATCGCTTGTATAAAAAAAGCGTTAAGCGGACGACAAAAATTCATGCGCATGATGAAGAAAATACTTGTAAAGAGGGTGATATCGTTAAAATTGTAGAAACGCGTCCAAAATCCAAGACAAAGGCGTGGGCGTTGGCAGAAGTGGTAGAGAGGATGCACGCATGATACAAATGCAAACCATATTAGAAGTCGCAGATAATAGCGGTGCACGTAAAGTGATGTGCATTAAAGTATTGGGGGGATCGCATCGTCGTTATGCGGGCATTGGCGATGTGATAAGAGTTTCTATTAAAGAAGCGTTGCCTCGTGGAAAAGTGAAAGCAGGCGAGGTTCATAAGGCGGTGGTTGTTCGCACAAGACATGGCGTACGACGCGCAGATGGATCTAAAATTCGGTTTGATGGCAATGCCGTGGTGTTGTTGAACAACCAGATGCAGCCGGTGGGCACACGTATTTTTGGCCCGATTACGCGCGAATTGCGCGAGCAATTTATGAAAATTATTTCATTGGCGCCAGAGGTTTTATAACGAGAGAATGATAAGATGAAATCAAAGATTAAAACAAGTGATGAAGTGGTGGTGATCGCTGGCAAGGATAAGGGCAAGCGTGGTGCTGTTAAATCAATTAAACGTTCGAAAAAAGGACAGATCAAATGTTTGGTTGAGGGCGTTAATTTTGTGAAAAAACACGTGAAGCCAAACCCGCAAGCAGGACAGCCCGGTGGTATACAAGATCGCGAAGCCTTTATGGATGCGTCCAATGTGATGATTTTTAATTTGGAGACGAATAAAAAAGATCGCATTGCGTATAAAATATTGAAGGATGGTAAGAAGGTGCGTTGTTATAAATCAACCGGTGAAGTAATTGATAAAAATTAGGTGAATGAATGTCGGAATTTAAAAAACTCTATCAAGACAAAATTGTCAAGCAACTGAAGAAAGCATGCGGTTATAAAAGCGTGATGGAAGTGCCGCGCATTATGAAAATCACGTTGAATATGGGCGTGGGCGAGGCCGTTGCGGACAAGAAAATATTAGATGCGGCGATCTTAAATTTAACAGCGATTGCAGGGCAAAAACCGGTTGCAACAAAAGCGCGCAAATCCATTGCAGGATTTAAAATTCGCGAAGGTTATCCGATTGGCTGTAAGGTGACGTTGCGTCAACAACGGATGTATGATTTTTTAGAACGATTAATCCGCATTGCGATTCCACGCATTCGTGATTTTCGAGGGTTTAGTGAAAAATCTTTTGATGGTCAAGGAAATTATAGTTTAGGCATTTCTGAACAAATTATTTTTCCTGAAATTGATTACGATAAGATTGATGCAATACGTGGATTAGATATTACGATTACCACGAATGCTAAAACTGATAAAGAAGCTTGGGGATTATTAAAAGCATTTAATTTCCCGTTTAGAAACGATAAGGTGTTTGAATAAAGGTAAGTCATAATGGCAAAAACATCAGTATGCGAGCGTAACAAAAAACGTCAATGTCTCGAATCAAAATATCGAGTGAGACGAGATGAGTTAAAAAAAGTCGCAAGAGAAGCCTATGCGAAAGGTGATATTCCTTGGGAAGCCTATGCGCGCTTGCAGAAAATGCCACGTGATGCGCATCGTACGCGCATTCGAAATCGTTGCCGTTTATGCGGACGACCCAGAGGCGTCTATCGACGTTTTGGTATGTGTCGTCTATGCTTGCGCAAATATGCGATGTTAGGTTACATACCGGGTTTAGTAAAATCCAGTTGGTAGAGGATAAAAATTATTATGAGTATGCAAGATCCCATTGCGGATATGTTGACAAGGTTGCGAAATGCACAGCAGGCGGGGCATAAAACAGTTTGTATGCCTGCGTCAGCCGTGAAAGCGTCTATTGCAAAAGTCCTGAAGGACGAAGGTTATATTATTGATTACTCCGTTGCCGACAAAGAGGGTAAGCGATTTTTGACGATGGAATTAAAATATTTTCAGGGGAAGCCGGTGGTGAGCAAAATTACTCGCGCCAGCACGCCTGGGTTACGTATTTACAAGGAATGTTCAGAATTGCCTAACGTGCTAGGCGGTTTAGGTATCGCGATTGTTTCTACGTCAAAAGGCGTAGTGACCGATAAAACGGCGCGCCAATTAGGCGTCGGTGGCGAAATTATTTGTTATGTAGAGTAAGAAGGTTTGTTATGACTTCTCGTATTGCCAGAAAGCCCATTACAATTCCAAGTGGCGTTGACGTCAAAGTCAACGGTCAGGTCGTCACAGTGAAAGGACCTAAAGGTCAGTTTACGTATGATTTGCCGGCTTGCGTCAAAGCAGAATATAGTAATAATGCGTTAACCGTTAAAGCGTATCTTGATGAAAAATTGCATATCCGTCATCGAGGATCCATTCATGTATTAGCGGGAACCGCGCGCGCTAATTTGTATAATTTAGTGATGGGTGCAACGCAAGGGTATTCAAAAAAATTGTCATTGGTGGGGGTTGGTTATCGTGCACAAGCGCAGGGTAAAAAATTGAATTTAAGTTTAGGTTTTTCACATCCGACCATATTTGATGCGCCGGCAGGCATTACCATTGAAACACCGAGTCAGACAGAAATTGTCATTAGTGGTGCCGACAAACAGTTAGTGGGTCAGGTGGCTGCAAAAATTCGTGCTATTCGTTCGGTTGAGCCCTATAAAGGGAAAGGCGTACGTTATAGCGATGAACAGGTGACCTTGAAAGAAACGAAGAAGAAGTGATGGTGATAATGGATAAACGTATAGCAAGACAGAGACGCTCCAAGCGGACGCGTCGTCAAATTAAACGGTTAGCGGTGCCTCGTTTATGTGTGCATCGCACGTTACAACATATTTATGTGCAGATCATTGCAGCAACGGGTGATACCGTGTTGGTCAGCGCTTCGACGAATGAAAAATCATTCCGAGAAAAACACAAAGCGACAAGCAATAGTGATGCAGCAGCGGCGGTGGGCACATTGATTGCCGCACGAGCGAAAAAAGCGAAAATTTTGAAAGTCGCTTTCGATCGTTCCGGTTTTAAATATCATGGTCGCATTAAAGCGTTAGCGGATGCGGCGAGAGAGGGCGGCCTTGAATTTTAATGAGGTAATGATGTAATGGGCAAACAAAATCAAACAGAACAAGCAACCGATGGTTATGATAGCCGAGTCGTCGAGGTTCGTCGCACAACAAAAGTGCGCGAAGGCGGTCGAGATTTTAGTTTTTCAGTGTTAGCCGTGGTGGGCGATGGTAAGGGGCGCGTAGGTTTTGGTCATGGGAAAGGCAAAGAAGTTGTTTTGGCCGTTCAAAAAGCGACGGATAGCGCGCGCCGCAACATGCATCTTATTAATTTGCGTGGTAATACGTTGCAACATGAGATGGTTGCTCGTTACGGCGCAACGAAAGTTATTATTAAGCCCGGCGCTCAAGGTACCGGTATTATTGCGGGGGGCGCGATGCGACCCGTGTTTGAAGTGTTAGGGGTGAAAAATGTTATTGCCAAATGTATTGGCTCAGCGAATCCAACCAATGTGGTTCGTGCGACGATTAAAAGTTTGGTTGGGATGTCATCGCCAACGTCGGTTGCCGACAAGAGAGGCAAAACCATTAAAGAAATTTTAGGAAATAGAAAACATGATAGCGAAAAAAACAAGTAACGCCAAGCAGATCAATGTGACGCTGATCAAAAGCAAATATGGCCGGTTAAAGGGGCACCTTGATTGTATACATGGTTTGGGTTTGCGTCGTATGCATCAAACTGTTTCGATTCAGGATACCCCTAGCAATCGCGGCATGATTAATAAAGTGCGTTACTTACTACAGGTTGAGGATAAATAAAAACTATGCGGTTAAATACTTTAAAGCCAGCGCCCGGTTCAAAACATCGCGCCAAACGCGTGGGTCGTGGAATTGGCTGTACGCGTGGCAAGACTTGTTGTAAAGGACATAAAGGGCAGAAAGCACGCACTGGCGGGGGTTCTCCTCCCGGGTTTGAGGGGGGGCAGATGCCGTTGCAGCGACGATTACCTAAGTTTGGTTTTACATCGCTCAAAGCACTTAAGAGAGAAGAAGTGCGTTTGTCGGATTTAACAAAGTTGAAGACGACGGAAGTTGACATGGCGGCTTTACATGCTGCAGGGTTAGTTCGTGGCAATACAAAGTACGTTAAAGTGATTTTTGATAAAGCCATTGATAAAGCGATTACGCTTAAAGGGATTAAGATAACTCAAGGTGCTAAAAAAGCATTGGAAACGGCGGGTGGCAAATTAGCATAAGGGTTTAGCATAAGGGTAAGGAATGGAAAAGAATGCAGCGAAGAATAGTTTATCTCATGGTGGATTGCATGAGCTGCGTTCTCGTTTAATATTTTTATTGTTGGCGATTATTGTTTATCGCATTGGGGCACATGTGCCTGTGCCGGGATTAGATCCGGTCAAGTTGGCACATATGTTCAGTGGCCAGGCCGGTGGCATTTTGGGATTGTTTAATATGTTTTCCGGCGGAGCGTTGGGGCGATTTACTGTATTTGCATTAGGTATTATGCCTTACATTTCTGCATCAATTATTTTTCAATTGTTTGCAGTGGTATCGCCAAAATTAGAAGAATTACGAAAAGAAGGAGAGGCGGGTCAACGAAAGATTAATGAATATACGCGATATGCCACGTTGTTTTTATCTTGTTTTCAGGCGATTGGTATTTCAAAGATGTTGGCGGCGGAAGGGATCGCATTAGACCCTAATTTTTCTTTTTATGTTATTTCGACGGTTACGTTAGTCACGGGTACGATGTTTTTGATGTGGCTGGGCGAGCAAATGACGGAAAAAGGCATTGGTAATGGGATATCAATGATTATTTTCGCGAGTATTGTATCCGGATTGCCGGGCGCGATTGGTCGTACGTTTGATCAAGTGCATCAGGGGCAGATACAGATTATTTTTGTGCTGATACTGGCGGTCATCGTTATTGCGATTACGGCTTTTGTTATTTATGTAGAGCGTGCATTACGTAAAATTACGGTGCATTATGCGATGCGACAACAGGGCAGAAAAATTTATGCGGGACAGCGCAGTAGTTTGCCTTTAAAGATTAATATGGCAGGGGTGATCCCGCCTATTTTTGCGACCAGTATTATTTTGTTTCCGGCCAGTATTGCACAGTGGTTTGGTAAGACGCAGGGTGGCGGGATGACTTGGCTCAATAAGATTGGTATGGCATTGCAGCAAGGGCCGTTGCATATTTTTATATTTGTTGTAGCGATTATATTTTTTAGTTTTTTTTATACCGCGTTGGTGTTTAATCCAAAAGACACGGCGGATAATTTAAAGCGTTCAGGCGCATTTATTCCCGGCGTGAGACCGGGGGATCAAACCGCCAGTTATATTGATAAAGTGATGACGCGGCTGACGTTGTTTGGGGCGATTTATGTAGCCTTGGTGTGTTTATTGCCTCAGATTTTAGTCTATGTATGGAATGTGCCGTTTAATTTTGGAGGCACATCGCTGTTAATTATTGTGGTTGTGATTATGGATTTCATGTCACAGATTCAGGCTCACTTGATGTCGAATCAATATGAGTCTTTGATGAAAAAGGCGAATTTAAAGGGCGGGATTGGATTTATAAAATAATTGCGTCATCCCGCGGCTCGACCGCGGGATCCAGGTTTTAGTCATCCCGCGGCTTGACCGCGGGATCCAGGTTTTAGTCATCCCGCGGCTTGACCGCGGGATCCAGTAAATATAATACTGGATGCCGCGATCAAGTCGCGGCATGACAGAGAAGCTTTTAGTAAAGAGGATAAAAAGGTGAAAGTGAGAGCATCAGTCAAGAAAATTTGTCGGCACTGTCGCGTCATTAAGCGAAAGGGTCGAGTATGGGTTATTTGCACCAACCCAAAACATAAGCAGCGACAGGGTTAGAGGGAGGCTTTAAACAGCTAAACTGTTGATTTATTAGACGCGAACAGGTATCCTTACCCGCCGCGAATGAATACGGTTTTATTTATAGTTTTTTTGTGATTTAGAGGAGTAAGCGCATGGCGCGTGTAGCTGGTATTAACATTCCCGTACATAAACATATTGTTATTGGGTTACGGTCTATTTATGGCATTGGTTCTACGCGGGCAAGCGAGATTTGTAATGCGGCCGGTGTTAAGGCAAGCACAAAGGTGCAAGATCTATCGGATGCGGATTTGGACGCATTGCGAGCCGCCATAGCGAAGTATAAAGTTGAGGGTGATTTGCGACGCGAGGTTTCTCTCAATATTAAGCGATTGACCGAATTGGGAACTTATCGCGGTATTCGGCATCGAAAGGGCTTGCCCGTTCGTGGACAACGCACACGAACGAATGCGAGAACACGCAAAGGTAAGCGTAAAAAGAAAATATAGATATAGATTAAGTGAGGACGAAGGGTGGAAACAGTTAAAGCAACAGAGACAGAAGAGACGCAGAAGGCGAGCGCTCCGAAAAAACGTGCTAAGCGCCAAATTATGGAAGGTCGTGTATTTATTAAGGCATCATTTAATAATACGATTGTTACGGTTGCTGATTTACAAGGCAACGTGGTGGCATGGTCGAGTTCATCCAAAGCAGGGTTTAAAGGATCACGAAAAAGTACACCTTATGCCGCACAAATTGCTGCAGATGCGTTAATTAAAGACTGCATTGATCGTTTTGGGTTAAAGAGCGCGCGCGTGCAAGTAAAAGGGCCAGGACCCGGACGAGAATCTGCTCTTCGCGCATTGGAAACAGCGGGGCTTCGCGTGCTATCCATACAAGATGTTACGGGTATCCCTCATAATGGATGCCGAGACCCTAAAAAACGACGTATATAATTTTAAAGAGGCAAACATGGCTAGAAATTTTCTTCCACGAGGGCATGTCGAAAGGCGAACTAAAACAGATTTATCTTTGTTTAGTGGAGTGACGCCGCGTGAATCAAAATGTAAGGTAGATCAATTACCGGGACAGCATGGTGCGATGCCAAAGAAGTTGTCTGAGTATGGTAAACAATTTTTAGCAAAACAAGTTGCCAAACATATGTATGGCATATTAGAGCGACAGTTTCGAAATTATTATAAGAAAGCGAGTAGAATGAAGGGTGCGACGGGTGAGGTTTTATTGTTATTATTAGAGACCCGGCTTGATAATGTTGTGTATCGTTTGGGATTTGCGAGAACCAGACGCGAGGCCAGACAATTGGTGTCGCATCGTTGTGTGCTGGTGAATGATGGCAAGAAAACGCGAATCGTTAATATTCCATCCTATCAATTGAAGGCGGGCGATGAAGTGTTGATTAAGGAAAAATGCCAAAATCAAGGACGCATTCAAGAATCAATGCAATTGGCGAGTCAGCATACGATGCCGGAGTGGCTGGAAGTGGACGCGGCGAATTTTAAAGGGGTGGTGACGCGTTTGCCGGAGCGTAATGAAATGCCTTTAGAAGTTAATGAGTTGTATATTGTCGAGTTATATTCAAAATAATTACAGTGTTGTTTGTTGAGAGGTTAGTTTATGTATCATAATGCCGATGAGTTTTTAACGCCGCATGAAATTAAAGTGGATGTTGTCACTCCCTTTCATTCAAAAGTTGTGTTGGAGCCTTTTGAGCGTGGGTTTGGACATACCATGGGAAATTCTCTCCGTCGCATCTTATTGTCATCCATGCCAGGTTATGCCGTGACGCACGTCAAAATTGATGGCGTATTGCATGAATATGGGGCAAAAGAGGGCGTTCAGGAAGACATTATCGAAATTCTTTTGAACTTAAAAGAATTATCTGTTCAGCTGCCCGATGAGTCAGATGCCACGGTTTTAAAAGTATACAAAAAGGGCCCGGGTCAATTATTGGCGAGCGATATTGCGAGTATGAATAATGTTGAGGTTTTTAATCCGGCACTTGTCATTGCGAATTTATCGCAAGAAGGCGAATTAAAAATGGAAATCAGAGTTCAGCGTGGACGTGGTTATGAGCCAATCGCGGCAAGAGTGATACCAGAAGGTGAGGATAAAGAGATTGGTCTGTTAAATGTGGATGCCACCTATTCCCCAGTTAAACGTGTTTCATATGCGGTTGAAAGTGCGCATTTCGAAGGCCGTGCTGATTTGGATAAATTGATTATTGAATTGGAGACTGATGGGACAGTGAATCCCGAAACCGCCATTCGTCGTGCGGCGACTATTTTACAGCAGCAATTAGCGACGTTTGTGGATTTAGATAGCGCGTTGTTAAAAGAGCCGATTCGCAAAGAGGAAGAGTTTGATCCGCTTCTGTTGCGCCCGGTAGAAGACCTTGAGTTAACGGTGCGATCAGCGAATTGTTTGAAAGCAGAAAACATTCACTATATTGGTGACTTAGTGCAGCGCACAGAAACGGACTTGTTGAAGACGCCTAATCTAGGTAAAAAGTCATTAAACGAAATCAAAGAAGTGTTATCATCGCGCGGTTTGGCGTTAGGTATGTTGTTGGAGAACTGGCCGCCATCATTTTTGCGCGAGAAAGAATAAAGAGGAAAATCATGCATCATCGAAAAAGTGGCAAACGATTTAACCGATCCAGTGATCAACGAACGGCGTTATTTCGTAGTTTAATTATAGCGATCATGGAACATGAAACCATTCGCACGACATTGATTCGCGCCAAAGAATTGCGTCGCTTTGCGGAACCGCTGATTACCATTGCGAAAGAAGATAGTGTAGCGCATCGTCGATTGGTGTTTAATCGATTACGCAATAAAGATGCCGTAAAAAAATTATTCGAGGTGATTGGTCCTGCCAGCAAAGACCGCGAAGGCGGCTATTTGCGCGTATTAAAATGCGGCTATCGTTTTAGTGACAGCGCACCGATGGCGATTGTCGAGCTCGTTGATAAAGATATCTTTAAACCAGCCGAGAAAAAAGCTTAACTTTGTTATTTCGGAATTATTGGGCGAGAAGTCTCGTTATTCCAGAATCGCGCTGCCGGCATCCCGTCGTTTCGGCATCGCTCTGCCAGCATCCCGTCATACCGGCGAAAGCCGGTTCTGTCATGCCGTGGTTTAACCACGGCATCCAGACTTTCGTCATACCGGCGAAAGCCGGTATCCAGTGATTATAATAACGGTACTCCGTTCTTAATATTTCCTTAAGATTTATGCTCTATAGTGGATGTAGCGCGATAACAATAGGGGGTATAGGATGGGTTTTTTAAACAGAATGCGACTGATTTCCAAATATTATAGACCGTTTTCAGCACCAGATGCGGCGGTACCGCAGGGAGGAGGTTCCTTTATACCGGCATTATTGTGCTCGATAGGAGTACCTGCGGCGGTGTTTGGCAGCGGCTATATTGGTTTTTCTGTCGCTGCTGCGTTGCCGGTCGCAGGGGTGGGGGCTGTGGCGGCTGGGCTGGCACTTTTGATATTGCCAATTTTAGCTGGGGCAGTGAGCTGTTATTTATTACTTTCTTTGGTCGTCAGATTGTCCGCGGCGGTTAGTGATAATGAACAGGCGTGCTGCGACGCAAGAAATTCGTTTGAAGCGTTTCGACGGATGGATTATAGAGCTCAAGCTGAGTATTTGCGGCAGCTACCTAAGAACCTGGGCGGGAGTCTGCGTGGGGTTCAGTGTTCTACTGGTTTGTTGAACGAATTTTTAGATCTCGCAATAGAGAAATTAGAAAATCCAGCGCTTGCGGATGAAGTGAAACAGACGGCGTTTCGGTCTGTGGCATCTATGTATGTATATATGTGTATAGTTTCAGCTAAATGTGATGCTACATCGAGTATCACAAAGCGGTTGCAACAAGCTTTTTTTAAATATCCGCAGGTGCAACAAGCTTTTTTTGGTGGGTATCCAGAGGACATAATAAGAGGAGAGGAGCTGCCGAGAGGCAATGCAGAGAGAACTTCTGTGACTTCTATGCCGAGCCGCTTACAACAATTGTGCGAGCGGAGTATTGTGTCTACTCCTGAGGGCGTTGAAAATTATTGTGCGGCACGCGATGTTATAACTTTTCCAGCGAAGACTCCTTTGTTAGATGCATTGTTTCAAAGATTTCAAAGGGATAGACAATCTGCTGCTGCTCCTGCTTCTCAGTTAGAAGGGGTGGTGGCCGCGACAGAGTGCACGCCTTTGTTAGAGCCTAGAGGGTATAGATGATTTTTCGGAAGTGATTGCCAGATTAAGTCGAGACTAGTACAGATAATAAATATAAAAAAATGTTCTCTTAATATTTCCTTAAGGTTTATGTCATACAATAACGGATGCATAATATTTTAGATAAAAAATTGTGGCTTTCGTCTATAGGGTGACGTAGCGGGGTATAGGATGGGGTTGTTTGGAAAGGTAAAAACATTTTTTAAAGGTGCAACAATCGGGTCGATGCGGACTTATTGGCGGAGACTATACATAACAGGATTGATGTCGCCTTTTTTTATCCTTGAGAATGTTGTAACAGATTTTTGCTCAACCGGTATGCATGCAGTCAGACAAGCAGAAATGGACTCACAGAATTTTTTTAACCGTTTTTGTGGATTAAAGACAGGTGAGCAATTGGCTTATTTGCGCAGTATCCCAAGCCAGGCTGAGGGAATGTCGAGATTTAATAGCGTGTTGGAAGACTTTTTGTATTTGGGGATGCAACGATTGAAGGATTTGACGTTAACGCCTGCTGACAGAAAGATGGTTTATAGAGCGTTGGCGGCCATGTGGGTAGTTGCAATCGAAAACAATTTTACATCTTCTGTTGCTCGAGCGTTGATAAAAATTGTACCGGAGGAAGTCTCGAGTCGGTTGAGGGCGGAAATTGGATTGATAGGGCTATCTTATGCGTGTATGTGGGATCGGTTAGCTCGCGGGCGAGGTGAAGAGATTAAAGCCAAGTTACCTGGTATGTATTGTATGTCAGAGGAAGCTAGTAGGTCAGAAACAGGTGTTGCCGCTTCCGGCGCTGCTCCTGCTGCTCCTGCTGCTCCTGCTGCTCCTGCTATTATTGCTGCTAATGCTTTTAATTTTCATATTACTCCTGCTGGTATTGTCGCTGTTAATTCTCTTTTTGTTGCTGTTCTTGGTCCTCTTGGTGCTCTTAGTTTTTATGGTCCTCCTTGTGTTTATGGTCCTCCTGCCTGTGCTATTGCTGCTCCTGCTGCTGTTCTTCGTGCTCTTAGTGAAGTTAATTTTTTTGGTCCTATTGTTTTTTCTGCTGTTGTTACTCTTGATGCTGGTCTTGCTCTTGTTTTTGCTCTTGCTGCTGCTTGTGAAGCTGCTCTTGCTCCTGCTCCTGCTCCTGCTCCTGCTGATGATGATGATGATGATGATGATGCTGATGCTGATGCTGATGCTGCTGATGCTGATGCTGATGCTGATGCTGATGCTGATGCTGATGCTGATGCTGATGCTGAT
>JBBTCW010000021.1:0-103 GCA_038043025.1 Pseudomonadota bacterium | reverse complement strand
GCTGAACACACGCCTTTATTATTAGGATTAGGGCATAGATGATTTTTCGGGAGCTATAGTCAAATGTTGTGTATGTGTGGATATTAAGCGGCCACTTGATCAT
>JBBTCW010000020.1:13138-69536 GCA_038043025.1 Pseudomonadota bacterium | reverse complement strand
GCTATTTTGATAAATTATTGGGGTTTTTGTTCAAATTTTAATGCGGGAGCCCTGGTTGGACGGTGAAGCTTGGTAAAACTAAAGCTAGAGCTTGTAGATATGAGCTCTTCGGGTGGCCTGACAAAATTGATGACTCTAAAAAACTCCATGGAGTAATTGTAGGGGGGACCGCCAAAATCAATATTACTCCGGACGAAGGGTATTCTTCGATTTGTGCTTTTAGGTGTGTAACGCCGACGAAGACAAACACTACAGATTATTGTGAGAACGCGGATTTTTATGTGTAACGCCGACGAAGACAAACACTACAGATGATTGTGAGAACGCGGATTTTTTTTAATAGCCCGTAGGTTGGGGCTGCGAAGCCCAACATCGTTGAATAAAATTGTTGGGCTTCGCATGTGTGCTCAGCCCAACCTACGCGCTGAATGACTGTAGATAGTGCCATTGATTCAGATTATCGGCGGCGACAGATGCTTTTCATATATTTGTGTCATTTGCCCTTGCTCTGTTCCATTGTCTGCTGGGGACAGATTGTTGAAGCTGTTTTTTGTCCAACTGTGCCCGCCTACCCATGCTGTCCAGCCGAGGAAAACATCTGGTGATGCTTCGAGTTGTTGTAAAAAATAATTACCGTCATCATAGCAGTTTTGATTAGCGTTTGAACCAAACTCGGTCACGATGGCTCTCATGCCATTATTTTTTGCCCAAGTGACAAATTCATTTATATGCGCTACATTTTGATACTCATTAAGTGCAAGGCATTCTTGCTGTGTGCCGCTGGAGTTAGCATCAAAATATTGATGAACGGAAAGCGCGTAATTGTTCTCAGTATCTTTTATATTCGCGGGGATAAAATAGATACTATTATCATCTTCCCAGGAATGCAAACCTGTCCAATCATTTCCATCCAAAAGAATCAGATTTTTTAATCCACTATTTCTGATGGCGACAATGGCTGCATTTTCATTATCTAATACATCTTGTGTCGACATGTCATGTGGTTCATTCATAATTTCTAATATTAAATGGTCTGGATAAGCGGTTGCCAAATCCTTAAATTGATTGCTTAATATCGTCCAGATGGCGCTCATATTGTTTGGGTCAACAATTTGGCCGGCGCTGGGATCAGTGCCGCCCGGAGCAAAGCGCATATAGTTATGCAAATCGAGAATGACGATCACTTTGTTTGTTAGCAAGTCTGAAACAGATTGATGAACGGTATTCAGATAACCTTGTCCTGCTGGCGAGGGTGTTGTTGCATCAGGCGTCGCTGTAATGTAGGTCCAGTTAATCGGAAGGCGAACGGTGTTCATGCCTTTCTCGACAAAATATTTTGCATCTATATTTCCTGGCATCCATTGAGAAATATAGTGATCGCCTGCTTCAGCGCCAGATAAGTTGATGCCGCGAAAAGGGAGCGTTGTATAGGAGGATGGTGTTGGTAGTGGAATATTTGTTTTTTTAATAGTTACCGTTAACTTATGATCATTATTCCAGTCAAAGTTTGTGTCGGCAGAATATTGGCTCGGGTCATTAAACGTTACAGTTGCCGAGGTGCTAATTTTATTTGGTGAAAATTGCACATGCCCAATATAACCGTCGCATGTATTATTGGTGGCCTGGCTACAAATGTCATAACCAACGGAGCCCCAAGTGGCCTTATCTAATACGAGGTATTGTGTGCCATCTTTTGACAGCACTGGCAAACATGAATTGCCCGAACATTGCGCACCACCGGATGCTGGATTATCTGCACCTGGACTTAAAACAAAAGGAAAATTGGAATCATTTGTCATGCCGATACAATCATACCAAGGGGAGCAGTTATTTGTAGAGGCGAAAACGTTATACGTTATTAGACAGGCGGCGAAGAAAAAAATATTGGCGCATAAACTTTTTTTCATGATAAAACCTCTTACTCTTAGTATTATTAATGAGCGATATTTTAACATAACTCTCATAAAATGCAAATGTGGACAGGAAGTAATGCGACGAATAGGAGCATTACGAGTCCAGGCCGGACAGCAGTGACTTTATTGGTATTATGTAGAGCGCCATGGATGGCGAATGATGAGTTAAGAAAAAGCTGGTGGCCAGAGGTGGGTGAGGATCACGCGAAGCGTGAAACGAACGCCTGGACAGGAAGTAATGCGACGAATAGGAGCATTACGAGTCCAGGCCGGACAGCAGTTATTATATTGGTATTATGTAGAGCGCCATGGATGGCGAATGATGAATTAAGAAAAAGCTGGTGGCCAGAGGTGGAATCGAACCACCGACACAGGGATTTTCAGTCCCTTGCTCTACCGACTGAGCTATCTGGCCTTGTACTTTGTAGCCCGGATGAAATGTGCGAAGCACATGCAATCCGGGGAATTAATATCCCTGTATTCCGCTTCGCTTCATACGGGCTACGCTTGCTACGCTCGATACGACAAAATATAGGCACCATTAAACCCATTGGCAAGGGATGAGTCAAGACTTTTTCGGTGTCGATCAGCGGCTGATCACTTTTCTTCCGTTTTTGGCGAAAAGAAATAACTTTCGAGCTGTTCCATTAAAAATTCACGCGCTTTTGGATCGGCTGTGTTCATCCGGTATTCGCTGATAAAGAAGCTTTGGCGGACAAGCCATTTTTGCCAGGCTTCTTTTGAGATGTTTTCATAGACGCGTTGACCGAGTTCGCCTGGAAATGGCGCTTGATCAAGGCCTTCTGCATCTTGTTGCAGTTTTTGGCAAAATATTGTTCGTGTCATGCGATGACTCCTTTTTCTATGTATTCTAAAAGTCGCGTGATCGGCTTCGGCAATCCATATTTAAATGGCTTGTGTGGATTGTGCCAAATAATGGGTTTGTTTTCCATGACTTGAGTCGAAATAAATTCTGTTGTTATCACAAGGGGTGTGATGTCTAAATGAAAATGACTGAAGGTATGACGAAAGGTGGATAACCGTTTTCTTGATGTAATTTTTAAACCATAATTTTTTTGCAAGTTTAGGAGGGTTTTATTTTTGCATTCCGGGAAACTCCAGAGCCCTCCCCAAATGCCAACAGGCGCGCGCTGTTCTAATAATATTTCTTGTTTGTTGTTAAAGATAATCAATAAATAAGTTTTTTTGATGGGCAATGTTTTTTGTTTTTTCTTCAGTGGTAAAACATTGGTGAGGTTTTGTTTGAATGCTTCGCACTGTTTTTGCAAAGGACATGACACGCATGCTGGTTTAGTGCGCGTGCAAATCAATGAGCCGATGTCCATCAAGGCTTGATTATAGTGCGCGACATTTTTTTTTGGCAAATAATTTTCGACCAAATCCCACAGATCTTTTTCTGCGTCTTTAATTGCGTGAAAACGTATAAATACACGCTTTACATTACCATCTAAAATGGGTGCGCGAGTCCGCATGGCAAATGATAATAGGGCGCCGGCTGTTGAGCGACCGATGCCGGGTAAATGTTGTAATGCTTCGAGGGTGCTCGGAAAACAACCGGCATAATCGCGATAAATTATTTTAGCACAAGCATGCAAATTGCGCGCGCGCGCGTAATAACCCAATCCGCTCCAAAGATGCAATACCGTATCTTGGCTGCTTGTGGCGAGCGATTTTAGAGTGGGAAACGTTTTAAGAAAGCGTTGATAATAGGGAATAACGGTTTTGACTTGTGTTTGTTGCAGCATGATTTCAGAAACCCAAACGCGATACGGTGTTGGATTTTTCTGCCAAGGCAAATCTTTGCGGCCATGTTTTTTGTACCAGGATAGAATGATACGATGAAATTGTGCGGGGGTCATTGGGTTTGACATTATCTTCTTTCGTTTTGTCATGCCGCGACTTGATCGCGGCATCCAGAAGAATTTCGCTGGATCCCGCGGTCAAGCCGCGGGATGACAAAGTAAAGTATCTACTGCAACAACTGCGACTTAAATTTATCTAACACATTATTAAGTTGTTGGTTAATTTGATGTTTAAGTGTGCTTTTTAAGAGTTTTCCCATATCAAGCCCAACGCTTGGATCGCTTAATTTACCGGTTACCGTAATGGGGATCGGAGAGCCGAGGCTCGCATTTCCCGCAAGATCCGCATCGATTTCATAATTGAGTTGTTGCGTGACTAAGTTTGTTGTGCCGTTGCCTTTGACGTCATAGACCTGGGAGGTGATATGTAAATCATTCGTGGTGGCGATGCCGTTACGAATTTGTGCTGTGGCGCTTAAATCGCCGAAGTCGGTTTCATTTGCGCCTTTTTGTTGTGGCGTGGGCTTTCCGGTTAGTAATGCGCGGCCAGACTGAATGAGATAGACAAGATCAAAGCCTTGTAATGAGCCATTTTTTATATCCAGCGAGGCGTTTCCATTGAGCGTATTTAAGAACGTATCAAATCCGGTGGCGGAAACCTTGGCTTGCATGTTTAATGTGCCGCTATATTGTTTTTGTCCGGACATGCCAGCGACGAGCGCTTGCACGCTAATGTTAGATAATTGTGCTTGTAGATTCATGCTGGCTTTGGGTTGTTGCATATTGGCCTGGAAATCGCCGTTCAATTTTCCTTGATAGAGCGAGCCCGTGATCGGCGATAGTTTTATAATGCCATTGTTGATAGAGATCGGGGCGTTGATGGTTTGTATGTCGAGCGTATTTGCTTTAAATTTAGAAATAACGGCTTTGCCATCAAATTTGATATCGCGCAACAAGTCAAATGAATTGTTGTTGACGTTTAAGGTGGTTTTGCCATTCAAGTTAAATTGCCCATAAAGCACAGGCTTTTTACCATTGATTAAGCAAGAAAACGAAGTGGAAAATGCTTTGTTAAAGCTAACATTTTTAACGTTTAATTGAATATTTTTGATTTCAGTTGTTTGGCCGCTTTTGGCATCCGACCAGATTAATGATGAATGTTTAATATCGATGCGCGGAATGTTTAAGGAAAAGTTATAAGTAGCGCTCGAGGAGGTATCGGTTGATTCTGTTTGTGTGCTGCTTGCGGGTGTGTTCAAAGCCGTATTTTTTTTATTAAACGTCCAGTTATTTTGATTGGCCGCGTTGCGTGTGAGATTAATGTTTAAACCATCGATTGTCAGATCGCTGGCGCTGACATTTTTTGCGAGCAAGGGGAGTAACTTAATGCCGATGCCTAAATATTTTACGGTGGCAAAAGGCGTTGATCCAAATCCGCTAGCGTTGCTTAACGTGGCCTGATTGACGTTAAGTCCAACCGAGGGGAAGAAAGACCAATGAATATCCCCATTAATTGTCAGTGTTCGACCGGTGGCATTATAAACTTGTTGCGTGATGAGCGGTTTGAAGCGATTGGGATTAATAGTATTGGCTAGGATAACAACGGCAATGAAAAATATGATGATGATTGCCAGAATGATGATGCTAAGCCATTTAATGAATTTGCGCATAAACCCCCCATGCTATGATGTAAACAATGAGTTATTGTAAGTTGTATTTGTCTGGTGTCAATATAGATGTATATGTTATCATAGCCTAAATAATGAGCATGGGTGTGAGCATGAACCTTTCTATGAATAGCACAGAATCGTTTCGGCAGGCGAAAAAAATTACGCTGATGGGTGCCGCGGTTAATATTTTTTTAGCTATCTTGAAAACAGTAACCGGTTGGCTGGGTGATTCACAGGCTTTATTTGCCGATGGTATCCATTCTTTTTCGGATTTATTAACGGATATCTTGGTATTGTATGCGGCAAAAACAGGCAGCCATGGTCCTGATTATAATCATCCGTACGGGCACCAGCGCATTGAAACTGCGCTGACGATTGTTGTTGGGATTGTGTTGACGCTCGCCGGTTTTGGCATTATTGCTGATGCGATTGTTGATGCCGTTTTACATCATGATGTTTTGTCACCCAATTTATTTGTTTTGATGGTTGCGGTCATTTCAATTGTAACGAAAGAGTTTATGTATCGGTATACGCTTAACGTCAGCGAACGCATTGGATCTATGTTATTAAAAACGAACGCATGGCATCATCGCAGCGATGCGCTTTCATCCTTGGTTGTGTTGATTAGCGCAACGGGTGAGTATTTTGGCATTCATTATCTGGATGCCGTGGGCGCGATGATTATTGGCGCTATGATTTTAAGAATGGCGGGCAAGTCGATTTGGTCGTGTGTGCGCGAGTTAGTGGATACGGGCATTGATGGGCGCGAGTTGCAATTTATGCATGATGAAATGTTAAAGGTGCCTGGCATTAAATCGATTCATCAGTTGCGCACACGCTTTTTGGGCGGTACAATTTTTGTAGATGTGCATATACAAGTGGACTCTCACGTGAGTGTTTCTGAAGGGCATTATATTGCAGAACAAATTATTGCGTACCTTTCTACTCGCATGAATAAGGTTGCCGATGTGACCGTTCATGTCGATACGACGAGCGAGGAAACGGCACCCAGTAAGCTACCGAATCGTATTGTGGTTGAAGAACAATTGCGAGCGTGTTGGAAAGACTTATCGAGCCACCATTTGATTGATCATATTAACTTGCATTATTTAAACGAATCGATTGAAGTCGAAGTGTTCTTGCCCCTGCGGGCATTATCGGCGTTGCCTTCGGCGGAAGAGTTGCTAACGCAATATCAAACGGCTGTTAAGAAAATTCCTTTTATTTCGAAAATACAGGTGTTTTTCTTTTATTAGCGGGATATTTGGAATGTTTGATTGGAGTCCGAGTGAAAATAATATATGTTTAAAATTGCGACGTGGAATGTGAATTCAGTTCGCATGCGCTTACCACATATTTTGAGATGGCTGAAGACGCATCGTCCGAATATTTTAGCCATTCAAGAAACAAAAGTACCTGATGATAAATTTCCAAAAGATGAAATCGAAGCGGCTGGCTATCATGTCATTTATTCAGGGCAAAAATCTTATAATGGCGTGGCAACAATTAGTTTAAAAGAAGCCACGGATGTTGTGTATGATTTACCAGGATCGGAGGATCCACAACGACGTGTGTTGGGCGCGACTATTGATGGTTATCGGTTTTTAAATTTATATGTGCCGAATGGAACGAGTATTGATTCAGATAAGTATCAATATAAATTGGAATGGCTTAAAAAATTATGCGCACATGCAAAATCACAGCTCCAAAGATTTTCAAAATTTGTTATCGTCGGTGATTTTAATATCGCGCCCGCAGACTTGGATGTGTATAACCCTAAAGCGTGGGAAGGGCAGGTGTTGGTGAGCGAGCCCGAGCGAGCTGCCTTGCAAAAAATACTCGCTGTTGGGTTACATGATGCGTATCGACTGTTTGATCAAACGTCGGGTGGTTACAGTTGGTGGGATTATCGGCATGCGGCATTTATGCGCGATAGGGGGTTGCGGCTCGATTTGGTCTTATTGAGCGATGAATTAAGCCAGCATTGCAAGAGTTGTTTTGTCGATAAGACACCGCGTGGTTGGGAGTCGCCTTCGGATCATACCCCCGTCATTGCTGAGTTCGATTGAAAGTAACTAAAATTTTGACCAAATCCTTGATTCTAAAGAGAGGCTCGGCTATGATCCAGCCCTGTAGCTTAAGAGAGGCTCGGCTATGATTCAGCCCTGTAGCTTAGATGGTCTCCGTATTCGGAGCAATTAGACAAAGAAGAGGAATAGTGATGCAAGCGGAAATTCACCCAAACTATGCTGAAATTACAGTCACTTGTAGTTGCGGTAGTAAATTTACTGTAGGGTCTACTTTGGGACATGATTTATCGATTGATGTGTGTGATAAATGTCACCCTTTCTATACCGGTCAGCAAAAAATCGTTGATACCACGGGTCGCGTAGAGCGTTTTAAGCAGCGTTATGCCATGTCTGGTATGACCGACAAAGCAAAAACTGATAAAGAATAGTCTTTTGGGATTATGATCCATTTTCAGTTCATTTCGAGGTCGTATGAGTCGTTTATCTATTATCAGTGATGTAAAAAAGCACCCTCTTATTCCATGGTTAATTTGTGGAATCGGCGCGCTTTTTTATGGCTATGAATATATTTTACGCATTGCCCCGAGCATCATGTCTAGCGAATTGATGCATGATTTTCGTTTATCAGCATCACGTTATGGTAGCGTGATCGCATTATATTATTTTGCGTATTCGCCCATGCAATTGGTTGTGGGTGTATTGATTGACCGATATGGCCCTCGTCGGTTATTAGTGGCAGCTTGTGCGTTATGTGTGGTGGGTGCATTTATATTTGGTTCAGCACAATCTGTATGGATGTTGGGTTTTGGGCGATTGCTCATCGGATTGGGTTCGGCATTTGCGTTTGTGGGAGCATTAAAAATTGCAACGATCTGGTTGCCGCCCAATCGATTTGCGTTTGCATCGGGGTTGATTACAACACTGGGGACGTTAGCGGCAATGGGCGGTGACATTTTTATTGAATCGCTTGTCGAATGGCATGGATGGCGAATGACAACATTTGATTTGGCAATTTTAGGTGTTTTTTTGGTAGTGATTATGTTTGTTTTTGTTCAGGATCGTATTAAAACCTCTCATCATATTTTTTATGTGGCAGATCCAGAGTTCAAAGATGTTCTAAAAGGGTTATGGTTTGCAATCAAGTCGCCTTATATTTGGGTGGCAGGTGCGATCGGTTGCTTGATGTATTTAGGCCTGAGTACGTTTGCCGAGCTTTGGGGAATTTCGTATTTGATTCAGGCGCATCATGTGTCGCATAGCCAATCGGCAACGGCTATTTCATTGATGTTTTTAGGCTGGTCGATTGGAGGGCCGATTATCGGTTTTTTATCAGATAAATTCCAACGACGTCGAATGCCATTGATGGTTGGCTCCCTGTTTGGTTTATTTATCCTGTTGATTATTTTATATGTACCTCATCTTAGTTTTTTCTCAGTAGAAACTGCTTTGTTTAGTTTAGGTTTTGTGATCAGCGCTCAAATTATTGTGTTTGCCATTAGTCGCGAAGTGAGCCCCGAAAAAATTTCAGGCACAGCCATTGCGTTTACTAATATGTTGATTATGTTAGGGGGGCTTGTGTTTCAACCAGTGATTGGTTGGTTGTTGGATTTACATTGGAACGGTACGATTTTACAAGGCGTGCCGATTTATTCTGTTCATGATTATCAAATTGCATTATCGATATTACCCATCGGATTAATTATTAGTATTATCTTTGGATTTTTCTTGCGAGAGACGCACGCATCACGCGTGTAAGATCATTTTTTTTCAAAATTTGTTTTATAACTATTGACAGAAACTGTGCTTTATATCATGCTTGCTTGTGGATGATATCCGCGTGTTTGTTTTAGGATAATTAGAACGATAATTAATGGAGAAATTACAATGACAAAGGAACAATGCTTACAGGATTTATTTCTAAATGTCTTACGAAAAGAAAAAGTTCCCGCCGCAATCTATCTTGTTAATGGTATTAAATTGCAAGGTCAGATCGAAGCGTTTGATGGATATGTTGTTACGCTAAAAGGTAGTGTTACCCAAATGGTCTATAAACATGCAATTTCAACTATTGTGCCGGCGCATAATGTAGAAGTTGCTCATAAAGAAACGGCCGCTGCCGAAGAAAACGCCTAAAAAATAGCCAAATTCAATAGCATCTTATGCTTGTCCAAGTTTTCTGTCTGCCTATGGCTGCTGTTATCTGTTAAAATCGTGCTTTTGATTACAATAAAGGTGCTATTTTCATGAGCAAAAACATTGTTGTTTTAGGCAGTCAGTTTGGCGATGAAGGGAAGGGCAAAATCGTCGACTTATTGACTGAGAACGTTGCGGCCGTTGTGCGCTATCAAGGCGGGCATAACGCAGGGCACACATTGGTTATTAATGATAAAGTCACCAAGCTGCATTTAATTCCGTCGGGTATTTTGCATGATGATGTGCATTGTTTTATTGGAAACGGCGTCGTGTTGTCGCCTGCCGCATTGCTGGATGAAATGAGGCGGCTCGAGTCGCAAGGCGTATCTGTGCGCAGTCGTTTGCATATCAGTTACGGTTGTGCGTTAATTATGCCTTATCATGTTGCCATCGATCAGGCGCGCGAAAAACATCGCGGTGCAATGGCGATTGGCACGACGGGTCGAGGGATTGGTCCGGCTTATGAAGATAAAGTAGCGCGTCGCGCTATACGGGTTTCCGATTTATTTTATTCGGAAACGCTTGCACAAAAAGTTAAAGAGTTAGTGGAGTATAATAATTTCTTATTAAAAGAATATTATTCAGCTGCTATATTGAATGATGATGAGATTTTAGATGAATTAACCATCATGAGTGAAGAGTTGCGGCCGATGGCGACGGATGTGACACGATGGTTGATGCAATTGCGCGAACAGAAACGCAATATTTTGTTTGAAGGTGCGCAAGGGACATTTTTAGATATTGATCATGGGACTTATCCTTTTGTGACCTCATCAAATACGATTGCAGGTGGCGTTGCGACGGGTTGTGGCTTTAGTCCGCGATACCTTGATAAAGTGTTAGGCGTTGTTAAAGCATATACGACACGTGTTGGTGCGGGACCGTTTCCCACAGAGCTGGATGATAAATATGGAAAATGGTTGTCCGAGCGTGGCAGAGAAATCGGCACGACCACGGGACGATCACGACGATGTGGTTGGTTTGATGCGGTATTATTAAGACGTGCGGTTGAGTTGAATGGATTTACGGGGTTATGCGTGACTAAATTAGATGTGTTAGACGGGTTAGACGAGGTTAAGTTTTGTGTCAGTTACCGATTAAATGGAAAACAAATTGATGCGCCCCCTGCGGATGCAACCACATTAGCGCATTGCGACCCTGTTTATGAAACCCTGCCCGGCTGGGAAGAATCGACAAAAGGCGTGCGCGATTATAATTTATTGCCGCAAGCGGCCAAAGATTATTTGAAAATGATCGAGAAAATTGTCGGCGTACCGATTGATATTATTTCCACCGGCCCAAATCGCGCGGATACGATTATTATCAATGCGCCGTTTTAGAGAAAAAATATGCCATTAAACCCTCCCTCAAAAAAGCTCAGAGATAAATTGTTATCCGAGAATGTTTTTGCTGGCGTGGTTACAATAGAGCAGCATCGACAAATGGTCGATGGATTATTGCCTTTAGCGGGCGCGCCAGAGTCTGTCAAAAAAGTGGTTGAGAAAAATATTTCAGGGCCAAATGGCGATATTCCTGTTTGGATTTATGTGCCAAAAAAATTGACATCGCATGGCGCATTAATTTATTTTTGTGGCAGTGGTTTTGTGTATGGCAATCATAAACAACAAGACGTGATATCTCGACAATTAGCAAATACCTGTGGTTGTAAAATTATTAATGTGCATTATCGTTCGGCGCCAGAAAATAAATATCCCATCGGGTTAAACGATGCATACGCGGGCATTCGGTGGGCATTTGATCATTGTGATGCGTTAGATATTGAAACAGATAAAATTGGCGTGTGTGGCTATAGTTCGGGCGGAAACTTTGCTGCTGTTACGGCGATTAAAGCGAGAAATGATGGATTAAAATTGGCTTGTCAAATTCTTATTGCGCCGGCGTTAGACGCAACACGCGGTACGCCATCTTATCAAAAATATGCAACCGGTTATTTGCTCGATACAGAGGCGGTGAAATGGTGTTTTGATCAGTACTTACCAGAAGAGATGGATCGGGCAGATCCCATGGTTTCACCTTTGTTTGCACCAGACTTATCAAATTTAGCACCGGCATTAGTGATTGGGGCGGAATACGATACGTTGGTGGATGAAGGGCGTGTGTATGCAGATCGATTAAAGGCAACAGGTAACGAGGTAAGATATTCGCTGTATACGGGGCAGCTACATAATTTTCTGTTTTTTCGTGGTGAATTGGAAGAGGAAGAAAACGCGTTTGATGAAATGGGTATATATGTGCGTTCTGTTTTTGGTGAATTTTAGATAAGTTGTTTAGTCGGGAGGTGTTAATGTTAAAGATAGAAATCAAACCCTATTTAGATGATTATAGAGACCAGATTATTGATTTGATACTTAAAATTCAAACGGAAGAGTTTGGCGTTTCTATTTCACTTGATGATCAGCCGGATTTGAAAACAATTCATCGGTTTTATCAAAAAGAGGATGGGAATTTTTGGGTTGCGCTGCATGGCGATAGGGTCGTGGGCACTATTGCTTTGCTTGATATTGGGAATAAACAAGCTGCGCTTAGAAAAATGTTTGTTGATGGTGATTATAGGGGCAAAGAAAAGGGAGTCGCTCATGCTCTTTTGGGGGAGTTAATTGCTTGGTGTAAGAATAAAAAATTTCAAGAGATTTATTTAGGAACGACATCCGCTTATTTAGCTGCTCATCGATTTTATGAAAAAAACGGATTTGAGGAAATTCCAAAATCATTATTGCCCGCCTCATTTCCTGTTATGCAGGTTGATTCTAAATTTTACCGATATAAAGTTTAGCCAGCGTAGCCCGTATGAAGCGAAGCGAAATACGGGGATATGGAATCCCGGATTTCATGTGCTTCGCACATTTCATCCGGGCTACACTTTAGCGGCCAAGCTACCCACAGCTAAATAAGTAGTTACGTTTTTGTTCGACCAGGGTTACGACTTTTTTGCACTGAAATGCGATAAAGTCTTGACTTTTTTGCATTCTATTCTATAATAGTCAATACAAGGCCACTGGATAACTTCGCTGGTGCGGCAAGGTCGAACGAATAGAAAGCTGAAAAAGCGGAGTTTACTGGTCGTAAATGAGCATTTTGAAGTTTTCTATTCGTTCGAGATTGACCGCTAGCGGAGTTATGCAGAGGTCTTAATATGGAGAGACGACAAAAGACGGCGATTTTGCAAGATCTGGATAAAAAAATGGTGTTTTTATCGGGACCTCGGCAGTCGGGAAAAACCTGGTTGGCGAAGGATATTGCCTCAAATTTTAAATCACCGATGTACCTTAATTATGATCATCTGGAAGATCGAAAAATCATTCATCATGAAGCGTGGTTAGCTTCAACGGATCTATTAATTTTGGATGAACTCCACAAAATGCCCGCTTGGAAAAATTATATCAAAGGTGTTTATGATACGAAACCGTCGCATTTAAAAATTATTGTAACGGGTAGTGCTCGTTTAGGTGTGTTGAAGCAAGTGGGTGATTCCTTGGCGGGGCGATATTTTTCTCATCGATTATTGCCATTTTCGCCGGCTGAACTTTCACAACATAAATTATCTGATGATTTAAATCGCTTTATTGAGCACAGTGGATTTCCAGAGCCTTTTTTGGCGGCCAATATGACCGATGTAAAACGTTGGCGATCTCAATATATTGATAGTTTAATAAGAGTCGATATTTTTGATTTTAATCATATTCATGATTTAAAGTCGATCCAATTGGTTTTGGAGCTCTTGCGAAGCAAGGTCGGCTCATCCATTTCATTTAAGTCGATCGCAGAAGACGTGGGTATTTCGCCCAATACGGTTAAAAAATATATTCAAATTTTTGAGGCGCTTTATATTATTTTTAGAGTGACGCCGTTTTCAAAAAATATTGCAAGAAGTTTATTAAAAGAACCAAAAATATATTTTTTTGATACGGGATTGGTCAATGGCGATCATGGCGCTAAGTTAGAAAATTTAGTAGCAACCTGCTTGTTAAAAGATGTTTATGGTCAAGTAGATTATCAGGGAGAGTCTTGCGCATTGCATTATTTGCGTACCAAAGAAGGCAAAGAAGTGGATTTTGCGATTGTGTACAATGATAAAATTCAAAAAATGATTGAAGTAAAATACGCGGATAAGCAATTAAGTTCAAATCTTTTAACGTTTCATGAAAAATATCATGTACCCGCGGTACAGATTGTGCAAGAATTAAAGCACGAGCGTGTGGACAGAAACATTGAAATAAGAGAGGTATTAAGTTTTCTTAAAGCACTTGATTACTAATGCGTAAGAATATGAAGTGCTCATTGATATTTGTACACTTAATATTGTTCAAGGCAGCATGCCCCGTAGAGCTTTAGCATTAGTATTGGAATGGGCTTCTGAACATCGCGCTGAATTATTGGAGGATTGGAAATTATGCGAACAGAATCAAACCCCGAAAAAAATATCACCCCTGAAATAGTTTGTACGGTTCCTTGGCGACTCACGCGCGTAAAGCCTCTTGATCATTATAGACTGGAGGTTGAGTTTATTGATGGCACCTGTGGTATCTTTGACCTTTCAAAGTACGTCATGAGTCCGCGGGCTGGTGTTTTTGCTGCGTTGAAAGAGGTTTCCCTTTTTAATCAGGTCTATCTTGAATATGGTGCAGTCACTTGGCCGGGCGAGATCGATTTTGCCCCTGATGCGATGTATGATGAAATTAAACGTCGTGGTTAAACGTTCTTCATTCGAGAAAACGGCTTATCCGGAACTCGCGTTTAAAGCGCTTGATTACTAACAATACGAGAATAAAAACATGCCTATCCCAACATTAGTTCTTGATGAAATCGCTTCCGGTAAAATTTTGCATTATAAGCAAGCTTATCCCCCACATCACCGTATCAAATTAGTTGACGGGGATATTGTCGCGTTGGCTGCAGCCATGAAGTCAGAGTATTGTGACTTGCGATCATTGGATTTATCGGACAATGAAATTACGAATGAGGGTCTAGAATTTTTGTTGGTTGCTTTTACAGAGAGCGTGCCACGACTAGAAAGGTTAAATTTATCGCGCAACCAATTGACACCTGCGTGCGCAGAGAATTTAATGGCATTATTAAAAGAATCTGTTTATTTAAGTGAGCTTAGGTTATCGGGTAATGTGATCGGTTCAGAAGGGATGAAATGTTTAGCCTCTGCGTTGCCTCAACGACTCGGACAGGTTGCATTGTATCTGTCTGGCTGCCAGATTGGTGATGAAGGCATTGATGCGTTGTGTGAGTTGATTGAAGAGAATAAATTATCAGGTGTGAAGGTTGACGCGAAGGAATTTTCTGCTACAGCGCTTGATAAATTATTGGCGGCATTTAGGCAAAATCCATTACCTATCTTTTTTATTAGTAATATTCCGCAGAGTGATGCGTCATTGGAATCGCGATTAGGAGAAAAGTCACCCTTAATATTATTTTCAACTGCAGCGAAAATATGTTCATTGCGAACGCGGTGGCCAAAAAAAACAGGCACAGTTGATATTTTAGAGGGTTTGGATGTTAGGCGGGCTGCTGCCGGCACGCCAGACTCTGATGCAACAAGTGCGGTAGAAACAACGCCGGTTTCAATGCGTGGCGCGTCTCGTTGGAGGACACCTCAAAAAATAGAGTGGGCGGCGCCAAAATTTCTTGAGGATATGCGGGCTAGCCGCGCGGTGCCAAGGTGATTATTGATTCGTTCCCAAAACCGGAAATGTTAGTGTAAAGTGCGTAAATTCACCTTCAATTGAATCACAGGTAATCTTACCGCCAAATGCTTCCATGACGCGAGTGGTGAATGCAAGACCTAAGCCGGTGCCATTGTCTCGGCGTGAAAAAAATTCTTCAAAGATATGCGGAAGATCAGCGACAGCAATGCCCGCGCCGGTGTCTTTAAAATGTAATTCATTGACGCTTTTTTTGTTTTCTAACCAAATGGTAATTTCGCCTTTTTCTGCTTTGGCAATAAAATATAAGGCGTTTTTAGTCAGATTAAATAGGATATTGAGCGTGAATTTTTCATCGCCATAGAACTGAAAATCATTTTTCTCATCAAAGTGAATAGCGGCTTTTTCTTCAGGCGTGCGGAAAGGATAGATCTTTAACGATTCTTTAATGCAATCGATCATAGATAAAGTCGCAAAATTTTCAGTGTTGATTTTTGTGTTGTGCACGGCAGACAGCATCATGGTGAGAACGGATTGGAGATAATCCCCCTCATGTATAATATGTTCTGCCGTATCTTTTAAAACGTTGAGATGGGAGGGTCGAATGAGTGGAATCTCCATGCCTGCCTTTTCAGCCATATTATAAACTTCGACTAAGCGTGGCAGAAAATTGGTAATGCCGCTCGCGGCCGAAATCATTGCGGTGAGTGACGTTCGCAACTCATGCGCGATTCCGGCAGCAAATATTTCCATGACGCGAATTTTTTCTTCTTGTTGTTTTTCTTTGACAGCAGCGTCGAGGAGTTGGGCTTCCATTTTTTTTCGCTCGGTGATGTCGACGGAGATG
The DNA here is from genome assembly GCA_038043025.1 of Pseudomonadota bacterium. Lineage (GTDB taxonomy): Bacteria > Pseudomonadota > Gammaproteobacteria > UBA12402 > UBA12402 > O2-02-FULL-42-9. Next base: position 53,388 of record JBBTCW010000020.1, on the reverse strand, counting down.
CCAACGACTCCGATCGTATTGTTATTTTTGTCTTTTATAGGCACACGACTTGTGAGGAAATATCCATTGTTGCCGTCTACCTCAGGAGCAAAGGGTTCTTCAACATTTAATATTGGATTTCCCGTTTCAATGACTTTTAAACTGGCATTTTTAAAAGTTTCAGTTTCATTTTTTCTCCAATCACACACTATAGCTAAGTCATCATACGTTAGACCAATCGCATCTTTTTTATTTTTTAATCCTAAAAATGTTGCAACATTATCATTATACCCCAGTGTCACCAGGTTGTTGTCCATCCAATACACATTATTTGGCGTTACTGCAATAATATTTTCTAATAATTCTAAACGAGCAATCTCTGCTTCTTTAATTTTGGTGATCTCAATAGAAGTGCCTAAAATGCCAATTATTTTATTTTGGTGATCTCTTAAGGGAATTTTGTGTGATAGCATGAGCATGATAGAACCATCTGCTGCCAGACCGGACTCTTCTGCCACAAGGGCTTTCTGGGTTTGCACGACTAAGTTGTCATTGGCTCGTAACGCATCCGCTTGCTCTTTCGGAAAGATTTCATAATCCGTTTTACCAATAAATTCTGAAAGTGATTTAAATCCCCAGTCTTTCCAGTTTTGCTCATTGCAGCCGAGCATTATTCCATTTTTATCTTTCCAGTAAATATGTCCCGGTAATTGTGCTAAGATAAGATCGGCTGAAAGCGCGCTAGTGCTGCTATGATGAGTTTTTGTTTTTCGAATCCATAGGATAAAAAACAAAATATTAATAATTATACTCGCGCCTAACACAAGCTTTATCATGTCATTATCTCCTTGATCGTATTTTCTGGGAGGCGTTGTGATTGTTTAAATTGTTTCTGATTATGCCGGTTTGTTAAGTATCTAAAAATAGCTTTAACTTGCGGCACGTAAATCTCCATGTTTTTCTTAAGGGCATTATGAAGCATGCTATGAGTTTATTCTACTCACTTTTTACATTGGGTGTCAAATATTTTGGAAACGTCAGCCGCAGTAACCATTTTCTAATAAGTTCTTATAATGATACAATGCTGCGAATTTGTGTTGTTAGTTATCAGGGCATTAGCGCGGTCAATTTTCAATCAGCCGGCCATGGTTAAATTTCTTTGTTATTATTACTTGCGAGGATCCAAGTATTGTGAATACAGGATGTGAAGTGCAGTTAGCACGTGCGCCAATCATAAATGAAAACTTATGTGGATTGCTTATCGATTTTGAGGAGTTGGTAAAGAGTCAATCCTATTCTGTTGCAGTGACATTTCAGAACAAATCTATTACTTATCTTGATCTTAATAAACAAGCAAATCAGTTGGCTCGTTATTTGCGAAATCAGGGGATAAAAGGCGAAGAATTAATTGCTATTTTTATGGGCAATAGTTTACAGATGATTATTACTATTTTAGGTATTTTAAAGGCCGGTGGTGCTTATGTTCCAATTGATATTCATTTTCCAGAAGAGCGTATTCAGTATATTTTAAAGGATACAGGAGTCAATGTGATAATTACTCAAGATTGTTTTTTGAGTAGATTTGAGAAGAACGCTATTACGGCAATATCTTTGGATAGAATTTGGTGCAAAATTAGTCAAGAATTAACGACAGACCTTGACGTAACGATTTCGCCGCATGCGTTAGCATATGTTATTTATACATCAGGGAGTACAGGTAAACCCAAGGGGGTGATGATTGAGCATGGCAGTATATCGGATAAATTGCGGTGTTTAAAATCGATTTATGCAATTAATGCTAGTGATGTTTTTTTATTTTATCGTTCGGCTGCATATGATGCGTCCATTGAAGAATATTTGTTGCCCTTAATAAGCGGTGCGAAAATAGTTGTTGTTGACCATGAGAGCAATCAGGATTTAATATCATTGCTTGTCGAAAATATTTCTCTATATAAAATTACGATTTTAGGTTTTTTACCATCTCTATTATCGTATTTTCTAGCTTACTTGGAAGCGACAAAATGTATTAATCAATGTTGGAATTTAACCCGTATTACAGTTGGCGGAGAGATGTTTCCGGTACAGCTTGCGCATCGGTTATTATCTGTTTTACCATTACGAATATATAACGTTTATGGCCCCACTGAAAATACCATTGATGCGACAGTATATGAATTTAAATATCTTAAACAAACATCTCGTTGTGTTCCTATTGGATTACCATTGGCGGGTACTGCCACTTATGTTTTAAATTCGTTTGGCCGACCAGTTCGCCCCGGTAAGATAGGGGAATTATATATCGGCGGCTCCGGTTTGGCACGTGGATATTTAAATCAGCCGGAGTTAACGGCTGAAAAATTTATAAAGAATCCATTTGGCTCGGGGCGTTTATATAAAACAGGCGATTTGGTACGGCAGTTGCCGGATGGTAATTTAGAGTTTATAGGACGCGTGGATAATCAGATTAAAATTCGAGGGTATCGTATTGAATTAGATGAGATTAACTATTATGTTCAACAGTATACGGATGTGTCGCAATCCATAGTGATGGCGTTCGATTCTGCCAGAAATGAAAAATATATTGTGGCGTATATTGTTTTAGTTAAAGACTGCATGGCTAGAGAGGATAGGCTTAAATTATATTTAAAAAAATTTCTTCCGGATTATATGATTCCCGCAAAATTTATTTTTTTAGAGAAACTACCTTTAACCACATCGGGGAAGATAGATAAAGGTGCTTTGCCAAAACTCGACTTTGTTTCGAGAGGTAAATTCTGTGCTCCGCAGAGCAAACTCGAACGTGAGTTGACAAGTTTATGGGAAGAGATATTGAACCTTACAGGTATTGGGGTTGAAGACAATTTTTTTGAACTGGGAGGGCATTCACTATTGGCGCTTGAAATGGCCTATAAACTTGGGCGGCAATATGACATGCAGTTAAATACGCAGCACCTGTATCGATATCCTACGATCCGAGCATTGGCAGCATTTTTGGAAAAGAAATCATTGCCTATTTTGCGTATTATTCCCGTTGCGTCGCAACAAAGCAGTGCTAAACGATATTTTCCTTTGTCGGCTTCTCAGTCATTAATTTGGATGCATCAGCAGTTCGCTCCAGAGACCCCTATCTATAATGAATCTTTTCATCTCACCATCCACGAAGCGATTAATGCTGATCATATTGAAGATTCCCTTAACAAAATTGTTGAGCGACACGAAATTTTACGTGCTCGAATTGTGTTGAACAATGGAGCGCCCAATCAGTATTTCGAGCCTTATCAACCCTTCAAGTTGCCCCGATATGATTTTAGAGACAGAGATATTCGTGATGCAGAATGTCTTGCGTTGCGATTGGCGCAAGAGGATTTGAAAAAATGTTTTAAATATGGTGAGGAGCCGTTAATTCGTTTTTTATGGGTTCGGTTGACTGACAAAACCCATCGTCTTTATGTCGTTGCCCATCATTGTATTTCCGATGGGGTGAGTATGTTTCAGCTATTTTTGAATGAGTTACAAAATTTGCATGCAGGGAAACAACTGACGTCTCCAGGCCAATATAAGGATTATGTCATATTTCATCGCGCATTAGTGAAATTATATCCAAGAGAAAAAGATATTTGTTATTGGGAAACGAAATTGCAGGATCTGCCATTTTTAAAAATTGAATCTAAAAAAGAGGCGGCTACATGTTTATTGGCAAATCATGCGGGACACATGCAGTATATGGTGTTGCCAGAAGAAATGACAAATCAATTAAGAGAGTTTGGGCAGCAGCAGGGCGTGACTTTATTTGCGATCTTGATATCCGCGTTTTATACATTATTATACCATTATACTCACTGCAATGATCTTGCGATAGGGACAGTATTATCGGGGCGCGATCATCTTGATACTCAAAATATGATGGGTAATTTTTTAAATACGGTAATATTACGCCTTATCTTAAATCCAGTATTGTCATTTCAAACGTTATTACAGCAGGTAAAAAGAGAAGTGTATGATGCCCATCTGCATCAACGTCTGCCTTTTCAGGATGTTGTAAATATGCTGCATAAAAAGAAATTAATGATTGAGTCCGATAGACATTTATTGCCTTTCTCGATCGCATTTATCTATGAACCATCTGCAATTAAACTCAATGAGAATTGGGTGGTTAGTCAATGTGGGGTTCATAATGATACTTCGAAATTTGATTTATTGTTTGAGTTGGACGATAAATCCAACGAAATTATCGGAAGAATAGAATATAAAACGGATGTATTTTTAGACATATTTATTACACGAATGATAAAAAATTATATCACTATAATAACTTGCGTTTTATCAAACCCCGCATCCACTATTGAACAGCTGAGGTGGATGCATGCAGACGAAGAAAGCGTATTACTTCGTTTGGCGGGTAAAGGCTATAAAAGAAAAGATTGTAGCAATACCGTTGTTGATCTTTTTGAAAATTTTGTTGATCAGCATCCCGAGCAAGCTGCATTAGCGTTTTTAGATTCAGAGATGACTTATCGGGTGTTGAATCAGCGCGCGAATCAGATGGCACATTATATAAAAGCACAAGGAGTGATGCCAAAAGCGGTGGTCGCGGTTTATATGGAGCGCAGCATAGACGTGATTGTTTGTCTGCTAGCCATTGCTAAGGTGGGGGCTGTCTATGTATCGATTCATTTAGAGAGCCCCGTTACAGTGGTTCATCATATATTAAGGGACGCGGCAGTTACTTTATTGTTGACAAAAAGTTATTTGATATCGGATGTTTTTTGTTCGAGAATTAATTTAGATCATCAATCGACGATGATTTCGGATCAACCCCTCGACAATTTGTCAATTAAAATAACATCTGAGGATTTAGCTTATATTATTTATACATCAGGGTCGACAGGAGAGCCAAAGGGCATTGCATTAGCACATCGAACGTTAATTAATTTATCGATATGGCAACATAAACAGCTATTGCGGTTAGCGAGCAGCAAGTCTCTATCACGCCGTGTTGCACAATTTGCTGCGTTTACTTTTGATGTTTCTTTGCAAGAAATATTTTATGCATTGTCTTTTGGGCATACACTTTATCTTATTCCAGAAGAGTTGCGGCATGATGTGATAGCGTTAGCTCAGTATGTCGATGAAGAACGGATACAGGATTTATTTCTACCCACGAGTGTGTTGCGTTATTTTGCAGATGCTGTCCTGCATCTTCAGATTGGCCTAAAATATTTGGAGAATATTATAGTAGCAGGTGAGGCGTTAAGAATAACAGATAGCATTAAACAGTTTTTTATTCGGTATTCGCAAGTGCGCTTAATGAATCAATATGGCCCTTCAGAAACACATGTGGTGAGTGAATATAGGTTGCCAGATGATCTTCGGCAATGGGTTGATTATCCTCCGATTGGTCAGCCCATTGCTGGAACAGAATTATATGTTTTGAACAATTCTCGACGGTTAGCGCCTTTGGGAGCTATGGGCGAGTTGTACATTGGCGGTTTGGGCGTAGCGCGGGGATATGTTAATTCATCACAATTAACGGCTGAAAAATTTATCGATAATATTTTTTCTTCAGATATGAACAAATCAAAACTATATAAAACAGGCGATTTAGTGCGTTGGAATGAAGAGGGATATTTGGAATTTATTGGCCGTATCGATAATCAAGTTAAAATTCGTGGTTATCGTATTGAGACGGCTGAAGTTGAGTTCGCGCTCTTAAAAACTCAACAAATCAGTGATTGTGTTGTGGTGATTCAGCGTACGCCGCGCGATGAAAATATATTGGTTGCTTATACAGTGCTGAAGAGAAATACGCTATTTAGCGCACATAACCTAAGACTATTTTTAAGACGGTATTTGCCTTATTATATGATACCCGATAGATTCGTACAGCTCGATGCATTGCCGATGACTAAACATGGCAAAGTGGATAGACAATCATTATCCACATTTTGTGAAGAGATAGTGGATCGAGAGAAAACCGAGCATATGACGGCAGAGCAAAAAATACTTTGTGAAATATTATCAAAACTATTATATCAAAGTCATGTTGCGATAGATGATAATTTTTTTGATTTGGGCGGTAATTCATTGGTTGCCTTTCGGTATATTATAGAAATTTCGCGATATTTTTTAATTTCGCCACAAGTAAAAGATATTTTTAATTATCCAACTATTAGAGAATTTACAGAACAGTTTACGTTGGTCAAAATAGTTAGTCATGACGTTGGTTAAATGTAGCCGCCGAGGATTGAATTGTCCTATAATAAAAAATTTGTGCTAATACAATAGTATTGCAAATGAGCGTAAAACTCATGCCGATCAGTATGGGCAGGTCATTAAAAAAGTAACCATGTAATATGAATGTGATCTGGAAAAATTCAAAACCGATATAGGTTATTAAAGATAAATTTCTGACTGTTTTTGTTCGATAAATTTTAATGATTTGTGGGATGATTAAAACACCACTAATAAATAATCCCGCAGAAAATAGCCAGGCAACGATGTTAGTAAAAATATTCATCTGTTAATTGTTCCTAATCTTTCCAAAAAATATAATGCCTATTGTTACGCCACCACAGGTTAGGAAACTTAATCCCATTCCGACAAATAAGACCCAATCTTGCTGTAAATAGCCATGTAACATGCCCAATAATTGGATAATATTAAATCCCGCATAGGTAAATAATGAAATGCCTCGAGCATCCTTTAAACGAAATATTTTAACGGCTTGCGGGATGAAAAGTGCAGCATTAATAAATAAGCCTAAGATAAATATAATTTCAACTATTGTTTGAATGAAGTTCATATTATAATGTGACTTATTTTTTTATAATTTACAAGAGTGAATAGAAAAAGATGCGATTTTATTTGTTGAGTTTTTAATCGAAGTATCATGCGTCGATTGAAATGGGAAATGTCAGCATAAACATCGTATATTCCCCTTCCACAGACTCGCACGTGATATCGCCGTTAAACGATTGCATGAGGCGTCGAACGAGCGGCAATCCAACACCGGTACCCGCTTCACGCGTTGTAAAATATCCTTCAAAAAGACGGGGGAGATTTTCTTTCGGAATGCCGGCGCTGGTGTCTTTAACATAGACGATGTTTTTATCTTTTTGCTTTTCAAGCCAAATCGTGATTTCGCCTTTTTGTGCTTGATGAATAAAAAAGAGTGCGTTTTTAACAAGATTATAAATGATGTCCATCATATAGGTCTCGTCACCCCAGAATTGAAAATCGTTTTCAGCGATAAAATGTACGAGCGCTTTGTCATCGGGATTGGGATAATAAAATGTGGTGAGCGCTGTCTGAATGGTGGCGACCATGAATAAGTTTTTAAATTTTGCAGTATCGATTGCAGCAGTTTGTGCGGTAACCAGCATCGCGGTGATGACGGTTTGCGAATATTCGCCTCCCTGCACAATATGTTCAGCGGTGTCTTTAAGAATTTCTAAATGCTCCTTACGGATGAGCGGCACATCGAGATTCGCTTCTTTTGCCATGTTATAAGCCTCGACCAAGCGCGGCATGAATTTAACAATGCCAGAGGCCGCATTAACCATCGAGGCGAGCGGTGTTCGCAACTCATGCGCAATGCCGCCGGCAAAGATGCGCGTCGTGCGGATGCGTTCTTCTTGTTCTTTGCGGAGTTGGGATTCCATTTTTTTTCGGTTGCTAATATCTGTATATATACCCAATAGGCCTGTTGTTTTGTTATTCTCATCGTATAGAGGAACTTTGCTGACTAACAGTGTTTTTATAGAGCCATCTAACTGAATTTGCTCTTCTTCATAATCTAATTTAGCAACGCCGGTCGATAAAATTTCTTTGTCATCGCTCGTATATTTTTTTCGTAAATCATTCGTCCAAGGGAAATCATCATCAGTTTTACCAATAATTTCATTTATATCCTTATAACCAAATTGCTCAACAAATTTTTTATTACATCCTCTAAAAACCAAATCTATATCTTTCCAGAAGATATAATGTGGTAAATTATTTAGAAGGTCATGGAGAAGTTTTGTTTCTTGAATTATCGGCATGATACAGTTCCCAATATTCCCTTGTTGAACCATTTTGTATTTTTTATTTTGGTGCCGAGGAGAGGACTCGAACCTCCACAGGGTTGCCCCCACAAGTACCTGAAACTTGCGTGTCTACCAATTCCACCACCCCGGCTTTGTTCTCGTTTAACACTCGCCATCCATGGCGTCAGATAATACCACTTCGCAATGTACCGATTGCTGGTCGTTCTGTCAAATAAATGAGATAATGCAAGGCTAGCATGGGCGACTAATTTATGAACACCGATCTGTCTGCGACAACGTCGACTTCTTTGGCTGAATTATCCTGTTCGGTTTTGAAAGGAGTGGGTCCAAGTCTGCTGGCGAAGCTTCAAAAGCTGGGTATTGAGACGATCCAGGATTTATTATTTCATTTGCCGCGCGCGTATCAAGATCGTACGCGTATTATGCCATTGCGGCATATTCGACCTGGTCAGGTGGTGGCGATCGAGGCGGCAGTAAAATCGTCTGAGGTTTTATTTCGTGGGCGACGCCAGTTGATTTGTTTATTATCTGATGGTACCGGTTTTTTGACAGTGCGATTTTTTCATTTTAATCGGTCGCAATATGAGCATTTGAAAACCGGATTTCGACTCCGCTGTTTTGGTGAAGTGCGTTTCGGCAAAAATGGACACGAAATGATCCACCCAGAATATGTGGGTATTCGGGATGATCAACCGGCATTGGTCGAAGAATATTTAACGCCTGTGTATCCGACAACCGAAGGCATTTCGCAATATAGTTGGCGTAGACTGCAATCTCAAGCATTGCAGTTGATTGATCGCGGGATGCAAGAATTGTTGCCGCCGGATCTTTTGCAGAAATTCAAATTTTCAAATCTAAAAGACACGTTGTTATATTTACATCGGCCGCCGCCTGACGCGCCGATTCAACTGTTGTTGGAGGGCAAGCATCCCTTTCAGACACGTTTGATTTTTGAAGAATTATTAGCGCATTATTTGAGTTTGCGCAAATTGCGTGAGCATGCCAAGAAACATTCGGCCGTTGTTTTGTCGGCCGAGGGCGCGCTCATCAAAAATTTTTTACAGCAGTTACCGTTTCAATTAACACATGCACAGCAGCGTGTTTATCAAGAAATTGCCGATGATTTATCGCATATATATCCGATGATGCGGTTGGTGCAAGGTGATGTTGGCTCTGGAAAAACAGTGGTTTCGGCGTTAGCCGTTTTGCATGCCGTGTCGAATAATTGTCAGGCGGTCGTCATGGCGCCCACTGAATTATTAGCGGAACAACATCTCAAAAATTTTCAACACTGGTTGACACCACTCAATATTAAAGTCGCATGGTTGTCGGGTCAATTAAAGGCAAAAGAAAGGCGAGAAACGTTAGCGATCATTGAAAGCGGCGAAGCGCAAGTGATTATTGGCACGCATGCATTGTTTCAAGAGGGTGTTGAGTTTAAACGGCTGGCATTAATGGTTGTGGATGAGCAGCATCGTTTTGGTGTGCATCAGCGTTTGGCGCTGCGCGAAAAGGGTTATCACGATAACAAATACCCGCATCAACTCATCATGACCGCAACACCCATTCCGCGCACGTTGGCGATGTCGGCATATGCGGATTTAGATCATTCATTCATTGATGAATTGCCGCCGGGGCGCAAACCGGTGACGACAACGGTATTATCAAGCAATCGACGCGACGATGTCATTGCGCGCATTCGACAAGCGTGTCACGAAAAACGGCAGGTGTATTGGGTGTGTACGTTGATTGAAGAATCTGAAATTTTGCAATGTCAGGCGGCAGAAAAAACGGCTGAAAGTTTAAAACAAGTCTTGCCGGACTGTCACATTGCATTGATTCATGGTCGCATGAAAACGCTCGAAAAAGATCAAATTATGCAGGATTTTAAGGCGAAACGATATGATTTGCTGGTGGCGACAACGGTGATTGAGGTCGGTGTGGATGTGCCCAATGCGAGCTTGATGGTGATTGAAAATGCAGAGCGTTTGGGTTTGGCACAGTTACATCAGTTGCGCGGACGCATTGGCCGCGGGTCGGTTGAAAGTTATTGCGTTTTGCTCTATCAACGGCCGCTCTCGGAAAGCGCAATCAAGCGTTTAGCAATTATGCGAAAAAGTTGCGATGGGTTTTTGATTGCGCAAAAAGATTTAGAAATCCGTGGTCCGGGCGAAGTGTTAGGTACAAAGCAAGCGGGTATTATCGGTATGCGCATTGCAAATATCGTGCGCGATCAATATTTGTTGCCGAAAGTACAAGCCGTATCGTTAGAAATTATTCATCATCACGCATCGATTATTCCGCTGCTCGAACATCGGTGGATTGAGAGTGCGGAGGATTATGGGCGGGTGTGAATTGTTATCATTCCGGAATCGCTCTGGCAAAGTTTCGTCATTCCGGAATTGTTGCGCCGTTGCGCAACAATGTCCGGAATCCAGGAGGATCGAAGTGCGGAACTAAAGTGTTCCCTGGATCCCGCGGTCAAGCCGCGGGATGACAAAAACTGGATCCCGGATAAATGCTTCGCATTTTCCGGGATGACGGAAAAAAAAGAACGGCGACGTTCGAAATGACAAGTGATGTTCAAGGCACCCGTTTCTTCGCTTTAATATAATCTTTAAGGATGTCGCGAATGATTTTGGGATGCGTGGATATTTGTTTCATCGTCGAAAATTGATAACCATCGCCATTGCCTTGCATAAAATTATTGGTTGCAACGGTATAGGATTGATCCATTTTTATTAGCGTGCCATCGTCGAGCATCATCGATATTACTTTTTTGTTCTTCTGTTTAAATGTTATGCCTGCATATTGTGTGGCGCCCATGATATCGCTATTTAACCCATGCTCGATGGCTTGTTTGATATCTTGGCCGGTCATACTCAAAACAACGGCGGTGTTATCAAAGGGAAAAAGTTGGTAGAGTTGACCGAGCGTTATTGGGCCTTTCATGAGGTCATGCCGAAAAAATCCTTCGTTTTGCAACACCACTTGCGCACCCGTTTGTTCTTTTAGAACTTGGCAGACCCAATGGCCAAGTGGAGAAAGTTCCCCTTTTTTTTCAGCTTGTAATGTGCGCGTTGCTTCACCGATTTTAACGGCCATTTGGTTGCTGAATTTTTTATAATATTGATTGTAAACTTTTGTCATTTGCGGATCGGGCTTAATATTTTTTTTGTGGTTATAAATCTGCGTTAAGGTTGGCGTGACTTTAACGAGTTTATTTTTTGAATTAAATGTCAACATTAAATCGCCCAGGTCGCGTCCATAACAATAGGCTTGCAGTACGGGCATATTATCTAATTTTCCGGCAACGGGTTGATGGCTGTGCGCACTTAAAATCGCATCAAAACCCTTGGTATTTTTGATTAAACTTGTGATCTCTTTGTCTTTGATTGCTCCATTTGTTTGTTCCGAGGCGATGTGGGTGAGTGCGATGATTGCATCGGGTTTGCCCGCTTTATCACGTCCGGAATTCAAATAATTAATCCAGCCTTGGGCAGATTTTTCAGCTGTTTGAAATTCTAAATTAGCGACATTGGTGTGTATGGTTGTGAACGGTGTTTCGGTGGTAGAGAGTCCAATAATAGCAATGTTGATTCCATCTTTGTTCACAATAATATAGGGTTTGGCGAAGTTGACAGGCTGATGCGTTTTTTGTGTAAATATATTAGCGGCAAGATAAGTAAAATGACCTTGTTGTTGCCAGATTGGGAACCATTTTGTCGTCCAATCAAAATCGTGATTGCCAACAGCAGATGCGGAGACATTTAAATACTTCATCATGGCATCGACGGGTTCGCCGTACGTTAAATTTGATATGATGCTGCCTTGATAATTGTCGCCGCCGGCAACCAAAATATAATTTGGATATTTTTTTTCTTGCGCCTTAACGACGCTGGCGAATTTTTCCATGCCAGGATTTTGACTGTCTTCAGTGACTTGGCCGTGAAAGTCATTAAAATATAAGATATGAATTGTTTTAGCGAAAATGGGAGCGGTGGACAGACTGATCAATAAAAAGCATAAGAGACGGATTGGGGTTCTTAGCGTCATTATCGTAGCTCCTGTTGTTTATCTGTCGCCATTATATGAGCAGGAGGTGATTTTGCCTAGTATTTTTTGCATTTATTCGATAAAATTGCTGTCGATGTCATTTAATTAAAATAAGGCGCAATCACGATGAGTTATATATTATGTTTAGATGTCGGTAATTCAAATATTTTCGGAGGTATTTTTGAAAACGACAAAATTATTTTTCGTTTTCGATATGATACCCGAAATACCACGACATCAGACGAGTTGGGGTTGTTTTTAAAAAGTGTATTGCGCGAAAACAATATTACTATTCAAGAGATAAAAAAAATTGCCATTTGTTCAGTGGTGCCACAACTCGATTATTCATTGATTGCAGCGTGTAAAAAATATTTTGATATAGAGCCGTTTGGTTTACAGGTTGGTGTTAAGACGGGCATTAAAATAAAAACGGCAGCACCCGCAGAAGTGGGGGCTGATTTAATTTCAGGCGTTATTGCGGCGACCTATCGATTTCCTAACAAACCCATTGTCGTTGTCGATTTTGGAACCGTGACGACATTTGCGGTGATGAACGCCAAAAAAGAATTTTTAGGCGCTGTATTTTTGCCAGGATTGCGTGTCGCGATGGAATCCTTACGCAATAATACGGCAAAATTATTTCAGGTGGAGATTAAAAAACCCCATGATATTGTGGGTCGTGATACATCTGAATGTATTCAGTCAGGATTATATTATGGGCATTTGGGTGCGATTCATGAGATCGTCAGCAGAATTAAACAAGAGATATGTTGCGATCAAGATCCCGTCATTATTGGTACCGGTGGTTTTGCACATTTGTTTGTGGACGAAAAGATTTTTACGGTGATCGAACCGGATTTGGTATTAGAGGGTTTGTATTTGGCGTTATTGTTGAATGCATAATGTCTTTAATATTTTTTCGCATACCCCCATTTTTTTCCATGAGCAAGGGGCGCAGATGCGGTGAAATTTTTCCATGGTTAAGTTGTTTTTGACATGCTCTTGCAGCGTTTTCCATGTAAATATATTTCCCTCCTGAAGATCCAAGGCTTGGCAGAATTGTTCGTCCATTTGCTTCACTTTTTGTTCGCAAGCGCATTTATTATGATGCAAGTGCGGGCAGGGTTTGCAAATTGAATCTGTCTCGAGCGTGATAATGATCTTGATTTGTTGACGTTCGTCCGCTTTTAGAGCATCCGTAATGATTTTTAGATTTTTTATAAATGCGGGGGAATAACCTTTGCCGACAAAACAAAGCGAGCAGAGAAGATGATGTGGGCGAAATTTTAATATATTCATTTTAGAAATGAAAAATAGTCATTAAATTGATTTAAAAAACCTGCGAGAAATATTATTTTTGCCGATTCTGTAACATAAAAAATTTGTACGCCAAATTGATACGCGCGATGCCATCCAACAAAATGTGATAACATTATGACGCCGGGCGTAAACAGAATGATCGTGCCGATCAAAACATTACAAAATACTTTTATGCCTTTGTTCCATCCTTTTTGTGCCAAATAGCCAGATACGATCGCGGCAGGCAAAAAACCGATTAAATAACCGCCTGTTTGTCCTAACAAGATTGGGACGCCCGCGGAAAAGCCAGCAAAGACCGGCAAACCTAAGGCGCCTTCCAACAAATAACCAGCGACAGCGGTAGCGCCTAATGCGGGGCCAAAAATAATGCTTAAAAACAATATGGCTGTTGTTTGTAATGTGATAGGCACGGGTAGTAACGGTAACTTGACTTGTGCGCTCAGCGCAATGAGTGCTGTGCCAGCGAGGACAAGGCATGCATGATATATCAAAGAATGTGATCCATCATAGGTTGTGCTAGATATTGTCGAGGTAGCGCGCATATACTTCTCCTTTTATTTACCGATTAAATCAGTATACGGTAAAAACTGTAACATATTAATGACTTCAACCGATGATTACCGTGTTCGCTTGGTTTACGTTTAAGCGGTTATGGATAAGGTGTGATTTAGGGTCTGTCACAGAATAAGTGACTTCAAACGGATAAATATTGGGCTTTTTCTCCATAATAAAATCAACTTCTACGCCCGCGCTGGAATGAGTTGTTATGAAGATAACACTTTTTTGATGATAAATATTTTCTAATTTCACCCCGTCTCTACGGATAATCGCGCAAGCGATTGTCCATAGGGACGGGACGAAGCCCGATCCTGAAGCCCTCGCGCAGCGTGGGTTTCAGGGGATTTGGATTGGAATTTTCGCAGGGATACCAAGAGTACGGGGTTATTTTTTTTGAGGCAAAAGCTACTTTGATTTCAGGGCAAATAAAGGTATATCAATAACACAATGAAATTAATGAAATTAATGCTATAATTCGGCTTATCGGTGGTGGAGATAAGCCAAAATAGAAAAAGCGCATATAAGAATTAAACTTCAAAGCCCGAGGAAAACTTATGAATAAACCGATCTCAAAAATGATGAGCCTGTTTTTGTTTTGTTTTTTGCTGGGACAAACCAGTTATGGAAAAATGGTTAGCTTGTCGGCGGACACTCGAAACGAATTAGTTCAAAGAGTAGGTTATGCACTTAGCAACCCTTCTAGTCCGAATCAAACTTCTTTATCAGATAACAATAATGCTTTACCACCCAGTGTTCAATTAGGAATGAACGGGGTTCCTGTTTTTAATCAAGGATGGGAATGGTCTACATGCACAACTATGGCAGTTACTGCTGCGCTTGATGCTTTATATTCCCTAAAAGACGGCCAGATGATCAGTCCAACCTGTTTTTTACAATTAAATAATCTATCTTGGTGGGATGGTAATGATTCATTTCGAGTGGTATCTGCATTTGAATATTTTGGATATTGGACGCAGAAAGATCAGGAAACGATTAAGGTTGATGGAAAACCGGCCTGTGGCGGACTGACAAAATATCCATTTAGCGATGGTAGTGATTTTAGTAAGGTACCATCACTGAATCTCAGTGATCCTGATACATTTGAAAAATATAAAGATCAAGAAAAAAAACAACGAAATAGTGATGGTGGAAACGGGACAAGTATGTCGCTTTCGGTATATCAACAATACGGAAAAAAGCTCTTAAAAAGTAACAATTGGCGGGTGATAGCAACGCATTACGCTCCACAACAAGCGGGCCAAACCTTACAACAGGTCAAAGAATCGCTAACAAAAGGAAATCGCTTAGTCTTTACTATGTTTTTTGATCCCTTCTTATCCGACAAGGGTCATAGCATGGGCGCTCTCGGATCTTACCTTGCGCATTGGGATACGTGGGTTTTAACAAACCAAATAAAAACAGATCTTCAGACATATTTAAGCGTATTTCAGCATGACATGGTAATTACAGGTTATGATGATACCGCTTGCGTATCCTACGTAGACGAAGGTCAAGCTAAACAAGAATGCGGTCTGCTCAAGATACGTAATTCCGGAGGCGACAAAATGGGAAACCATGGCGATTTTTATATGAGCTATGATTATTTTAAAACGCTTGCTAATGGCTGGGTTATTGCGATAGGTCGAAATCCTAGCAGCGGATCATCAGCCGAAAAATGAAGTAAGCCAGTTGTTTCGTGTGTAGAAAAGCAAAAGTCTCATGAGCTATGATTACTTGCCTTTATTTGCCCATTCAATGACAAATCAACCGTCACCCAAAAGTGGAATGCTTTCGGAGGAGATAACAATAACTGCTTGAAAAATATGGTGGCTACGGGTGGACTCGAACCACCGACCTCAGCATTATGAGTGCCGCGCTCTAACCAACTGAGCTACGTAGCCATAATCAAATCCTCAGCCCTGAGGTAAGCGAAGCGTTCTCTGGGCTTAACCGTTTGATTAAAGAGCACTATTTTGTCTGTTGATAAAAGACTTGTCAAGTTGAATAAATTTAAATACAATGCCTCCTGTTAAGTTGTTCTTTTTAAATAATTATTTCCTTGCCGCATCAAATATTTTGGCGGCTGATAAACCAAGAGGAGAATCATATGCGACATTATGAAGTCGTTCTTTTGATCCATCCCGATCAAAGCGAACAAGTTCCAGCCATGTTGGATCGTTATCGTCAGGTCATGAGCACTCATAAAGCAATCGTGCACCGCTTAGAAAATTGGGGTCGACGTCAACTCGCTTACCAAATTGAAAAAGTGCATAAAGCACATTACTTGTTGATGAACATCGAATGTGATCAAGAAACCTTGGATGAGTTAAATCATTTGTTTCGTTTTAACGATGCGGTATTGCGGTCGCTTGTCATTCGACGTGACTATGCTATTACTGCCGTATCGCCATTGGCAAAAGAAGCCAATAAGCATCAAGAGCCGGTTCGATTCGAAAAACGCCGGGTAGACGTCAAAACGACTGAAATGGATAATGAGGAGTAAAAATAATGGCTTACTTTAGACGTAAAAAAGTTTGTTACTTTTGTGTTAATGAGATGACAGACATAGATTTTAAAGACGTAGAATTGTTGGGGCGTTTTATTTCAGAAACGAGCAAGATTGTGCCGAGTCGTATTACAGGAACATGCGCCAAGCATCAACGTTTGTTAACAAATGCAATTAAGGTGTCGCGATTGTTATCGTTATTACCTTATTGCGATAGCCATAAATAATATGTCATTGGCACGTAACTTTGCTCAATTTGTCCTTCGTGGACGAGTGCAAGCGATTGGGATGGCGCTGCTTTTCTTGTTTATTCCGCTATTGGGATGGATGAGTGCTGCCATTGTGGCTTTGATTACTTTATCAAAAGGCGCATACGAAGGCTTTCTGGTGGTGTTGTGGGCGGCATTGCCTTATATCGTATTGGGCGCCATGCATATATGGATGCCATTTTTTAATTCGGTTGTGTTCGGGCTACTGTTTGTCTGGTGTTTGACCTTGTTGTTGAAACGGTATGCGAGCTGGATAGTGGTATTGGAGATTGGCACGTTTATCGGTATTGTAGGGGTGATTGGTATTCATTTATATTATCCCGACATCACTAAGTGGTGGGTTGGAGAAATCACTCAATCTATCCAGCGTATTATGGAATTTACGCCGTTGTCCTTTAAGATGGATCGCATTAATAAAATATTGCCAGTGTTTGCGCAATTCGCAACGGGCGTACAGGCGGCGATTGTAGTACTTGCAGCCATCAGTGAATTGATGGTGGGTCGATTTTTGCAATCAATCGTGCAATTGCCGCAGGCATGGCTAGCAGAGTGGTTAAATTTTCGGGTGAGAGCTGTGTCTGTTGTAATATTAATTGTTGGTGTGTTGCTTGCGTGGTTTAATGTGAGTTTTGCGCGCGATGTGTTGCCGATATTGTTGTTGCCATTTTTATTGGTTGGGATTAGCGTTATTCATGCGACATTATTGGCGCGGCGCTTATCGACATTGAAAATTGCGATACTGTTTTCGTTGTTGGCGGTTTTGATGGGCGTATTTCCAATGGCCATTGGGTTGCTGGTTATCATTGCCGTGTTAGATGTGGCCATTGATTTTAGAGAACGATTTAATTTAAAGTTAAAGAGAGGATAGTATGGAAGTTATTTTATTAGAAGCGGTTCATAATTTAGGTAAGTTAGGCGATACTGTAAAAGTTAAACCGGGTTATGCGCGTAACCATTTAATTCCTTATGGCAAAGCGGTGCCGGCCAATGAAGAAAATATCAAAAAATTTGAAGCGCGTCGCGCAGAACTCGAAAAAATTGCTGCGGAGCATTTAGCCGCTGCACAAAAGCGTGCTGAACCCTTCAAAAATTTAGAGATTACGTTAACATGCAAAGCACAAGAGGCAGGTAAATTATTTGGCTCCATCGGCGTGCGCGAAATTGTCGATGCGATTACGGCGAAAGGCTTAACGGTTGAAAAATCCGAAGTCACTTTGCCCGATGGTCCAATTCGTTCTACGGGCGAATACAATATAGTGTTAATTTTCCACAGCGATGTAAAAGTTAAAATTAAGCTGAACGTCAAATCCGAGGAAACAGCAGACGATGTGACGACGGATGAAATGGAAAAAGGCGAAGAGTAATAGAGTAATATATTTTTTTGTTTTAAAAATCTTCTATAAAAGGAACAGTGATAATGAACAAGATCAGTCTTTCTCTATTAGTGATTTCAGTCGGCCTTTTAAGCGGTTGTGCCTCCATTGTTAATGGTACGAACGAATCAATTTCTGTGACGACGCCTCCGGTTGAAAATGCGCAATGTTTGTTAACCAATAGCAAAGGCACATGGCATGTTAAGAGTACGCCAGGCTCTGTTACGGTGCATCGCGCTTATGGTGATTTGCATGTGAGTTGTCACAAAACAGGTTGTAAGCCCGTCACAAAAACTTTTAAGTCCACCACAAAAGGCATGGCCTTTGGAAATGTTGTATTTGGTGGGATTGTTGGTGCAGGGGTTGATACGGCCGATGGTGCGGCATATGATTACTCGCAAACCTTGGTGGTGCCGATGAAATGCAATGCCACGGGGAAGAAGGGGAAATAGTTTGACGAGCGGGTTGGATGGCTCAGCTTTAATTATTGGAGAGATTTATGACATTTCAATATAACGATAGGAAATCGACCATCATCGAGGTCATTCGCAATTCATGGTGTTTGTATCGCCAGGTTTTTTGGCAATTGATGCCGATTATTATTGTTTTTGGGTTGGTTCTTCATCCGCTCTCGGTGTATGCTCTGCGCCATTGGGAAATAGGCAGTGGTGCAGTGGGGGCGGTCACTTTGTTACTCTTGTTGGTGGGTTTGTATCAAAATATAGTGCTTCTGTATCAGGCGTATGAAACCAGTGTATCTGAGTCAATATCTCTGGGGCATGTTTTAAAATATAGTTTTTTTAAATACTTTAAAATGTTGTTAGCATATCTTGTATGGTGGTTGGTGTTTCTTATAGGGCTGATATTAATAGTTTTTGTTTCGTTTGTGCTGACAATGCTATATCCACCATTGAAAGTTGAGATGGGTATAGCTACGCTCGTATTAGCTTTCGCTGTTGGAATTTGTTTTTCTCAAATTGGACAAAATATTATTATCCGTCAAGATGGCGTGTTCGCATCGATTCGAAACAGCGTTAAGCTCGTCAATAAAAATTATTGGCGTACGGGCATTATGATTATAATATCGCTGTTGCCTGCTATTTTGCTTGCTCCATTGAGAGTCTATTTGTTGCCCCATGGTTATTACATGCATTATACGTATGCCTTGTTATATCTGGTTTTTAGTGTGTTTGCGATGCCATGGGTGATATCTGTTCGCTTGGTATATTACCGCGATCTATTGATTAGAAAGAATTGGGCGTAACTATTCAGCGCAATCAAGGAACGTCCATATTTTGGCGCTTTTTGGTGAAAAATCTCTTCAAAATGCTCATGTGCTACTGAAACTTCCCGCAATAATTCTTGCGTGCATTAAATGCATATGATATACATATATTATGGAATTTGAATGGCATGAAACCAAAGCGGCAATGAATGTCATGAAACATGGCATTGCCTTTGAGGAGGCGGTGACCTGCTTTTATGATATGCATCAAGTCGTGTTTTATGATCCTGAGCATAGTAAAGATGAAGAGCGAGAAATCATGATTGCACATTCTGATAAAGGGCGGTTATTGCTCGTGTGTTACACGCTACGGAACAATGCGATACGCTTGATTTTCCCATACCTCGCGACTTGTCGCGAGCACCTTGCGCGTGGGGTTTCTCAAGGGGAGCGAGCGCCCGCTCCCCTTGAGTCGCCGTCCGCGCGGGTTTCCCGCGCAGGCGATCAATAAAAAAAATAAAAATGCCTCGTCTGCTTGCAGCGAGGATTTTTATTTCAGCCCGATTAGCAACGAGACGAGAGGTGAAAAGTTATGAAGAAGGAATATAATCTTAAAAATCTGAGAGTAAAGCGTCGAGGCATCTTGTCGGCATTACAAGCGCCAGAACCTGTTGGGAATAAAGTACGTATTACGATTTCACTGGATCAAGATGTGCTTGATTACTTTAAAGCAGAGGCAACGAATCCTGGTGCATTGCCTTATCAGACGCAAATTAACCAGGTATTGAGACGGTTAATTGATAAATCACGTCGCACAAGCTGCGATGATGTGGAAGAATTGAAAGCTGGATTATTACATGATGCAATATTTATCCGCAAGCTAGCCAAAGCGTTGGATCGTAGGCAAACAGACAAATAGAGTTTTTTGGCGGTCAAGCATATGAGGAAAGATTCTGTAACATGTGGCAGACCCCAAACTTCTTGACATGACACCCTCCCCCCAAAAAAATACCCATTGAATCCTCCTCCGTAATGCGCCACAATTGTTGTAACTCCTTCTCTAAAATCTTATGGTGCGCAAACTATGAACGATCAAATTTTAATCAAACAAAAATCTTTGTTGAATGCCAAAGTTCCACCACACTCCGTGGAGGCCGAGCAAGCCGTGCTGGGTGGATTGATGCTCGATAATGAGGCGTGGGATAAGATAATTGATCATATTTCGGCGGCTGATTTTTATCGAGCTGATCATCGTTTGATCTTTAATGCCGTTGCGCTGCTCTCGAGTCAGCAAAAACCGTTTGATGTACTGACATTAGCCGAAGTGTTGAAAGAACGTGGTGATTTGGAGCGAGCAGGCGGTGAGATTTATTTATTTGAGTTGGCTAAAAATGTTCCCAGCGCGGCAAATATTGTGGCGTATGCGGGTATTGTGCGTGAGCGTTCGGTGTTGCGCCAATTAATTGGCGTGGCCGCCGAAATTGCGGATAGTGCATTTAATACAGAAGGTCGCGAGAGTAATAATTTATTGGATGATGCTGAGCGACGTGTGTTTGCGATTGCTGAACAGCATACGCGGGGGTCGGGCGCAAAAAGCATTAAAACATTACTCGCGCATGCCGTGGATCGTATTGATACCTTGTTTCATAGTCATGAGCCGATTACGGGACTGCCAACGGGTTTTCATGATTTTGATGAAAAAACGTCGGGATTACAAAACTCGGATTTAATTATTTTAGCCGGTCGTCCTTCGATGGGTAAAACGGCAATGGCGATGAACATTGCTGAACATGCCGCGATTAAAACAAAAAAACCGGTGTTAATTTTTAGTATGGAAATGTCGGGCGAATCATTGGCTATGCGTATGATGTCATCGCTCGGCCGTATCGATCAACATAAAGTTCGTACGGGCAAATTAGCGGAAGAGGATTGGCCGCGCATTACGTCTGCCGTGAGTATGTTATCGGAATCGTGTTTATTTATTGATGATACGCCAAGTTTATCACCGGCCGAAGTGCGTTCGCGCGCACGTCGCGTGCATCGAGAGCAAGGCGAATTAGGTTTGATTGTTATTGATTATTTGCAATTGATGCAAGTGGTGGGTACAAAAGAAAATCGTGCAACGGAAATTTCAGAGGTGTCGCGAAATTTAAAAGCATTGGCGAAAGAACTAAATGTGCCGGTGTTGGCGCTTTCGCAATTAAATCGTAGTTTGGAACAGCGTTCGGATAAACGACCGATCATGTCTGACTTGCGTGAGTCGGGCAGCATTGAACAGGATGCGGATTTGATCGTCTTTATTTATCGTGACGAAGTGTACAATGAAAACAGTCCGGACAAAGGCAAAGCCGAAATCATTATTGCCAAACAACGTAATGGCCCGATTGGTAAAATTCCGTTAACCTTTTTTGGGCAATATACGCGTTTCGAAAATTTTACAAGCACGGCATATACGAATCAGGATATTTAATGACACGTCCAGCGGTAATGCATGTTGATTTAGATGCGTTGCAACATAATTTTTCGCGCGTTCGTGCGCTTGCACCCAAGAGTAAAATAATTGCAATGGTCAAGGCTAATGCGTATGGTCATGGCGCTGTACGCGTGGCACAGACGCTTGTCGAAGCCGATGCGTTTGGCGTGGCGTGTTTGTCCGAAGCGGTTGAATTGCGTCGTGCGGGATTGCAAAATCGTATTATTTTAATGGGTGGTTTTTTCGAGCCGGATGAATTGCAAACGATTAGCGAGTTAGGTTTTGAAATTGTTGTACATCAGTTTTGGCAAATTGATGCGTTACAGCAAGCGCGCATTGCCGCGCCGATAAAAGTTTGGCTGAAAATAAATTTAGGCATGAATCGATTGGGCTTTGTCTTGAGTGATTTTGGTGAAGCGTATACGAAATTAAGCGATTGTAAAAATATTATTTTTCCGATTAATTTAATGACGCATTTTGCGGATGCGAATGCGCATGACAAGGCAATCACTGAATGGCAAATTAAAAAATTTTATGAAATGACTCGCCACTTGCCTGGCGAAAGAAGTTTAGCAAATTCGGCCGGCATTTTAACTTTTCCTGAAGCGCATGCCAATTGGGTGCGGCCGGGAATTATATTATACGGGGTATCGCCGTTTGAAAATAAAGTGGGCTATGATCATGATTTAGAACCGGTTATGACATTGATGAGCAAGCTGACAGCGATTGCGCAATGTGAAAAAGGTGATTGCATTGGTTATGGTAGAGCTTATCGATGTGAAGAAAATATGCCCGTTGGTATTGTGGCGATCGGGTATGGCGATGGTTATCCGCGTCATGCAAAAAATGGAACGCCGGTGTTGGTGAATGATACGATTTGTCCGCTTGTGGGTCGCGTCTCGATGGATATGATTGCCGTGGATTTACGCCCGTGTAAGCAAGCAAGAGTTGGTGATTTTGTAATGTTATGGGGCAAAGATTTGCCGATTGAGTATGTTGCCAAGTCGGCGGATACGATTCCATATGAGTTATTGTGTCATGTGAAGCGCGTCGCAGCAGCTCAGAGCTGCGCAAAATAGACCCGCCAGAGTGCTTGCTGTGACTGCTCGGCAGCAGCTCAGAGCTGCGCGGATTAATTTTGCGTAGGTAATTTACCTACACAGCAGCTCAGAGCTGTGTATGAAAAGAATTGTATTTTTATGTGCGGGTGTTTAGAATAGTACTTTAATTTTTGAAAGGATAATTTCAATGAGAAAGATTATTGTTATTGGTTTAAGTATAGCCATGGCTTTAGGGATTTCTGGTTGTGAAAACATGTCCAAACAGCAAGTAGGTGCAGTGAGTGGTGCTGCATTAGGCGGTTTAGTGGGCAGTCGATTTGGTCGCGGAACAGGTCAATTAGTTGGCGTAGGATTAGGCGCTGTTGCCGGCGCATTAATCGGCGGTCAAATTGGCAAAACAATGGATGAAAATGATCAATTACGTGCACAACGCGCATTGGAAAAAACACCCACAAGACATACCACGACCTGGACAAACCCTGACAATGGAAATCATTATGCAGTAACGCCGACCAAGACGTATTATTCGCAGAATCAACCTTGTCGCGAATATATTACGAAAGCGACGATTGCCGGCAAAGACCAACAAATTTACGGAAGAGCTTGCCGACAGACAGATGGCAGTTGGAAAGTCGTTAGCTAATGAAGCGAGGATATATCGGTTCACGAAGCCTCGATGGTCAATTATATAATATGAAGATTTCCCCGCGGCTTGCCGCGAGGGACATTACGCCTGGGGATTCTCAAGGGGAGCGGGCGTTCGCTCCCCTTGAGTCGCCGTCCGCGCGGGTTTCCCGCGTAGGCGATCAATAAAATAATAAAAAAAGCCGTCATCCCGGAATTCCGCCGAAGGCGGAATATCCGGGATCCAGGGAAGACTTTAGTTCCGTACTGCGGTTCTCTGGATTCCGGACATTGTTGTGCAACGGCGCAACAATTCCGGAATGACGACTCTTCCGCGCCCTCTGAGCAAAAATTCTTGTCATTTCGACGACTCCGCGCAAGCGGAGGAGGAGAAATCTCGAAATGACAGTTTTTTCAGATGAGCGTTTTGCGTCCGCTTTAGCCTAGATATTTTATCGGGGATTGTATCATGCCAAAATCCAAAGTTATTTATGTTTGCAATCAATGTGACGCGCAATTTCCAAAATGGACGGGACAATGCACACAGTGCGGTGCATGGAATAGTCTTTCTGAAGAGGTGATGGCTGCAAAAAATTCTACTGCAAGCAGTCGATTTATAGAAGAGGGTATTGGGCAGGTCACAACCTTGGCGAAGGTCGAAGTGAAGCCCACCGTAAAAGTGACAACGCATTCTCAAGAGTTTGATCGTGTGTTAGGTGGCGGTATTGTTGAGGGATCTGTTATTTTAATGGGTGGCGAGCCAGGGATTGGTAAATCAACCATCTTACTACAAACACTTTGTCAGATGAGTCAAACGCAACCGGCGTTGTACGTGACGGGTGAAGAATCAATTTGGCAAACAACTTTGCGCGCACGACGCTTACAGTTGCCTGAAGAAAATTTAAAATTATTGGCAGACACGCAAATTGAACGCATTATTACCTGTGCGCAGCGTGAAAAACCAAAAATCATGGTCATTGATTCAATTCAAACGATTTATACTGAATTATTACAGTCTGCGCCGGGATCTATTGGCCAGGTGCGAGAAAGTGCGGCGCAGTTGGTACGATACGCAAAACAAACGGGCGTCGCATTATTTTTAGTGGGTCATGTGACAAAAGAAGGGACGATTGCCGGACCTCGTGTGTTAGAGCATATGGTTGATACCGTGTTATATTTTGAAGGAAATAGCGATAGTCGTTTTCGTGTTATTCGGGCGACTAAAAATCGTTTTGGCGCTGTGAATGAACTGGGTGTATTTGCAATGACAGACAAGGGATTATTAGAAGTTAAAAATCCTTCTTCTATTTTTCTATCGCGTTATGAAAAACCAGTTGCGGGCAGTATTATCATGCCAACGTGGGAGGGGAGTCGTCCATTGTTAGTTGAAGTGCAGGCATTGGTCGATGAAACACGTTTGGCGAATCCACGTCGTGTTACTGTTGGATTAGAGCAGAATCGATTATCAATGTTATTGGCGGTGTTGCATCGGCATGCGAGCATAGTGACTTATGATCAGGATGTATTTGTGAATGCTGTGGGTGGAATTCGTATTTTGGAAACGGCAGCGGATTTGCCGATTTTATTATCGGTGATATCGAGTTTAAGAAACCGTGCGTTGCCGATGGATATGATTGCGTTTGGAGAGGTGGGTTTGGCGGGCGAAATTCGTCCGGTGCAGTCCGGCCAAGAACGTTTACGCGAAGCATGTATGCAAGGATTCAAGCGCGCGATTGTACCCAAAGCGAACGTGCCAAAAAAGGCAATTTTCAAAGGCATGGACGTCATCGGTATTGAATATTTGCACGAGGCATCCGCAGCTCAGCGCTGAGTAAATCATGTAGCAGCTCAGAGCTGGGCGAAGGAATAAAGGTTATGACACAAAATTTTGGAACCTTATATATCGTGGCGACACCGATTGGAAATTTGGGCGATTTGTCGCAGCGCGCAATTGAAACGTTACAACAAGTGGATCTGATCGCGGTTGAAGATACACGACATAGCGGAAAATTGTTACATCATTTTAATATACAAACGCCGATGATTCCGTTGCATGAATATAATGAGCGCGAACGTTCTGATAAGTTACTAGAGCGATTAAAGCAAGGAAAAAATATTGCGTTGATTTCAGATGCGGGCACCCCATTGATTAGTGATCCGGGCTTCCATTTGGTTCATTCCGTTAGAAAAAGTAATATTAAAGTGACTCCAATTCCTGGCGCTTGTGCAGCAATTGCGGCCTTGAGCGTATCGGGATTGCCATCCGATCAATTTGTGTTTGAAGGTTTTTTATCATCCAAGCAAATAGCGCGATTAAAACGGTTAGAAGCATTAAAAAATGAAGTGCGCACGATGATATTTTATGAGGCTCCGCACCGTATTGTGAATATGTTAGAAGATATGGTGTCCGTGTTTGGCGAAGATAGGCAAGTTGTTATCGTGCGCGAATTAACGAAACTGTATGAAACTGTTTATGATGACAAATTGTCAGCGGTGTTAACATGCTTGAAGGCGCATCCAAAGCAACAGGTCGGTGAGTTTGTGGTATTAGTGTCGGGTGCTGAAAAGATGTTGACGGATGATGCGGAGGTCGAACGTATTTTGAAAATTTTGTTAGAAGAATGCTCCACTAGTCAGGCGGCAAAACTTGCTGCCAAAATCACAGGCGGCAAAAAAAATGCCTTATATGATCTTGCTTTGGGGCTCTGCAGCTCTGAGCAATGATGTAGGTAAATTACTTACACAAAATTAATCCGCGCAGCTCTGAGCTGCTGCGGAACAATCACAGCAAGCCTTTTATGCCATCAACTTTATGCAGCTCTGAGCTGGGCAGAGACTGAGACTGAGAGTGGTGGAATTTTCAAAGTGCTGTATACTTAACGGTGAGTCGACTAGGCAGTCGCTGCGTATAAGGATGTATGTGGAGGAAAGTCCGGGCTCCATAGAGCAAAGCGCCAGGTAACGCCTGGGAGGCGCAAGCCTACGGAAAGTGCAACAGAAAATAAACTACTCTATATATTTATATATGGAGAAAAGGTGAAACGGTGCGGTAAGAGCGCACCGCGCTACTGGTAACAGTAGCGGCATGGCAAACCCCGCTTGGAGCAAGACCAAATAGGAATTCAATTGCGTTGCTCGCGCAGAATTCGGGTTGGTTGCTTGAGCTATGCGGCGACGCATGGCCCAGATGAATGACTGAACTAGACAGAACCCGGCTTATCGGTCGACTCATTTTTTTATCGAGATAACGAGAGTGCAGCAGGCAATGCGTCGGCGGCAGGAGATCCCTCGGCGGCCAGTGTAGCTGCTTCGTCAGGCCTTCGATGTTCCTCTTCTCCTGCAACAGGAGGTGTGCCCGCGGTAGGCAATACTTCCTGCAAAGAAGCTTCTTCGGCAGGATCTTGACGTCTTGCTGAAGTGTCGCCGAGCGCTGGCATTAGCGATCCTGTTGTCGTGACGAAGGTGAGCTGTTCTGTTTTATTAATGACTTCCCGCAGTGAATCATGCGGTGTCTTTGATGCAACCATTCTTGTCCAACTTTGAGCGACATTATATTTGAATTTTTCCCATGCGCGAGATAGCCAGTTTTTATCTTTATGTAAAACATCCAGCGCGGCTTGTTCTTGTTGTTTGATAACAACAATGGCGCGTCGATCTAGCAATTTTGATTTTACAACGGCCGGATATAATAAAAATTGCGCCAGCGCAAGCACTTGATTTGGCGCATCTGTGAATTTCCATTCATTTATAAAGTTGTGTGGGTCTTGGTTTAGTCTTTTTACAACGGTTCCTAAGCATTGCGCTTCGCGATCTATAGGAGCAGTTATGTCTTGAGTGTTTTGCGCAAGTGCGGCTAATTGAGCGATGTTGTCGGCGTGTTCATTTAATGTTAGTCGTGCTGCATCTAACTTTAATCGTGCGGCCATGCGGATGTTAGCATGTTGTTGGCAATTACATAGCCTGTCCAGCAAGGCTGGAGTGGTAACTTGCAATATATCGCGTGCGATTTCTTGCGCTTCTGTGTGGCCATAATACAGTCTAAAATAAGCGGTTTGTTCTGTGTGATTTGCTTGTTCATTGAGTTGTTTTTTGATACGTTCGTTTTGTGCTAATTTTTCTAATAAAGTTTTTGCTGCATCTGCTTGCGCTGGAATACCAAGTGCGTTTACAGTATCTTCGACGAGCCGTTTTATTTCCGAAATCTCAAGTCGATTGCAGAGTGCATTAAATTCCGCATCGGGTAGTTGTATACTATAATCTTTCAGCAATATCTGGGCGGCGAGCGAGCTGATATGTGGGTTGTTGGCTACTAATACGCGCAAACGACGAGTCGGGTCTTCTACATCGTCAGGTAAGTTTGTGCATTGAGAGATAAATAGGCTAAACGTCCCCTCATCAACAACGGGCATGTTGAAAAAGTCAGGCGTTTCAAATAAAAGTTGTGCAACGTCGACTCTTGTTGCTATGGACAGTCGAGGAAAAATGTTTGCAAGATTTTTTATCCGGCGATTGCTTTCTTCTATAGCGGTTAATAATTCCATAATATCTTTGCCAGAAGAGGGCGTGTTGTGTAAAAGATAGCGCTCCACCCATGCTTGTTTATCGGATACTCTTACTCTACCGGTGATGTTTATGGCGATTCCTATGGGTGTGTCTTGTATGTATGTGTCGCGCAGTGATGAACTCACGGCGGCAAACATAGGAAGATTGTCTTGTAAATATAGTTTTAAAGCGTTATGCATTTGAGTGTCGGCGTTGCCTAATGGGATCAGTTGTGATGAAATTATACGTTCTTTTAGATCCGCCGGCATTTCTTGATCCAGACGAGCTTTTAATAGTTCTAATAATGCGTTCGAATTTAATCGATTTTGCGCTAAAAATGCAGCGGCCGTATTGCGAGTGAAAAGACAAATGGGCGCTAAGCGTTTTACCTGCTCGCTAGTGAGATGGCCTGTTTGAATAAATTTAAGTGCTAATTCAGCGGTGAGCATTGTGCGCGAAGCGATCTGTATATCTACGATTTCAACAATATCTTTGGGAGCTAACATCGCGACGACAGTGTCGAGTGACGCTCCGCATGCATTTAAACGACGTGCGTCTTGTAAGATGGCGCGAGCCAGATATGACCGTGCTTGTGGACGGCCTGCAAAACTTTCGGCTAATTCAATTAATCCTTCTATTAAAATGTTGCGACTTTGCGTGAGGGAATCAAAAAATCGTCGTAGAGCTGCATCTTCAACAGTCAGCGCATCGATAACAATACGACAGTGTTTCATGGATTGCAAATCCTGAATTCTCTCCGCATTATCGAATATTATCTGCGCCAATTTGTTTTTGGCTGGAGGAGCAAGTTGCTCAATCCAGGGCAATAATTTCGTGGTCAGCATCGTTGGATCATTGTAAATTTTGTTACGATACTCGATGATTTCAACGATGTTAAATACTTCTTGTAGCACGTGTTCTTGTAATTTTTCTAATATTTTCAAGGATATATTGGCAGCGGATCGTGTGTTTTGTAATATGATTTTTATGAGTGCGGGTTCTCGGCGTTGTTCCGCTAAGGTATAGCGTTCTTCTTGCGTTAATATTTTATAGAGTTCGAGTTGTTTGTCGGGCGATAATTGTTGGAAAGGAAATTTCGTTGCCGTTAGACGTCGATATAACCGTACACAGTTTGGTGTTGTCGTCTCGCTGGATAGTGCTTTTTTTATTTCAGCTGGATAACGATCAGCGAGTGTTCGCATAACTTCATCTTCAACGGATTGGGACAAGATTTTTTTGAGTACTTCTATGCGTGTTTTGGGGTCTCGAGTGGTTTCAAGCATTTGTTGCAAAAGAGGAAATGTTAATAAATCAGTACAGCGCGTAAGCATCTCAGAGATTAAAAAATTTGCATGTCGTTGTTGTTTGTCGTCAAAAGGCAAAAGGGTGAGCGAATCATGTGGTTGTTTTAAGCGTTGATATTGCTCAAAGGCGATGACGAATTGATCAGCAGATAAGTTAGTATAAGCTTTTTTTAATAAGGGATAATATAATGTATCGCTAACGTTATTGTTAAAACGTTCAACGAATTTAACGAGAAATTGTACTTTTTTTTCTTGTTCGGATCTTTGAGCTTGTGCGCCTTGAAGTGGGTGAAAATGTTCTAATACTTCTAACGCAGTACCCGCACGAGCGGCTAGAGATAACTTGCTTTGTTGTACAATATTGAATAAAGACTCGGGCGTGAATTTTGATCGCAACCCGTCGTGCTGTTTGACGGTCTTCCAGGCAAGTTTGCGTAATTTATCATTATATTGGTTTGAGGCACAGAGCAACATGGCGTGTGCTGCCGCTGTATTGAGTGTACGAGGGCGTGTTGATAGAAGATACTTTTCGATGCCTGTCACACTAGCTTCTTTTAGCGCAATATACAAACTAAGATTTGCGTGTACATTCTCGATTTCTTCTACTGCGGGTGAGAGGAGGGAGTCGCAGCCTTTCCCCATTGGCGGAATTTTTTCACGGATTTTATCGAGCGTTCTACGCTGTGTAAGAAGTACTACAACTTCTGTCATGTCATCATAAATATTATATGCGGCCAGTGTTTGTTGTAATCCTCGCATAAAAAGCGGGATATTATGGGCAAGTAGATCATCCGCTTGCGCTAACAGTGTTTCGGCTGTCGGTATTTCATCGGTTAAAAAGTTAACATCGATTGCTTTTAAGCATTGCTCTTTAATTTCTTGTCGTTGTTGTTCTGGTATGTGATCGATATGTTGCCAAATGGCATAAGCCGCTTTTGTCTTATTTTTTTCAGAAGAGCTATGTTTGAAATAAACATCGAGTATTTTTTGTAAACCATCCGGCCAGGATATTTTATCGTTGGTGAGAGAGGTTTGAATTAAATGCAGAATATCATCGTGATAAAGAGACATAAAGTCTTTTGGCATATCCCTATCATCGATATGAGGTAAGTAAGTTAACAGTGACCAAAAAATATTAGATTGTAATGCATCACTTATTGTAAGGTTGGCTCTTGCGTTTTTTTTGGATACACCCACGAACGCCTCGAATAGCTCACTGGCGGTCGCTTTTTGCAAAGGAGTGAGTTGTAGAAGGCCAAGCCAATTAGATGAAACATATGGAAGCTGGTGCTCATTGCATTTTAGACAGGCCCAAATAAATGCCGCCGTGTTTCTGACTTGGTCAGAAAACGAGCTATTATCTAATGTTGAGAGTAAATAAGCGCATAACTCTTCATAATCAGCAGGTAATAACATTAAGAGGTCTGCGTCTGCCAAGAATTTAGCCTGGGTACTAATCTGGGAGATGGCTTGTAGTTCGGGAAGTTCTATACCCATGCCACGAAAGAGCTCCGCTACCTTGCGTACGGTTTTGCCCGGGATGTTAACAATTGTTCCACCTGGCATATTACTTTTTCCCTCTTGTTGTTTTTAATGATAGCCCAAGATTCTTAAGGAAATATTAAGATGGTCCACAGAATAACGTTTTTTGGTTGGTTTTACAATTTTTTGTTGAATGAATTATGTCCGGGTCGGCCTGAGCCCCCAGACGTGGCGCGGGTCAGGTTGCGTCGTCGATTGCGGTGGGGTGGCGGTGGCGGCGGCGCATTTATCGGCAGTTTGATCCGCTGGCGAGGTATTTACTGACCCTTCGTCTGGCAACGGCGCCGGTCTCGCTGTTATGTGGCCGAGCGAGGCGATGGTGGCTGCTTGTGTTGAGCTGATTGTTGCTAGTGTTTTACGAAGACCGGGATGTTCAATGTCTGAATAAAATGTTCGAGCCCACCATTGTGAGACGTTGTGTTTAAGTTTTGCCCACCAGCGGCTGATGGGATTTTTATCTGCATGCAAGTGGTTAAGTGCTTCCTGCTCTTGCTCTTTGAGATAAGTTTGTGCAAGCGGCATTAATCGTGTTGCAATCGCAGGGTGTAATATAATCTGCAAAAAATTTAGCATTTGCAAGGGCGTGGTGTCTGCAGGAACCAACGCTGCCCAACAAACTTGCGGATTTTGGAGATGATGCAATGTCTGTTCCAAAAACTGTTTCGCGCAAGCCTCTGTAATTTTTTCAGTTTCTCCAGCTTGATCATGTGAATATTTCTCCGGATGGTAAATCATTTCGCGTAATTTATTTATATTGGTCTGGTGATCAGCTAATGTCGTACGAGACTTTTCGAGTTTTAATTTAGCATATTTTTTTGTTTCAAAATCATTCGAATTATAGATTAAAGTTAAATAGATATTGTTGTCAATGACATCTATCAATCGTTGAATAATATTTTGTCGTGGTGTTTGCAGTAATTCGGCGATCTCATGTATATCGAGTTGGCAATATCGCAAGATTAAGTAAGCCAGGGCTTTATTGGTGGGTTGTTTTGTTGATGCAATAATAGATTTTCTTAAATGTTTTTTTACATCGGGATGTTGAGATAAGATATGTAAAATGGCATCGATATTGCCTGCTCGGCCGTGAGATGTTAATAATTGGTTAGCAAAATCAGCAATTAATAATTTTATGTCGATATCGCCGAGTCGGTTTAATAATATATTGCGTTGTGGTCTGTAAAGTTGCGAAAATAAAATGTCATATTTCTTTAACATGATACGAGCGAGGCGGCTACGCTGTATTGAAAACTGTGCAGGGTCGACGCTTTGTTCTGGCGCGACTTCAAATCTAGAGTAGTCATCAATAAGAGGAGGAAGACTGTCTACTGTTGGAGCATATTGGCGTATCAGTTGAGCAAGATTTTTATCCAATTTTATTGATCTGACGTATGCGGGATCTTTTAATAATTGATGCGCAACAGCTTGCGAAGCAGGTTTGCTCAAATTTACACAGATTTTGTTAAAAACATAAAGCGGAGTAGCGAGGGCTGACCGAATCGAGATGATTTTACGCAGCAGGGGGATAATTTGTTCGCTCGATAGCGTGGTGGCGCGTTGATTTAAATATAAGATGATTAACTGAACTTTTTTTTCATCGGCAAATGCGGGTAACATTTCGCAATAAAAATTGTCAAACGCAACATGTTTGAGTAATTGTGCAAAGATTTGATATATGTGCGCGCCAGCTGGATGCGTGAGCTGTGCAATTGGATTTGTGCGCGCATGCGCGCAGTATGATAGTGCATCATCCATATTGGTTTGGTGCGCGGTGACTAAATCGATTAAGAGACGCGGATAGCGAGAAAGTGTTTGGAGTATCGCGTCATCTGAGATGATGTGCTCAATCGGAAATTGTGAAA
The DNA here is from genome assembly GCA_038043025.1 of Pseudomonadota bacterium. Taxonomy (GTDB): domain Bacteria; phylum Pseudomonadota; class Gammaproteobacteria; order UBA12402; family UBA12402; genus O2-02-FULL-42-9. The sequence continues at coordinate 20,646 of JBBTCW010000020.1, read as the reverse complement.
GAATAGTGTATTGTGAGGGGGTTCCTTCCGCCGGCGTTTTCATTAATTGCTCTAAAAAAAAGGTGTTTTTGAATAATTGTCGCAACACATCGTTGCAAAGGGTGTTTTGTTGAAATGCGGTTAAGTTGACGTGATGCGGTTTTGACGCGAGATAGTTCATGGCATAGTGCCGCAAACCATCATGAGATGGGTGGTCATTGCTTTTAATCAGTAGTTGTTGAATGGCTTTTGTGCGTTGAGTGATGTCGAGCTGATCCAACAATCTTTCGAAGGTACGGGATAGCAACTCAGTTTCTGTGTGCAGAGTAACGAGGAGGTCATGGGCTGTGCTTGGCTCTGCTAAACACAGTGGGAGTAGTTGTGGTAAATGAGTCGCGTCTTGCTTGACCCATACCGTTGCCAACTGGGCGGAGCCGCTGCAATCAGTCGTTTCATCCTGCGGCAGGTTGTCAGGTAGCCACTGTAATAGTTGTTGTGTTGTTTGCTCGTCAAGTGTTTGAATGAGTTTTTGCAGTTCTGTTTCGGTGCATTGCGATAGGCGGGTGGTATTTTGTAATATATGCAATGCGAAAGATGCTTTATATAATGGGTTCATTGACGCTATTAATTTGATGAGTTCCGCCGTTGGTATGTTATCGTTGGTGGCTAATGCATTTAAAAATTCAGGTTGCGCGAAATCATCTGGTTGCAATGTTCTTAATGTTGTTTGCAGTTCTTTCATTGTTAAAGTGCTGGCATGGTGAAGTAATATAAATTCGATTAAGGGGCGCCGATGCGTTGCAAATTTTTTATCTTGTAGTAAATCGATTAAACGGTGTGATGAAAATCCTATAATTTTTAGCATTTTTTGAAATGCGTCAGCGCTTAAGTTTTGAAGTTTTTGTGTTTCAGCAAGATGGTTGAAGAGCGCAGCATGCACAGATTGATTGCTAGAGCCATAGAGTAACAGTTCAATCCAAGGTGTTCCGCCTGTTTCTAAAATGACGCTGAGATCTGTTGTTGTGGCACAGAGTTCGGCGAGGAGTTCAATAGCGGTTTGAAATTTTTCGTTATGTATGGCCCAGCATACGGCGGTTTCTGTTTTTATAGAATCCCCGCATGTTATAGAGACGGTTATTGTAACCATGCCAGCCGCGATTTGTATGGTCTGAGGAAAATGATTCATTGGAAAATCCAATAATGTTCGAATCATGTCAGCTTCGGGTTCTTGTATACAACGATCATCTGTTTTTGTCTGTTCTGCAGCAATTTGACAGAGCGTGACCCAAGGTTCTATTGCGTGCCGTAGATCCAAGACTAAACTTTTATCGCCGGGTACGAGTTTTTGGATGGGAATACTTGGTAGCAGTAATCTCAGTTCAGGTGCTGATCGAGAATGTGCTAACGCGCTGCCCTCGATGGATGATTCATCTTGTGAACCATCCGATAGTGCTGATGTTGAGTGAGCTGCTTGGCGGGCGAGTCTTGCCCATTCTCGATAGGAGCGAGGTGGCGAGGGGTCGTCTGGATGTAAAAGTGCCATGGCTTCTGCTGTAGTGAGTAGTGATTCTACAATGCTGCGTAATTCATATCGTGTTTCAATGCGGGTTTGATAGGAGCCTTTTTGGCGAAATAATAATAACAATGTTTCTTTTGGCATGTCGGGTGAGAGAGCTTTGAGCGTTTCAGTGGGATAACGTCGCGCGATGTCATTGATAACTGTATCGTGTTGACCATCAAATGCGTTGGGGGATAGGGTCATTATGTGCTGTACGACCTGTTCGCGTTGTTGACTGTTGGCGGGCGCATGTATAAGCATGGATTGTAAAGTGGTGAGAGAAGGTTTTTGTGCGAACAAAAATTGAAAAAGTTTGGGCGTTTGTACTATTAGATCGCATGCGCCAGTAAAATTGCTGTGATAGAGATGCAGAAGTCTGTCGGGAGGGCATGCATACAAAAAATCATCGAGTAGTAAATGATTCGGATGGGCAACTAATTTTTCTAGGATCTCATATAAAATGGGATGTGGAAATTCAAACTCTCTGATCTGTAATGTTTTTAACAGCAGATAATGTAGATGTCTATCATCAATGGGCAGCCTTAATAGGGCGGCGTTTTCAAAAGCCGTCACAATGTAAATCGGCGCGAGTGTTTTGGGATATGAGGCGCCTAACAATTGTGCGAATGCGGCGTCAGCAATCGTGGGTTGATTAAAATGCTGCACAAAGTCGACGATAAATTCCACGTCTTCTTTTTCACGCAACAAAGGATAGTAGTATTCAAGAACCACAGATGCGGCGACAGCATTATTAGTTTGTTGCGCAAGGGTAAACACGTCACTTGGGGTAAATTTTTCTCGTAATGATGGATTATGTGCGACGGCCGCCCATGCAGTATCGCATGAGCCTTCATTTTTCGAGGCGAATCGCAATAATTGGCCGGCGAGGTTTTTATCCAGCGTGCATTGTTTGGTGCCCAATACGTAAAAATAAGTATATGCGATTTTTTCGCGCAACTTGTTTGCTTCGGCGATTTGATCGATCCAGGTTGATTCTTTTAAAATAAAGGTCACGACTTGTCGGTATAATTCTATATTTTGTTCTAAGGGTCGCTTGAGCAATTCATCATAGAGACGGCTTAATTCAATGACGGTAAAATGCGGCAATCTTCCGTGGTTGAGGAAAAGATATTCTGTGTTCGTCTGATTCAATGGATCGAATTGTTTAATATAATCTATTGCACGCATCGCCGCGTCTGCTTTATCCGTTTTGATGGCATGATGGATGAGCATATAGGTGGTCAACATGGCGCAGGAATACTGCTCGCTTTGATGCAAGGCTGCTAAGGAAGGGAAGATTGAACGAAAATGATTTTGATCGCGGTGTTCTAAATAAAATCGATAGATACGCACGCCCAGTATCGCGAGTTTTTCATCGATTTTCAACATTATTTCAGAGGCAACCGCGGGTTGTAATTGTTGTTTGATCACCAATAATTTTTGATATCGGCTACTCAATGCTTTGATGGGGAGGTCTGTTAAGTTCGTATCTATCGTCGAAAGAAATATGTTTGGATCTGCAAGAAAAAGGGGCGCGATTTGCGAGTCGAGTTTGACGGGTAAGTTATCAACTTGTTCCCAAATAATGGCAGCGATTAATTCGCGATTTTTTAAGGATGCATATTTAAAATATATTGCGAATATTGCTTGTGGATTTTCGGACAACCAGTGTTCGGCTTCTGTTTTGTGGGTGAGTGTATATGTGATTAGTTGCGCAATGTCGAGTTCATAATGTGTGATGAATTTTTGTTGCGTTATTTCATCACAGTGCGGGACATACTGCAACATAAACCAGTATGTTTGGTGTGGTATGACTGCTGAGAGCGGCCACTGTTTATGTCCCGCTTTAGCATATTCTGGTTTTGTGCTTAAAGCCTCCGATGTGTCGACGGTTGCTAATATGATCAATAATTGTTTTGCCTCGAGTGTGTCAACACCCTCAGGGTTGAGAGTGTGTGCCAGTTTTGTGCCCAGAAGGCGCCATAAGCCGGAGGGTTGTTGTGCGGTTTCCATTTGTTTAAAGCGCGAACAAGCATCTGTCAGTTGTGGCGAAGAGAGATGTAATATGTCGGTTTGTGCGGGCATGGATTATTCTCCTTAGACGAAACATATAGTGAAAACCTTAAGGAAATCTTAAGTAAAATGAGTTTTGTGAAAAACAGTAAAGTCGTCGGGATTTTTGAGAGATTGCTTACAAATTCGGGAGTGAATGAAAGGAATGGGGATATAGAATGATCAAATAGTACAAAATTTTTGAACGAATTGCAAGCGGAGATTTTGAGGATTTTTTTTTCTTGTCATTTCGAGCACCGCCGTTCTTTTTTCCCTGTCATTTCGATCCCGCCGCGCTTTTCTGTCATTTCGACGAGTCCCGCACCTAACGCTACCTTGCCTTGTGCTATATCTAATGTCACCAATAGCGTTAGGTGCGGGACGAGGAGAAATCTCATCAATTATACTTCGATCCAAAAAGATTTCTCCTCCTCCGCTCACGCGGAGTCGTCGAAATGACGTAAAAAAGAGCCGTCATCCCGGAAAATGCGAAGCATTTATCCAGACTTTCGTCATACCGGCGAAAGCCGGTATCCAGTGATTACAATAACGGTATTCCGTTATTGTAATCTTTAATATAAATTTTCCTGGATCCCGCGGTCAAGCCGCGGGATGACAAAACACTCAGCTCAGAGGACGCGAAACTTCGTTTCTCCACGCTCATGCGAACAGGCTGGTCTCAGTCCCTCGAAATGACATGCAAAAAAAACAGTTGTCGAAATGGCAAAAAAATTTTTCGCGGTCGCTCAATCGCGTGAAATATCCAGGTTAAGAAGGACGAGGACGCAATCGGCTAAAAACAGAAGAGAGGAACGATTTTGGTCGTTTATCATTACGCACTCCCTGGACTGTTTCGTCCGCTGTCTTGGCCGCATCCCAGAGGGGTTTGTGCAGTGGTTTCAAGAGTTTTTCTTGTGCGATCAGTCGAAGGGTATCGTCCATTTTCTTCAACCGTTCATAGGCGTTTTTTAACACGGTGGCATGTCGTTGTCGCAATTTTTTTAGTTGTCCAGCTTTTTCGTCCGCATTCTTTTGATCCGGCAAGATTTTCGTGATTTCATCAAATCGTGTTTTTAATAATTTCTCAAATGCTGCGATTAATTGTTCGGTGTAAAATTTATGGCCAGCCGTATCACAGTCGGGTTTTGTTAATTCAATTGCAATTAATAATTCATGTAGTTTTTTGAGGGTTTTTTCTGGTACTTTACTCATTGTGAAAATTTGTCGCCTATAAACTTTTAACGCCTCGATATAACGTGCCATTAATACAACTGTCTTTTGATGTTCAGGTAAATCGCCGCGGTCACGCAAGTCGCGTTCTAACCTCGAAAAGGTGGTTCTGTCTTTCGTTGCGGCCGCTTCAGAGACTGTTGTGCGTTTCGCTAATGCTGCATGCAATTCTTTTTCTTTTCCAATATTGAAATAATATTTGAAGCGCATCCATTTACGATTTAAGGTAATTTTAACTTTTTCCCACCAGCCGGTTTGTTTCTCAGTATGCAAGCGCTCTTCTGTTGCCTTGAGTTTGTCTTGTGCTTCTTTGTTCAAACAATCGCGTACCCAGGGTCGTTGCAATAAGTCTGCTAATGGCAACGCAGTTTCGGCACCAAACAATTTTTCCCATGCGTCCGATTCTGGATGGTTTAATGTTCGGATCAGTTTTGGCAGAAATCGATAAACAGGCCAGTTGTCAATCTGTGTTTGTGCGGGATGTTTTTCTGCTTGACCGAGCATGCTTCGCATGCTGGCGACATGCTTTGGCGATGCAAATATTTGTTTGAGCAGATGCTGCTGTAAGTAATCATTGCCTCTAAAGTTGGCATATATAGCAGATACGTCTTCCCATGACTGTTCTGCGTCTATTAATTGAATATAGTTGGTTGTTAAACGTTCAATGAATGTTGTCTCATTTGCGGCCAGCGCAAGTTCAATAAAAACTTGATTTTTTAATAATGCGCTTAATACCAAGGGTCTCTGTACGGCGCTTAATTGATCGATATTTTTTTGAATGATTTTAATAGCGTTTGCGCTTTGTTCTTTTAGCAACATCTCAAATAGTTTAATGACAGTGTCAGAGGCAAGTTTTCGGATGATATCTTTCGTTTGTAGGAGCGTGCCAATCGTCTGTAACGTTTCCATCGTGATAGTATGTTTTTGCATGAATACGCTAAAGGCTTCCAACAACTGGGTGATCTCTTCGGAATACCAGTGTTTTGTAAAGTCTATTTGTTCCTGAGGTGATAACAACATAAATGCCGGGATGGGGGAGAGCTTATGTTTCTCACAATGTCGCATCCATCGCGAAACGATGTGATCGTTATAAACCAATTGTGCGGTAATGCGTGCGTATTGTTTTTGTTGCTCAAATCTGTCGGGCAAGATGAGTTCGGTCACAGCACTTTCTAATCGATCTAATAAGAAAGGCCGCGAATATTTTTCGAGCATTTCGAATAATTTGTTTGTTCTCTGAGAAATTAAATATTGTGTGATTTTGTCTTTGAATTCGCTTGAGGTTTCTTTATTGATGAGTAAATCAAGCATTTCTTCAATTGGCAACGCGCTGTTTAAAAGGTTCATAAAATCTTGATATTCTAATTTTAACAAATCATGCAGATTAGAAAGATTAGAATATTGTAAAATTTTTTTGCCTAAGATTTTTTTGTCTTTTTCGCTAAGTTTTTTGAAAACATCTTTTAATATACGACCTCGTGTTTCTGGCGAGCCATATTGATACCACAATACAAGTATGTTGGCGGGGATTTTTTCCCACTGTATCATATTTACTTCTTGCGATGTCTCAATGTCCAAGATTAAAATTTGAAAATCAACATTTCTGGCGAGCGACCGATTGCTGTGAATAACGCTCCAACAGTTCCATTGATTGGTTGCGGCCGATTTGACAAGGATTTGTTGCAACTGTGTGGGCGATAGTGTGGGCATATGCGCGTGGCTGAACGTGATGACGGGATCCAGCGAGGGGGTGATTTTCGTGAAATAGACAATGGCGTCATCGATAGTAAGCGTATGTGCGGCTAATGCGGCTTGTCGATATAATGCTTGATTTTTTTCAGTTGAATCAGGGCTGCGCTGAGTAAATTGACCATACAATTCCACTGTTTGTTTATAGAGCTCTTGTTTTTCGGAAATAATGGAGATTTTTACATTTTTTGCGCGACCCATTAAATCGCCAAATGATACTAGGCTCTTGTTTATTTCACTTTGATCAATGGTTTTACTTAAATTGGTTTCAATTTCATTGAGTAAAAATTGGCGAACTTTTGCATTATTAAATACGCGCGGGGGTAAGTTCTTTAATAAATGGAGAAGCGTCTTTGGCGTTAATTCGACGCCCAATTTGGCTAATTCTGCGCGAAGATCTGCTGATACGCTGATGTTGGTGATGTAATCTTCTAGGATGGTATTGCCGACGATAGGCGCACCTACATCCTTAATGTTGCGATATTGTGTTTCGCCTTTTGCATGTTCGCTGATAAAGATGTAAGAAGCTATGGCTTTTTCGAGGCTATCTCCTTCTCCATAATCTTTAATTAATTTCAATGCGTCAAGCGCCTCTTGTTTGTCAGGATGAAGAAATCGCTCTTTTTTGATCGCTTCGTATTTTGCCAATGCAATCGGATAAAATTTTGGCATGAATTCTTTAATAAATTGGCGACGTTTTTGAATATTCTTCCTCATGTCAGGATCTTTACTCAAGGCTTCCGGGATTCGATCGCGTATCATCATTTTGTAGTAATCTTCATCCGTGAACTTATCCTTGAAGTAATCGCTAATTTTGTCCGGCGAAACATTGCCTGCTTGGAAATGTATAATGCCGCTTCTGACTTGAGCGTCAGGACGGAAAATGCCTGTATCTACTGCCGTCTGAATTTCATGTGCGCCCAACAGAATATGCGCCTGG
>JBBTCW010000020.1:0-13038 GCA_038043025.1 Pseudomonadota bacterium | reverse complement strand
GCCTGTATCTACTGCCGTCTGAATTTCATGTGCGCCCAACAGAATATGCGCCTGGGTTTGTTGCGATTCCGTGCCATATTTGATAATGTTCTCTAAACTTTGTTTTGTTTCTTGCGGCGTCATTGCAGTCGTCTCGATCGCTGTCAAGATATCATCGCCATAGTGCTCAAATATTTGTTTGATCATTTCTTCGTTTGGCAGCTTTTGTATTATTTGTATTAGTTTGCCGACTTTTTCCCAGTCTGCTTGATTAATGAATTTATTTAAATTGTATTCAATTTCATTGAGTAAAAATTGGCGAACGCTTGGATTATTAAATACGTATACGTACTCGTGTAATTTCTCTAATAAAGGGAGAAACTCATCTGGCGTTAATTCGATGCCCAATCTGGCTAATTCTGCGCGAATATCTGGTGATATGTTGATGTCGGTGATGTAATCTTCTAGGTTGGTACTACCGACGATAGGCGCACCTACATCCTCGGCGTTGCGATGTTGTGTTTCGCCTTTTGCATGTTCTTTGATAACGATGTAAGAAGCTACGGTTTTTTCGAGGCTATCTTTTTTGCCATAATCTTTAATTAATTTCAATGCGGCAAGCGCCTCTTGTTTGCCAGGATGATTAAATCGTTCGCCCTTGCTTGCTTCGTATTTTTCTAATGCAATCACATAAAATTTTGACATGAATTCGAGAACAAATTTGCTACATTTTTCAACATCGTTATCAAAGGCTTCTGGGATTCGACCGCGTATCATCATTTTGTAGTAATCTTCATCCGTGAACTTCTCCTTGAAGTAATCGCTAATTTTGTCCAGCGAAACATTGCCTTTTTCGAAATGTAGAATGCCGCGCATGACTTGATTGTCATCAGGAAAAAGGCCTGTATCTACTGCCGTCTGAATTTCATGTGCGCCCAACAGAATATGCGCCTGGGTTTGTTGCGATTCCGTGCCATATTTGATAATGTTCTCTAAACTTTGTTTTGTTTCTTCCGTTATTTCAGTCGTTTCGATCGCTTTCAAGATATGATCGCCATAGCGCGCAAATATTGGTTTGATCATTTTTTCAGGCAGCTTTTGTATTAGTTGGCTGACATTTCTCCAGGCTTTTTGTGCTTCGGGTGTGTCCAATGTGGGATTTTGTAAGTTGTTTAATATGCTGACCAACAGTGTAGGATGGAGTGCGATCATTTCTGCGATCATTTCTGATTGTTTGGCGACTTGCACAATTGTAAAATGTGTGGGATTAACGCGAAATTTTTCAAGTTCCTCTATTTTAATATGTTTGTACCAATAATCCGTGCTTTGCTGAGACTCTAATCCGCTGTCTGATACATCACTTTCAGGGTAATGTGCTAGATAGACAACGTAGATATAGGCGGCTATAGAGCTTAAGGGTTCGATGCCGGCTTGTGTCATAAGATATAATTCTTTTGAAAAATTTTCGGGCGACGGAAAATGTTTTGCGCGTCGTTCTTGCAATATTTTTTCCAATTCTGCTATGGCCTGCGCGATTGCGGCAGTGTCTTGAGGACGCTGGCTTTGCAATTTGCGCAAGGAATCTTTTTGTTTGTAGATATCTCGATCAAGTTTCGCCACAGAGACAACGCTGTTTAATTGATGTATTAGAGTGTTGGTAATATATTTATTATATTTGGTTACAAATTCTACGGTATCTTTTTTTTCGAACAAAAACTTGCCAACATTTTTATCATATAAATGGACGAGCGTTCTGCGCCAAAACGATTCGGGCAATTTTTCTAAATAATCGGGTTGCGCCATTGCTAAATAGTGGCGAACGTTTGGAAGTTGAGCGGGATCTTTTTGGGCGCGATAAAAATCTAGTAATAGGTGTCGTGCAGGATCTTTTTTATTTTTCGACGGAATTTTTTCTTCTGCATATTGTTCCATTAAGTGAATGGCTTGGGCAAGATCGTCTGGGGGAATGGCTTGGGTAGGTTTTTGTGGTTGAATCGCATATATTATGATGTTAGCGGCCGCGGCAAATGTACGTTCATATATATAACGTGACCAAGCGCCTTGAGGTGTTTGTGTTAAATCGACGTATTGTGCGACGCGGAGCCAATTGTGGTCATCCAGCGGTAATTCCAATTGCGGTAATGATTCAGGAAACAAGCCGCCTGTTTGTTTCAGATCTGTTTTACGCAGATGTTCTATGCCATCTTTCAGATTGGTCTCATCTAAGATTAATAAGCAACCCGTTATTACGTGCACAAAGCTTCGTAATGGTTCTTCAGGTTTTTCTTTTGTGGTGTATTGCTTGATTTCTTCGATTGCTGCTTTAACGTCAATCGCTTGTTGCAGATCTTGTTGCAGATTGATATTAGCGATAAATGATGACAGTCTGGGTAAGGATTTAGCGGTCTCTGGCTGTTTTTTGATTAAACGGACAAAGAGGGCATCCCAGTACTGAGCCATTTTTTTCGAGATTTGTATTGGCATAGTCTCCTCCTTTCTCGAGTTCTTATTATTTTGACATTCCTTGTCAGGCGATTTCGCGCCACATTACTAATATAGCGCATGAATCTTAAGGCAACCTTAAGAGCTTAATTTTTTTATGATTATTTTTAAATCTAAGCGTGTAAAGTTCGCTCGAATGGTTCTAGTTTTGACCGATAACTTATTGATTTGGCTTAAAATTTTTCAATTTATCTTAATATTTACCTTGAAAAACAATGATTTATCTCCTATATTTACAGCGGGTGGTGCGAAGTGGGAAAAAGTGGCAATTTTGCCAATGATGTGAGCCAACAAGTGAGGCAACAAGTGAGGCAAGGATGTTTCGTGGCATAAATGAGATTAATGTCGATGAAAAAGGAAGAGTCGCCATGCCGACTCGGTATCGGCAGCGCCTACAGGATGAGGCTGGCGGCCAGCTCATTTTGACGATTGACACGGAGCAACGCTGCTTATTGCTTTATCCGCTTCAAGAGTGGCAAAAAATCGAGCAGAAAATAGCTGAGCTACCCAGCTTTCAGCCGGCGACGCGCCGTATTCAGCGATTGTTAATTGGTCATGCAACAGAATTAGAGTTAGATAGTCACGGACGGTTATTACTGCCTCAGTTGTTGCGTGAGTATGCAAACATTGGGAAGAACCTCGTGTTATTGGGGCAAGGAAATAAATTTGAATTATGGGATGAGGCACACTGGCAAAAAGTTCGTGATGCATGGTTGTCTGAGCATGATCAGACGGACTGGCCCGATGAATTGAAGCGACTGTCTTTGTAAAAAAGAGAGGGTTACCTCTCTTATTAACCACGCTACAGGGACGTAGCATATGTTTTTACAACATACAACAGTGAATAGAGCGATGCAGCATCAACCGGTTCTGCTAACACAAGCGATTGACGGGTTAGCGATTCGTCCTGATGGCATTTATATCGATGGGACATTTGGTCGCGGCGGTCATGCCATGGCAATTTTAAAAAAATTGTCTTTGAATGGGCGGTTATTGGTGTTGGATAAAGATCCAGAAGCCATCCATGAAGCGCATCGATTATTTGGTCATGATCAGCGAGTCAGTATCCGACATGAATCGTTGATTCGTTTGATCGATTGGGTCAAAGAAGAAGATTTAATCGGTTGTGTGAACGGCATTTTATTAGACTTGGGCGTTTCTTCGCCGCAGTTAGATACCCCAGCGAGGGGCTTTAGTTTTTTGAACGATGGACCATTAGATATGCGTATGGATACGACCAGTCACTTAGATGCCGCTACTTGGCTTGCCCAAGTGGATGAATCTGAATTGGCGGAAATCTTAAAAACTTATGGGGAAGAACGTTTTGCTCGGCGTATTGCACGGGCGATTGTGGAGGCGCGAAAGCAAGCGCCCATTAAAACAACAAAACAATTAGCGACTTTAATTGAAAAGGCCGTGCCTTTTAGAGAAAAACATAAACATCCGGCAACGCGAAGTTTTCAAGCGATTCGTATTTTTATTAATAGAGAGTTGGAAGAATTGCCTGAGGGCTTGAAGAATTGCGTGGATATTTTGTCGACTCATGGTCGTTTAGTGGTGATTAGTTTTCATTCATTAGAAGATCGTATTGTGAAGCGATTTATAAAAACAGAAGAAAAGGGAGAGGAACTCCCGCGCGGGCTGCCCGTACGTTATTCAGAGTTTCAATCTCGGTTGAAACATATTGGGCGAACAGTGCGTTCAGATAAAACGGAATTAAAAAATAACCCACGAGCGCGTAGCGCCGTGTTAAGGATAGCGGAGAAAATGATATGAATGTTGCAGTTAGAACGTTACAAGCGTCGCCTCTATCGCGAGCAATATCCTGGCAATTACCCTTGAGTGATAATATTGTTGCTATTGTTTTATTGATTGCGGTGTTGATATCGGCGTTAGGGTTGATTTATGTCAAAGATTCTAATCGACGTTTGATGGGTCAGTTGCAAACGATACAAATGGCGCGCGAGCAGTTACATATTTCTTGGAGTCAATTGTTATTAGAAGAAGGTGCGTGGACAGCGCAAACGCGTATTCAACAGATTGCGACAAGGCAATTTGGTATGGTCATGCCAGACGATAAATCGATAGTAGTGGTGAATAATTTGTGAATGATAAGCCAAGCTCTTTTTTGCGATGGCGCTTTTATTTTATATTAATCGTTTTTTTTCTTGTCACCGGTGTGTTGATTGGACGATTAGTTTATTTGACAGTGCTGGATCACCCTTTCTTGTTAAAACAAGGAAATGCGCGTTCGTTGCGCGTGATTCAAACGCCGGCTTATCGCGGTATGATTTTAGATCGACGCGGTGATTCGTTAGCCATTAGTACACCTGTTGATTCGGTTTGGATTAACCCAAAAGATTTTCCGGATACGCGCGACAATGTTTTGCCCTTAACAAAAGCGCTCGGTATTTCTGTCGCGCAAGTGCGTGATCTATTAAAACGCTATAGCACCAAAGAGTTTGCTTATTTAAAGCGTGGCGTGACGCCCGATGTGGCGAAAAAGATTCAAGAACTTGCAATTCCTGGCGTTTATTTGCAAAGGGGATACCGTCGTTATTATCCAACGGGAGCGGTTGCCTCGCAAGAATTAGGTTTTACTAATGTAGATGATCAAGGTCAAGAGGGGCTGGAATTGGCTTATGATAATTGGCTGGCGGGCGAACCAGGTGAACAACGTGTTTTAAAGGATCGGTATGGTCAGGTGGTGGCAAATATTGCGGAGTTATCACCCGGCAAACCGGGGCGTGATTTGACGGTGAGCTTGGATAATCGTATTCAATATTTGGCTTATAGTGTTTTGGCGAGCACCGTGAGAGAGTATGGTGCAGAGTCAGGTTCCATTGTTGTCTTGAATCCAAAAACAGGCGAAATTCTTGCGATGACGAATTATCCTTCTTTCAATTCGAATCAACGCGTTACAAAAAAAAATAAATCGATGCGCAATGCTGCAGAAACGGACATGTTTGAGCCGGGTTCGACGATGAAAACCTTTAGTATCGCGAGCGCATTGGATAGCGGAAAATATACGGCGCACAGCATTATTCATACTGCGCCTGGATATCTTAAAGTTGAAAAAAATATCGTGCGTGATGAAGAGAATAATGGCGATATTACGGTGACACAAGTGTTGCAAAAATCAAGTAATGTGGGTGTGACACAGATGACATTATCCTTACCGCCTGAACATTTTGTTGATTTATTGCGTCGCGTCGGTTTTGGCGATCAAACACAAGATGGTTTTCCAGGAGAAAGCCCGGGCAAGTTATCTGATTCAAAAGAGTGGCGTCCATTTGAACTGGCGACGTTAGCATTTGGTTATGGCATTTCGATTACGCCGATACAATTAGCGCAAGCGTATGAAATTGTTGCGAATGATGGATTACATTGTCCGCTGACTTTTTTAAAGCGCGATACAGTGGTCACGTGTTCGAGAGCGATGGATGAGAAAGCGGCACGATCCATGTTGGCGATGTTGGAGACGGTGGTCACGAATGATGGGACAGGGTTTAAAGCGCGGCTCAAAGATTATCGGGTGGCGGGTAAAACAGGTACGGCATATGTTGCGGGACAGCATGGCTATAATTGGCGAAATGTGAATTCTTCATTTGTAGGGATTGCGCCGGTGAGCGATCCACAACTGGTTGTGGCGGTTGTGATTCGCAAGCCGCATAAATCGCATTATGGAGCAGATGTGGCGGCGCCAGCTTTTTCGGCTGTTATGTCAGGGGCTTTGCATTTTTTGAACGTGCCGTCGGATAAGTTGATGAACGGGCAAGTTTCTGTTTAAATGACAGAAAAAAGAGAGGGCGACATTCACATGACCGGGTGGGTAAATGATGACGCATTCATTAAAAACAATATTACATGACTTTATTGAACTGGACTTCGATGTTCAATTGTCGGGTTTATGCTTGGATAGCCGTCAGGTCAAGCCGCGCGATTTATTTTTTGCGTATCCGGGAACTCAAACAGATGGTCGGAAATTTATTGATGACGCGATGATGCGTGGCGCCGCAGCGGTGGTGTGTGACGGAGAAACAATTGCAGTGCGTGTGCAGAATGATGTGCCGATTATTACATTGCCAATGTTATCGCAAAAAGTGAGTGCCATTGCTTCTTGTTTTTACGATCATCCTTCGCATGATTTAACCGTCATTGCGGTGACGGGTACAAACGGGAAAACATCCTGTTGTTATTTGTTGGCGCAAGCATTAAAAAAATTAAATCGAAAAGCGGTTTTTATTGGAACATTGGGTCATGGTGACACGGATGATTTAAAAAGTCATACCGGCACAACGCCCGATGCGATTACGTTGCAACGACTATTATTTGAGTATCGTGCGCAAGGGGTGGATGTGGTGGCGATGGAAGCGTCGTCGCATGCATTAGATCAGGGACGTTTGGCCGGCGTAAAAGTAGCGATAGGTGTATTGACCAATGTAACGCGTGATCATTTAGATTATCACCATGATATGCAGTCTTATGCGGACGCGAAATATCGGTTGTTTGAGATGTCTGGAATACATGCGGCGGTTTTAAATTTAGACGATGAAACCGGTAGAGAATGGAAAAATCGCCTAAAAAAAGTAAAAACAGTGGGATATGGATTGCATCATCCTGCGGCGATAAGCGCACAAAATATTCAATTGAGCATGGAGGGTATCGTTGCTGAGGTCTGTGGTTCGTTTGGTTCGGGTCAGTTGACGAGTCATTTGCTGGGCGATATAAATATATCGAATTTATTGGCGGTGCTCAGTGTATTAATGATATTGAATTATTCTATGCAAAATAGTTTGGCAGCGATTTCAGTTTTATCGACAGTGCCGGGTCGATTGCAGGTGGTTAGTCAATGTCATCCCATTGTGGTGATTGATTATGCGCATACACCTGACGCGTTAGAAAAAACACTCGCGACTTTGCGCCAATTATGTCAACATGATTTGCATTGCGTCTTTGGTTGCGGCGGTGATCGTGATGTGGGGAAACGGCCGATGATGGCGCGGGTCGCTGAACAATTTGCAGATTATATTGTTTTAACGGATGATAATGTGCGTAAGGAAGATCCGGAAAAAATATTTAGTGACATAAAAAAAGGATTTTTACTTTTAGATAAAGTACATGTAGAGCATGATCGAAAAAAAGCGATTCAATATGCGTTACATCATGCGCAAAAAGGGGATGTCGTGTTGATTGCGGGCAAGGGACATGAAAATTATCAAATTATTGGTGACCATGTTATTGCGTTCAGTGATCATCAGGTGGTGAAAGAGTTGTTAGAGGAATGAAAGTGAGGATGTTATTATGTTGTTATGGTTAGCGGCTTGGTTCAGCAGGGATTACCGTTTTTTTCATGTGTTTCAATATTTAACGCTGCGTGCAATTTTAGCGGCGCTAACTGCGTTGGTGGTATCGTTGGTACTGGGACCTTCGATGATTCGGCGTTTGAGTGCGCATAAAATGGGGCAAGTCATTCGGCAAGAAGGGCCTTTGTCCCATTTATCTAAAGCGGGGACGCCAACGATGGGCGGTACGCTCATTTTGATTGCAATTTCAGTCAGTACATTATTGTGGGGCGATTTAAGTAATCATTATATACTCGTTGTATTATTTGTGATGTTGGGTTTTGGTATTATTGGCTGGCTAGATGATTATTTAAAATTAAAATATAAAACGTCGCGTGGTTTATCGGCGTTCAATAAAATAGGTTGGCAAACACTTGTCGCTTTATCCGTGACGACTTATTTATATATGACGATGCAGTCGCCCATCGAGGCGAATTTACTCATTCCATTTTTTAAAAATATTGCCATCCCGCTCGGGACTTTTTATATTTTTTGGGGCTATATCGTTATTGTGGGGACGAGCAATGCGGTGAATTTAACGGATGGGTTAGATGGATTAGCGATTTTGCCGGTTGTCATGGTGGGGGGGGCGCTCGGTGTTTTTGCTTATTCAACAGGCAATATTCAGTTTTCTCATTACTTATTAATTCCCTATATTTATGGTGTGGGCGAATTAGTTATAATTTGTGCAGCGCTAACAGGTGCGGGCTTAGGATTCCTTTGGTTTAATACATATCCAGCGCAGGTGTTTATGGGGGATGTGGGTGCGTTGGGTTTAGGGGCGGTGTTAGGGACGATTGCCTTGTTGGTGCGTCAAGAATTAATCCTGGCCTGGATGGGCGGTATATTTGTTATGGAGGCGGTCTCTGTTATTTTGCAAGTAGCCTCTTATAAGTTAACGGGTAAGCGTATTTTTAAAATGGCGCCGATTCATCATCATTTTGAATTAAAGGGTTGGCCAGAGCCGCGCGTGATTGTGCGGTTTTGGATTATTACATTTATTTTGGTATTAACAGGCTTGGCGACGTTGAAGTTGCGTTAATCATGAAATTATTTTTAGAATTTGAACGTCTGCGTGAATTAAATTCTGGTCTAGGTCAGGTCTGTTGGCGGTTAGGGCAATCGCTTGCGAGGCTGTTGCCGTCAGAGACATCGGTGTTTTGTTGGGCACCGAAAAAACAGGATGGATTGTTTGGCCAACAATTTCAGTATATCGTTGTTCAATACTCCGGTATAAAAAAATTTTTTGTACTCAGAAAAAAATATGATGTTTGGCATTGTTTGCATCAGGATTCTAAATTTTTACCTTTAAACTCTCATTCAAAATTAATTTTGACGGTACATGATTTGAATTTTTTGTCAGAACATCATTTAAATGATGAAAAAATTTGTGCGCGCCTGGGGCGATTGCAACGTAAAATTGATCGAGCGGATATTATTGTCACCATTTCGCATTACACTAAAAAAGTACTAGAAGAAAATTTAAACGTTAAAAATAAACGGGTTGAAGTGATTTATAATGGTTGTAGCATGAGCGAACAATCAGAGCCAGAAATGCCTTCTTTTGCGCCAGCCGGCGATTTTTTGTTTAGCATCGGTTCCATTGCGTCACGGAAAAATTTGCATGTGCTGTTACCATTAATGCAAAAGTTACCGGGGATTTCATTAGTGATGGCGGGGTCGTATGCGGCGGAGGGTGATTATTATCGAGCGCTGCAGCAACAGATTCGGGATTTAAATCTGGCGGATCGTGTGATGATGCCAGGAGCGATTTCTGAAGCTGAGAAAGTATGGCTGTATCAACGTTGTTGCGGACTTGTGTTTCCTTCGCTTTTAGAAGGCTTTGGGTTGCCGATTGTCGAGGCGATGTATTTTGGTCAGCCGGTTTTTTTGTCGACATCCACCAGTTTGCCTGAAGTAGGCGGCGATGCGGCTTATTATTGGGAAAATTTTGATGCCGACAGCATGGCACAGGTGGTGAGACAAGGGTTAACTTGTCATAATGCGGCGCGTGTGGCATTATGCAAAAAACAGGCGGCAAAATTTTCTTGGCAGAACGCCGCGCAGAAATATATGCAACTTTATCGAGATTTATGATGAATGTCATCGTGGGATTAGGACAAACAGGGTTATCGGTTGCGCGATATTTTTTGGCGCGCGATTTGCCTTTTGCTGTTACGGATTCACGTGTGCATCCGCCGGGATGGGATGAATTAAAAAAAATGGCACCCACGGTTGAAATTGTTTTAGGTGAATTATCCAGAGACTTGATTCAACGTGCAAAACAGTTGATTGTCAGCCCCGGTGTTTCGCTCCAAGAACCTGTTATTGCTGCGGCGCTGCAAAAAGGAATTCCCTGTGTTGGCGATATTGAATTATTTGTGCGTGAAATTTCTGCGCCGATAGTGGCGATTACCGGCGCCAATGGAAAAAGTACGGTGACAACACTCTTGGGTGATATGGCTAAAAATGCAGGCTTGCGTGTGGCTGTCGCAGGTAACATCGGATTGCCTGTATTAGATTTGTTGGATCAACCGACATTTGATTTGTATGTGTTGGAGTTGTCGAGTTTTCAGTTAGAAACAACCTATTCATTGCGCGCGACTGCGGCAACCGTGTTGAATATTTGCGAAGATCATTTAGATCGTTATGCGAGTTTCGATGCTTATCTGGCCGCCAAAAAACGTATTTATCATCAGTGTAAAACAGCGATTGTGAATCGTGCGGATGCGCGCGTATGGCCAGAGAGTCAATGTCAGCAGATGGGGTTTTCATTAGCGGCGCCCAAAAATAATGATTATGGTGTTTTTGAAAATTTTATCGTGCGCGGAAAAGAAAAATTATGTGCCTTCAATGAAATTAAATTACAAGGCATGCATAATATAGAAAATATTTTGGCGGCGTTGGCGCTCGGCGAAGCGGTGGGGTTGGATCAATCGTCGATGATACAAACGATCAAAAGTTTTACGGGGTTAGCGCATCGTTGTCAGTTGGTGCGCGAACATCGCGGTGTGCGTTGGTATAATGACTCTAAAGGAACCAATGTAGGTGCGACGATTGCGGCAATTGAGGGTTTGGGCAGTAAAGAAATTATTCTCATCGCCGGTGGACAGAATAAAAATATGAATTTTTCGCCTTTGAAGCCGGTGGTTGCAGAACATGTGCGACAGGTGATTTTGATGGGCGAAACAGCCGGCGAGCTCAATGTATTACTGCGTGATGTCGCGCCCGTCAGCGTCGTGCGCAATATGCCGGAAGCGGTAAAATTGGCGGATCAAGTTGCACGCGCTGGCGATGTTGTGTTGTTGTCCCCTGCCTGTGCAAGCTTTGATATGTTCGATAATTATAAACAACGTGGATGTGAATTTGAACGAGCAGTGAATAACGTATGAGACCGATTGTAAAAAGACAGGAACCCACATCATTACTTGTTTTTGATAAATATTTTATGTTATCAGTGTTGGCATTAGTCATCATTGGATTGGTGATGGTGATGTCTGCGTCGATGGCGATTTCTGAGCGTCAATTTGGTCAACCCTTTTATTATTTATTTCGTCAGAGTATCTATATTTTGTTAGGCGTTGGTGTAACTTTTCTTATTGTGCGTATTCGAACGGAGATTTGGTTTAATCATAGTGGGTGGATATTGTTGCTCAGCATATTATTGTTGGTGTTAGTGATGGTACCGGGTATTGGGCATGTTGTGAATGGTAGTCGGCGGTGGATTGGCTTTAGTATTTTCCGCTTGCAGGTGTCAGAGTTTGCAAAAATCGCTTTTATTTTATATTTAGGTTCCTATTTGGTGCGTCATCAAGAAGAGGTGCGCGCAGATATAGGCGGATTTATTAAACCATTAATTTTATTGGGCGTGATGGGTGTTTTATTGCTGTTAGAGCCTGATTTTGGTGCGGCGGTAGTGATCACCGTCACGGTCTTTGCTATGTTATTTTTAGGTGGGGCGCGATTGTGGCAATTTATTTTATTGCTCGCCTTGGCCGTGATGGCATTTGTATTTTTGGCGATTTCATCGCCCTATCGCATGTCACGACTCACCACATTTTTAAATCCGTGGGCGCATCAATTTAATTCCGGGTATCAATTAACACAATCGTTGATCGCATTCGGTCGAGGTGGCATTTTTGGTGTTGGACTTGGCAGCAGTATTCAAAAGTTATTTTATTTGCCGGAAGCACATACAGATTTTTTGTTTGCTGTTCTCGGTGAAGAGATCGGTTTGGTCGGTATGTTATCGGTGTTGTTTTTATATGTTGTATTGGTCGTGCGAATTTTATGGATTGGTCGTCGCGCGCAATTAGTGGGACAACCCATAGCGGGTTATGTCGCGTATGGCGTGGGGATTTGGATTGGGATTCAGGCATTGGTGAATATGGGCGTGAACGCAGGGTTATTTCCAACAAAAGGATTAACGCTGCCGCTGATTAGTTATGGTGGAAGTAGCATGTTGATTATATTTGCGGCGCTTGCGATTGTGTTGCGTATTGATTACGAAACGCGAGTGAGTACGAATAATGCCAAATCGCCAAAGCCAAAGAAATATTCGAGGGCGAGGTATGGATTTTAATATCTAGGAAAGAATAGTTACGTTAACGAAATAGCTTACTATGAGAACCCAATCTCGCCAGTCGTAAAATTTCATTGCCAACCTTGCGATAAATAAGTAATAGATCTGGCTTTACATGGCATTCTCGATATCCACACCAATTGCCGCTTAAATCATGATCTCGATATTGTATATCTAAAGATTTGTCGGATACGAGATGCATTAGTATGTCTGTTAAGACAGTTTTTAGCGTTTTACGATGTTTTCCTCTGGATTCGCGTTTATAATCGCGTTTAAAACTAGTTGATCGTTCAATTGTTCTCATCAAGATCATCCATAAGGGTTTTAACTGTTTTAAATTGTTCACATTTTTTAGATTCCAGCTCATGAATAGCTTTCATGGTTTTTTTGTTTGGGACGCGCACTTCGAATGGCATACGCCTTTCATGAGCAATACGCAACATCAATAAGCGAATAGCATCTGATACAGACAAACCCATGCCTGCGAGCGCCTGAGTCGCGCGCATTTTGGTATCTGTATCAATTCTTGCGCGCACATAGGTGTGGCTTGTATTCATATTCATTGTCTGTCTCCTTAATTATCATAATATTCAGCAGTGTAGTCCAAACAAGACTACATTTCAAGTTTTT
>JBBTCW010000019.1:0-5918 GCA_038043025.1 Pseudomonadota bacterium | reverse complement strand
GATGATCAAGTGGCCGCTTAATATCCACACATACACAACATTTGACTATAGCTCCGAGTTTTCACCAGCCCACCTCTGAGCTGAGATTTGTTTTATATCTTACTGCCTTAAACGTTGGGCTTCATTTCATTCAACCCAACCTACGAGCTTAACCATCAATCAACTAGAAGAAACGTGAGGTCATGTTTGATACCGTCCCACATGTCGGATTGCAACAGACCCATGACGGATGAATGTCGAAAAACCCAATCAACGTCTGCAAACGAAAGTGCTGCTTGCAGCATCAACATCAACATCAACATCAACATCAACAGCAGCTAATTCAGCAGCTGCTGCTGCACGAGTATCCCCTGCGCGTAAAGCCATCGCGCGATCTATAGGGTCTTCCGGGTGTTGTAAAAAACCCACTAGATCTCCTGATGCGAGCGTGATATCGCCTGCTTTTAATATTATAAGAGCCTTCACGATATCCATAGCGCGTTCTGGGCATTGTAAAATAGCCTCTCGAACGTCCAGGGTGAGCATGTCGGGTTTTCTGTGTTTTAAGTCATCGAAAGCTTTTACGATGCCCTCAGCGTATTGCGGGTGTTTGAAAATAGCCTCTAGATTTCGATCATCGTACATATCCAACGGGCCGTCGATTGCTAAGTAACGCAGAAAAACCTGCGCGATATTCATAGCGTGTCGCGGGCATCTTAAAATATAATCTCGCATTTTCTGGTAGAATGTCAGGTAGAATACTGGAACTCGTTGTAAGCAATCTCGTAAGTAATCCAAAGCTTCTACGATGCCCATAGCATGTTTCGGGCATTGTAAAATAACCTTTTCAGTTTCCGCGGCGAGCATGTTGGCTTCTCTTTCTCTTCTCTCGATGTCTCGCAAGTAATCGAGAGCTTTTTGGGTGCCCACAGCCTCTACAGCTTGCATAGTGTGTATTTCTAGCGCGTCTTCTAAAATACTCTTTAAGCGCGGCGAAAATTTTTCTGTGGAGGAACCAGAATATAAGATCTCTTCTGGCGTATTATAACAGTATTCAAATAACGGCCATATTTGATCTGGAGCAGCGGGAACTTCAGCAGCATCGGCAGGTAAGTCTCTGAGTTTAACTCGTATATCTACTAGACGCTTTATGATAGGCGAGCTGTCGTTGGCGCATTCATATAGATTCCCACTTAGATACCCACCCCCTGCCAAGTTAAATGCTTTTTGTATCAACCTGTTCATGTCTGCTGCGTAATAATCAAGAGCTTCTTGAACCAATAGTCTTAATTGCCCTAACTGTATCATGGGTAGCCCCCTTATTATTATGTGTCTTATAACGCGAGTTCCGGGTGGTTTTTGCCAGCGGATTTGAGGGAAAGTGTAGCATAACCCTATTATTTTTCAAATATTTTGTTGGGGTACAAGCATGTCTCACCTCAGAGGACGCAACACGTCCATCTGATTCTAAATAATTCATCATGACTTCTGGTAAATGCCATTCTAACAATGAATACCCGCTTACCTCTGAGCTGAGGATACGATACTGAGCTGAGTATAAGATAAAGCTATATCGTTTCCAAACTCGCAAACTCTGCAACTAACCACTTACTGCCAACACGATTAAATTTTATTTGAATGCGCGCTGCGGGACCGCTGCCTTCGATGTGGGTAATGACGCCTGGTCCAAATTTTTTATGCGAAACGTTTTGACCTAAATATAATTCGCCGGGTTTGCGAGGTTCGGGTGAAATATCACTTTTTCTTTTGGATTGAAATGGATAACTCATCGGCTTGCGTATATTCACTTTTCGACTGGAGGGACTAAAAAATTTCTCCGGGATTTCGCGTAAAAAACGTGATGGTCGTTGCAGATTTTCATGACCATGTAATCGGCGCGTGTCTGAATAAGTTAAATATAACTTGCGTTGAGCGCGTGTCATGCCCACATAACAAAGTCGGCGCTCTTCTTCGAGTCCATCGCGCTCGTTGATCGACATTTGATGCGGAAATAAACCTTCTTCGAGCCCTGCTAAAAATACAACGGGAAACTCTAATCCTTTAGCAGAGTGTAATGTCATGAGTTGCACATGATCGGTTGATTGGTCGGCTTGCGTTTCGCCGGTGTCGAGTGCCGTGCGCGCCAAAAAACCGGCCAGTGGCGGTAACGTTTCATCGGGATCCGATTCAAATTGTGAAACCGCGTTGATGAGTTCTTCTAAATTTTCGAGTTTGGCTTGACCTTTTTCGGTTTTGATTTTTTTATAATGTTCGAAGAGGCCGCTGCGATGCAGCATATGTTCGGTGATATCCTCAATTTCCATAGTGGCGGTTTCGGTTGTCAGCTGTTCGATGAGTTCGATAAAATTAGATAACGCGTTATGCGCGCGACCCGATAGCAAATTATTTTGTATCAGTTGTTTTGCGGCGATCCATAAAGAGCATTGATTGTCATGGGCAGTCGTGCGTAAACTCGCCATCGTCATTTCGCCGATGCCTTTGCTCGGCGTGTGAACGGCGCGCTCAAATGCGGCGTCATTGCCATGATTATTCATTAAATGCAAATAGGCGAGCGCATCTTTGATTTCAGCGCGTTCAAAGAAGCGTTGACCGCCATACACGCGATAGGGCACATTAAATTGAAGCAATTTTTCTTCCAAGAGACGTGATTGCGCGTTGGAGCGATACAGAACGGCATAATCTTTATAAACCGAACCCTGGCGCACGAGGCCATGAATGGTTTGCACAATAAAATGCGCTTCGTCATAATCGTTGTATGCCTGATATAATGAAATCAATTCACCATCGCCGGTTTCGGTCCAGAGTGTCTTGCCGAGACGATCGTTGTTTTGTGCAATCACGGCATTGGCGGCGTTAAGAATATTGCTGGTTGAACGATAATTTTGTTCGAGTTTAATAATTTGTACGTTCGAAAAATCTTTTTGAAAACGATGTAAATTTTCAACGCGCGCGCCACGCCAGCTATAAATCGATTGATCGTCGTCACCGACCACCATCGTGTGGGTGTTAGGATTTGATAATGAGTGAATCCATGCGTATTGAATCGCGTTGGTATCTTGGAATTCGTCAATCAGTACATGCGCGAAACGCTGCCGATAATGCTGTAAAATATGAGGATTTTGTTGCCAGAGTTCATGGGCACGCAATAAAAGTTCAGCAAAATCGACTAAACCACCTTGCTGGCAGCGTTCTTCGTAGGCTTGATAAATACGTTGCATGGTTTTATCGAATGGATTATCAGAAGGAGAGAGTCGTGGTCTTGTGCCGGCATCTTTTTGTTTGTTGATGAACCATTGGACTTGTCGTACGGGCCATTTTTCTTCGTCAAGTTCCAGTTGGCGCATGGTGCGTTTGATCAGCTGATGTTGATCGTCTGAGTCTAAAATTTGAAATGACTCGGGTAATTTTGCTGCCTGCCAATGCAGGCGTAGTAAACGATGCGCTAAACTATGAAACGTGCCAATCCACATGCCGTGAATCGGCATATTAAGCAATGCACTGATCCGTTCGCTCATTTCATTCGCCGCTTTATTGGTGAAAGTGACGGCTAATATCGCGAAGGGAGAAATATTTTTTTCATGAATCAACCAGCTGATGCGATGCGTCAAAACGCGCGTTTTTCCGCTGCCCGCACCGGCGAGCACCAAAATATCATTTTCTTCGGCGGTCACGGCCTTTTGTTGTGCCGGATTTAATGGGTTGGTCGTTGTTTTCATCGGAAAGATTGTATCAGATTTATTGCAATATCCCTAATAATCACGTAGCATTCCCGTCTCTATTATAATAACTGAGGCGTACTGCATGTCTGATGAATTAATGAATCAGCCTGTAATCAAAGCTGACCAATATCTCCCGGAAATCACCTTTAAAGCGGCTGTTGTTTCGATTTTTTTGATTATCATTTTGGCGGCATCCAATGCGTATCTTGGCTTAAAAACGGGCACGACGATTGCCGCGTCCATTCCTGCTGTTGTTATTTCAATGGGCATTTTTCGTTGGTTTTGTCATTCGAATATTTTAGAAATTAATACGGTGCAAACGGCGGCAGCGGTCGGCGAAGGCATTACGGCGGGTGTTATTTTTACGATACCGGCGTTGATCATTATGCATTTTTGGGATGGATTTCATTATTGGCCCATGGTCGGTATTGCGACTACCGGCGGTATGCTGGGCATTTTTTTTAGCATTCCTATTCGTAAAGCATTATTGCGCGATCGATCTTTGCGTTTTCCAGAAGGGGTGGCGATTGGTCAGGTGATGAAGGCGAGTGTGCAGGGCGGAACAAGTTTAAAATCCATTATCATGGGTGGTGCGGTGGGTGGATTGATTGGGTTATTTCAAACCGGATTTCAAATTATTTCAGACACATACGATTATTGGATTATTAAAGATAAGTTGGTTTTTGGTTTTAGCATGGGGTTTTCGCCGGCCATTTTGGCGGCGGGTTATATTTGCGGTGTTGAAGTGGGTATCAGTATATTAGTTGGGGTTCTGTTGGGTTGGGTGTTGGGCATTCCATTAATTTCTGCTTATTACGGTGTTGCCTCTCATCTGGCTGCGACAGAGGTGGCGCAAGATATTTGGTCGAATTATATTCGTTATATCGGCGTTGGAACCATGTTATTGGGTGGTTTGTGGACGTTGTTGATGTTGGTGAAACCGGTTGCAGTAGCGATTAAAGCATCGTTCGATGCGTTGCAACACGCGCGACAGGGTGATGCGAGTAAAATTATCAGAACGGACTATGATATGCCCGTTAATTTTGTGTTTTGGGGAATTTGTTTGCTTGCATTGATTATTGTTTTTCAGCTCGTTGGCGTTTTTGGCTCGAATTTATTAGCCATCCGTCCAGCATTATATTGGATAATCGTTGGACTTTGTGTTGTTTATATTGTGATAGCCGGTTTTGTGTTTGGTTCTATTGCTGCTTATTTTGCGGGATTGGTTGGGGCAACCAATACGCCAGGATCAGGATTATTAATGGCAGCATTATTATTATTATCAGTGATCCTTTTATTATTTTTAAATCCAATATTGCATTTTCCCTTACAGATTCATCAAGCGTCACTTGCTGCAGCGCTTGTGGTGAGCGTCTGTTCGTTTATTGGAATTGCCGTGATCATGACCGGTGAAGCGACACAAGTGTATAAAGCCGGGCAAATTATTGGTGGGACGCCGTGGAAACAGCAAGTCGTTTTATTGGGCAGTGTCGTTGTTTCCGCGCTGGTGATCCCGCTTGTGTTGGTATTATTATTTAATGCGTATGGTATTGGCGGTGTGTTTCCGCATCCGGGGATGTTGCACAGCGAAATGTTATCGGCGCCGCAAGCAGGTTTAGTGGCCGCAGTAGCGCAAGGAGTTTTTAGTCATCAGTTGCCGTGGAATATGATTTTTATTGGCGTTCTTGTTGCGGGAGTAGGTATTGTTGTTGATGAGTTATTAAAAATATTTTTCAGTTTGCGCTTGCCTGTATTGGCCGTGGGATTAGGTATTTATTTGCCGATGTCCGCATCGATGCCGGTGGTGATTGGTGGCCTGTTATCGTATATCGTTGGACGCGTGTTACACACACGCTATGGGATTGTGACGGATGGCCATGAAGCACATGTGAGTGTTGGGCTGCAAAAAACAATTTTATTATCGTCTGGATTGGTGGCAGGGGCCACCTTAATGGGTGTTGTGTTAGCGATTCCGTTTGCATTAAAGCGCAGTGCCGATGCCTTGCGATTAGTGCCAAACAGTTTCGCAGGCGTTGCTGCTATTCTTGCGACGATCATGACCCTATTATTATGTTATTGGATTTACGATGTCGCCATCCGCGCGGAAAAGAATAAATATTAAATCCTCAGCTCAGAGGTAAGCGAAGCGAAGCTTCGCGTCCTCTGAGCTGAGGGCTGTGTCATCCCGCGGCTTGACCG
>JBBTCW010000018.1:0-13877 GCA_038043025.1 Pseudomonadota bacterium | reverse complement strand
ATTGGCTCCAAGCCAATTGACCACAAGCTCATGGCGATATGCGCGCGAACGTTAAAGGGGAGAAGAAAAAGCAACGCTTTTGTCCCACGATTTGACCACGGGATTATTTATTATAATACTCAGCTCAGAGGGTGAGCGCGAACCGACATGCCGGTGGCATGTCGCAGTCGCGCGAACGACTGGCCATGGATGGCCAGGCAGGACAATCCCAGGGATGGAGAGGATGAACGCTTTGCGTCCTCTGAGGCGAGTGTTTTGTCATCCCGCGGCTCGACCGCGGGATCCAGAAAAATTTATATTAAAGATTATGATAACGGAGTACCGTTAATTATATGTATAATCACTGGATACCGGCTTTCGCCGGTATGACGAAAGTCTGGATAAATGCTTCGCATTTTCCGGGATGACGGCTCTTTTTTACGTCGCTTCGACGACTGTTTTTTTTGCATGTCATTTCGACGATCACGCCAACGGCGTGAGAGGAGAAATCTCATGAATCGAAGTATATAATTGATCATATTTCTCAAACCACAATATGGCAAGACATCTTCACCGCAGCCACAAGCTCTTTTGCAATCGCTTGCACTTGTTTGAGGTTTTCTCCCTCCACCATCACTCGCACAAGAGGTTCCGTACCAGACAATCGCAACAGCACTCGACCTTTGCCATTCAACTGTGCGTTAGCCTTCTTCACCGCTGTCTGAATATCCAAAGAGCCCTCCAAGTCAATACGTTCTTGCGTACGCACATTCAGTAAAATTTGCGGCAATTTTTGCAACCCTTGCGTTAATTCGTCTAAGGATTTATCAAAACAAATCATCGCCGCCAACACTTGTAATGCCGATATAATTCCATCGCCCGACGTCGCCACATCTAAACAAATAACATGCCCCGATGTTTCACCACCTAACATCCAATTACGCTCGGCCAGCTCTTTTAATACATATCGATCACCGACTTGTGCTCGCACAAATTCAATACCCATTTTTTTAAGCGCAAGTTCCAAACCAAAATTTGTCATCGCGGTTCCCACAATGCCACCTATCAATCGATTTTTATGCTTCAGATAATGCGCCATAATATACAACACATCGTCGCCATCTATAACGCGACCGCGAGAATCCACTAATATAACGCGATCACCATCGCCATCAAATGCAATACCCACATCCGCTTGCTCTGCCAACATTTTTTCTCGCAAAGCATCGATATAGGTTGTCCCACAATTTTCATTAATATTAAATCCATCGGGTTCATCGCCCATCAACACAACCTCTGCACCCAATTCTGAAAAGATCACAGGAGCCACTTGATAATTCGCACCATTCGCACAATCCAATACGAGCTTTAACCCCTCTAATGAAGATCCGCTCGGAAAAATACTTTGGCAATATGAAATATATTGATCGGCTGCATCTGAAACAGAAAAAACCTTACCCAATCGTTGGGTTGCCATAGTCAGCTCGGTCTTTTCCAGCCGCTGCTCGATTTCTAATTCTATTTCATCCGGTAATTTTGTACCTTGACTCGTGAAAATCTTAATGCCGTTATCCCGATAGGGATTATGCGAGGCACTAATAACAATGCCCGCCTGCGCGTTCATCATACGCGTCAAATATGCAATGCCGGGGGTCGGCAATATGCCAAGTGAGCCCACATTGACGCCTGCTGCAGTCAACCCCGCTGTCAATGCTGCTTCTAACATGCCGCCGGAAATACGTGAATCTCTGCCAATCAGCACGTTTGCTGGCATCGCCTGATCCTGCATAATCATCGAACCAAAGACAAAACCAAAACGCAACATAAAATCCGGCCGTATGGGCATTTCACCCACGCAGCCACGAATACCATCTGTTCCAAAGTATTTTCGTTTTGTTGACATGTTTTTTTTAATCCTTGTGATCTTTTATCGACGACTGCTTTTCGTCATGACCCGGCATCTCTTTTGATTCCTCCGACTCTGTTTCATCATGGTTATTGTCGTCATGCCAATCCGCTGGTGGCTTTGGATCTTTACCTACCATAAGATCATCTAACTGATCGTTATCTAACGTCTCGTATTTCATCAACGCCTTTGACATCGCTTCTAAAATATCGCGATGGTCTTTTAAGACTTTTTCAGCACGCTTATAATTGCGATCAATAATCATCCTTATTTCTTTATCGATCTGTTTGGCGGTATCGTCTGCAAGCTCTTTATGTCTCATAACCATAGACTGGCCTAAGAAAATCTCTCCCTGATCTTCGCCATACGTAACAGGCCCAAGATTGTCAGACAGACCCCATTGCGTCACCATATTACGTGCTAACTCGGTTGCACGCTGAATATCATTCGATGCGCCCGTGGTAATGCAATCAGGACCAAATATTAAAGCCTCAGCGATACGACCACCAAATAAGCTAGATATCTGACATTCAATTCGCTCCTTCGACATGCTGTAACGATCTTTTTCCGGTAAAAACATCGTCACTCCTAATGCGCGTCCACGAGGGATAATGGTGACCTTATAAACAGGATCATGCACGGGCATCAAACGTCCAACAATCGTGTGTCCCGCTTCGTGATAAGCGGTTAATTGTTTTTCTTCTTCGCTCATCACCATTGAACGCCGCTCAGTGCCCATTAAAACTTTATCTTTTGCCTTTTCAAGTTCAGCCATGTGCACAGAACGTTTATTTATCCGCGCGGCCAATAATGCCGCCTCGTTCACTAAATTTGCTAAATCCGCACCCGACAACCCCGGTGTTCCGCGTGCAATAATGCTCACTTTTACATCTTTGCTCACGGCCACTTTCTTCAAATGGACTTTTAAAATTTGTTCTCGGCCGCGCACATCGGGTAACGGCACAATAACTTGTCGATCAAACCGACCCGGGCGCAAAAGCGCAGGATCTAACACATCGGGTCTATTTGTCGCGGCCAATACAATGACGCCTTCGTTGCCCGCAAAACCGTCCATTTCAACCAATAATTGATTTAATGTTTGTTCGCGCTCATCATGCCCACCACCTAAACCAGCGCCACGATGTCGACCGACCGCATCTAATTCGTCAATAAAGATAATACAGGGCGCTTGCTTCTTTGCCTGTTCAAACATATCACGCACGCGTGACGCGCCGACACCCACAAACATTTCCACAAAATCTGAACCTGAAATACTAAAAAAGGGCACTTTTGCTTCGCCCGCAACCGCTCTCGCCAATAATGTTTTGCCTGTGCCCGGTGCGCCAATTAATAATGCCCCGCGCGGCACACGACCACCTAATTTTTGAAACTTACCGGGGTCTTTTAAGAATTCCACGAGTTCACTAATTTCTTCCTTGGCTTCATCACAGCCCGCCACATCTTTAAAGGTAATACGTACTTGACCATCGCTCAATAAACGCGCACGACTACGACCAAAAGATAGCGCACCGCCACGCCCGCCACCCATTTGTTGGCGCATAAAAAACCACCATAAACCAATCAACAACAAAAAGGGAAACCAAGAAATAAATATCTGTGCTAAAAGACCTTGTTGCTCAGGCGCACTACCGCGCACTTCAACTCCTTTACTTAATAACTGTGGTAACAAGCCTTGATCTATCATTGGCAAATACGTACTGAACGTCTGATTCGACTGCGTCTTTCCCGTAATATTTTGATTGGTGATCGTCACAGACGAAACTTTGCCATCTTGGACTTCACGCATAAATTGCGAGTAACTCAACTTGTTACTAGTAGCCGCCGTATCTGGCGGACCGAAGTTATGAAAAATCGCAAATAAAATGACCGCGATGACAACCCATAATAACAGGTTTTTTATAAGATCTTTGCGCAATGTATTACCCTCTGGTCAGATGAATAAAGCTCTATAATACCTAACTCAGGCTCTAATTTACAGCCCGCTCGCTCTTGGCACTCAACAAATAAATCTCAGCAGAACGATCACGTGATGCTTTTGGCTTGCGAACCACCACTTTTTTAAATGTCGCCTCCAAAGCCTTACGGTAAGCCGGCAAGCCGGCTCCTTGAAAAACCTTGGTCAAGAACCTACCCTCCGGCTTCAACACTCGTCCAGCAAAATCTAACGCCAATTCCGCTAAATAAATCGATCTCGCCTGATCCGTCACCGAAATACCACTCAAATTGGGCGCCATATCGGATAAAACTAAATCTACCTGACGCCCCTCCAATCGATGCAAAAACGCATCAAAAACTTGAGGATCAGTAAAATCACCCTGAATAAAATCCACACCACCAATGGGATCCATCGGCAAAATATCAAGTGCGATCACTTGGCCTTGTCCTTTCAGCAACGCAGCCGCCACCTGTGACCATCCCCCTGGTGCTGCACCCAAATCAACAACGATCATCCCCGGCTGAATCAAATGATCTTTTTGCTGAATTTCCAATAATTTATATGCAGACCGCGCGCGATAACCCGCCTCTTTGGCTTGTTTGACATAGCCGTCTTTGAAATGCTCGATGAGCCAGTTTTTACTGCTTTTAGATTTTGTCATAATAAGAGGCATTAGACATATTGAACTTCCGTCACTTCATAATGAATGTCGCCGCCTGGCGTCACAATAGTGACTTCATCACCTTCTGATTTACCAATCAGGCCACGCGCGATCGGTGAATTTATGGAAATTTTATTTTTTGAAATATCCGCTTCATCTTCGCCAACAATGTGATACGCCACCTCTTCGCTCGTATTCACATTATATAACTGAACCGTCGAACCAAACACAACGCGACCTTGACGTGGGATTTTAGTAATATCGATCACCTGTGCGCGCGATAACTTGCTTTCGATATCTTGAATGCGTCCCTCAATAAAACTTTGCCGCTCGCGTGCTGCATGGTATTCCGCGTTTTCTTTCAAATCACCATGCGCTCTGGCTTCCGCAATCGCCTTCGTAATATTAGGCCGATCCTCGTGCTTTAATCGCTGCAATTCATCACGTAATGCCACTTCACCCTTTACGGTCATGGGTACTCTGTCCATGTGTCGTCCCTCATAAAAAATATTTAGTTCTTCTTAAACTGATCAAAAAACTGTTTCACAGTCTTAAACCAATCATGCGCTTGCGGGCGATGATCCACGGCATCTTTATCCAATTGCTCGCGCAACTCCAACAACAATTGCTTTTGTGTGTCTTTTAAGCGTACCGGTGTTTCTACCATGATACGACAGAAAATATCACCTTTCAAACCATCGCGTACTGATTTTACACCTTTTCCGCGCAAGCGAAACGATTTGCCCGTCTGTGTTTCGGGCGGTATTTTCAACTTAATGCGTCCCTCCAGTGTCGGCACATCCAATTCACCACCTAATGCCGCCATTGTAAAATCAATAGGTACGTCACAATATAGATCATTACCTTTACGCGTAAATAATGCATGCGGTTCAACATTAATTTCGACATATAAATCACCCGCAGCCCCACCTTGCGTGCCCGCCTCCCCTTCGCCCGTTAAACGAATGCGATCGCCGGCGTTAATGCCCACAGGAATTTTTACGGACAACGTTTTGGTTTGTTGCGTACGTCCTTGACCATGACAATCCGAACACGGATCACCAATCATTTGCCCACGACCATGACAGGTTGGACAAGTTTGTTGAATTGAAAAAAAACCCTGTTGCACGCGAATTTGACCGGCACCTTCGCATTTGGAACATTTTGTCGGCTTACTGCCTTTTTTAGCGCCGGAACCATCACAAGTTTTACATTTTGCTAGCGTAGAAATTTTAATTTGGCGTGTTGCACCAAACACGGCTTCTTCCAATGAAATTGTTAACTCATAACGCAAATGCGCGCCCGGTTGACCGGAGGCATGACGTCGACCACGTGAACGACCCCCTCCCCCAAAAATATCGCCGAAAATATCGCCGATGTCGCCAAACACATCTTCAAAATTAACATTCATCCCCGGGCCACCGCCACCACCAAATCCTTGCTGGTTTACGCCGGCATGACCAAATTGATCGTACATTTTACGTTTTTCAGCATCAGAAAGAATATCATAGGCTTCTTTGATTTTTTTAAATTCTTCTTCAGATTGTTTGTTGCCTGCATTACGATCAGGATGATGCTTCATCGCCAACTTACGAAAAGCTTTTTTTATTTCGGCATCACTGGCGTTGCGCGCGACACCTAATATATCGTAATAATCTTGTTGCTGTGACATGGTTTTTCCCTATTACAAAAACGAATACCGGCACTTCTAATGAGGTGCCGGCACCCTATTTATAACCACCCCGTCATGCCGCGGCTTGACCGCGGCATCCAGGAGAATTCTACTGGATCCCGCTGGTCTTGTCCGCGGGATGACAGCTAATTGTTACTTATCTTTTTCTTCGTCCTTCACTTCCTCAAATTCCGCATCAACCACATCATCCGTTTTGGCTTGTTCTGCGCCAGGCTGTTCTTGTTGCTGTGCGCCAGCTTCTTTATACATGCGCTCAGCCATCTTCGAAGACGCTTGTGTTAAAACTTGCACTTTGGCGTCAATGAGTGCTTTATCATCGCCCTTCAACACATCCTTCAATTCCTTTGCCGCTTTTTCAATCGCTGCTTTTTCGCTAGCTTCAACTTTATCACCTGATTCTTTCAAAGTTTTTTCAACATTGTGAAGCAAGGCGTCCGCTTGGTTGCGCGTGTTAACTAGTTCTTGAAATTTTTTGTCTTCGTCAGCATGCTCTTGCGCATCTCTCACCATTTTTTCGACTTCATCCTCTGACAAACCACTCGACGCTTTAATCACAATCGATTGCGCTTTGCCCGTTGCTTTATCTTTTGCAGATACGTTTAAAATACCATTGGCATCGATATCGAATGTAACTTCAACCTGCGGCATGCCGCGCGGCGCTGGCGGAATGCCCGCTAAATCAAAACGACCTAACGATTTATTCGCCGTTGCCATTTGACGCTCGCCCTGTAACACATGAATCGTCACCGTACTTTGATTATCGTCCGCCGTCGAAAACACTTGGCTTGCCTTGGTTGGAATCGTTGTGTTTTTATCAATTAATTTTGTCATCACGCTTCCTAAGGTTTCAATCCCTAATGATAACGGCGTGACATCCAATAACAACACATCTTTCACTTCGCCCGACAACACAGCGCCTTGAATAGCAGCACCAATCGCCACCGCTTCATCCGGATTGACATCGTGACTAGGCTCTTTACCAAAAAAATCTCTCACAAGTTCTTGCACTTTCGGCATACGTGTTTGGCCACCGACTAAAAGCACCTTTGAAATATCGCTCAGACTTTTGCCTGAATCTTTCAATGCGATTTCACACGGTTTAATCGTATGCTGTACCAAATCATCCACTAACGACTCCAGTTTTGCGCGCGTAATTTTAATATTTAAATGTTTTGGACCGCTTGCATCCGCCGTAATGTAGGGCAAATTAACATCCGTTTGCGTCGTTGAAGACAATTCAATTTTTGCTTTTTCAGCCGCTTCCTTGAGTCGTTGTAACGCCAACGAATCATTGCGTAAATCAATGCCACTATCTTTTTTAAACTCATCGACTAAATAATCAATGACGCGTTTATCAAAATCCTCACCCCCTAAAAATGTATCGCCGTTTGTCGATAATACTTCGAATTGATGTTCGCCATCGACATCCGCTATTTCGATAATCGAAATATCAAACGTACCGCCACCTAAATCGTATACCGCAATCGTCGCATCGCCTTTATGTTTATCCAAACCATAAGCCAATGCCGCTGCCGTCGGCTCATTGATGATTCGTTTCACTTCAAGACCCGCGATTTTACCTGCATCTTTTGTAGCTTGACGCTGTGAATCATTGAAATAAGCCGGCACCGTAATCACCGCTTGTGTGACCGGTCGACCTAAATAGTTTTCGGCCGTTTCTTTCATCTTGCGCAACACTTCTGCGGAAACCTGCGGAGGCGCTAACCGCTCACCTCTAGCCTCAACCCACGCATCACCATTGTCCGCCTGAACAATTTTGTATGGCACCATGCCAATGTCGCGTTGAACAACATCATCCTGAAACTTACGACCCACCAGTCGCTTGATCGCATACATCGTATTCTTTGGATTAGTCACCGCTTGGCGCTTGGCGGTTTCACCACATAAAACGCCAGCGTCCGTATAAGCCACAATGGACGGGGTTGTACGGCGACCCTCGATGTTCTCGATCACGCGCGTTTTCTTGCCTTCCATAATCGCTACGCATGAGTTGGTCGTTCCCAAGTCAATTCCGATAATATCTACCATTTTCTTTTGCTCCTGTTCGTTTTAAATTTAACCAAAATCTGTCTTGAATCCTTATATGGGGGCAAGATTTTTGTTTTCAATGAAAAAAAAGAGAAAAATCAAACATCTTCTGATCAAAAAAATCGGCTAAATTGTAAATCGTATTTACAATTTAGCCAAAATAAGAGGTTAGAATCTCCATTCAACAGAAGATCGTAGCGCCTCGACATCATGTGAAAACTGACATTGATCGCCATAGCGACACCCCTTGAATGTATTAAAAAAACGACAGGGCTCAGCGGCGGGCATCAGAATCATTGTCGGAGACACCCGTCCTGCTCCTTCGCACAATACCCCTCGCGTTTCTTCGGTTTGCTTTACTTCAAAATATTGAACGATGCGCTCAGGAGAATCGGCGCGATAAATATCACGCTTCTTAAATTTACCTTTAGCACTCTCTTTTTTGGTAAATGTATACTGATCAGCATCACCACAATAACTAGAATCCGCTCGGGAATAAACGACACGCGGTAACTCGTTTTTGGTTGAGCGTGATAATAAATTATACTGTCTTGTCAACTCAACAAGGTTCGGCATATCACCTCTTAATTTTTTATATAAATCATTCTCTACAGCTACACCCGCACCTTTCACGAAATTTAAATGAAAATTAATTTCTATTGTGTAAGTTGGGTTAACCAGCTGATCCCTCTCATGTTCAAAACGACTTGTTGTATCAGAAATATCAAAGATCGCGCCAATAAAAAACCTTAATGCTAAATGCGCAGCGTAATAATCACCTGCTTCCCTTGTCTGATTAACACGCTTATCATAAAATTTCTTTGATGCTCGTCGACAAAAAAACACCATTTCATAAACGTGACAGGGCTGATCCTTGCCATCAATAATATGCAAATTAAACCCAGGCTCAACCCTCAAGACGTCTCTTAAAAAATCAAGTTGTGGATACCCCACATAAGAAAACGACTCACGCGATGCTCGATAATTTTTAAGCCCGTGCAAAAAAGCACTGTTAAGGAATTTTGAAGCCTCTTTCCACTTATCACCAGAACTGCACACACCAGTTTGCGTTAATCCAAAAAATACTTTAGCAAAGTCTTGATTAACATCAAAACCTCGGTTGGCTTGCAAGATGGTACTGCCAACTTGCATGCTTGATCCCACAGGATCTACAAATACATTAAATTTGAATTTTCCAGAATCTGATCCTCTCTCATACACACTAATACGCATAGCATTCTCCTTTTACAATCCTAACTTAACTCGACACCACCACCAACGCTGGACGAATCAGCCGACCATTGATTTCATACCCCTTTTGCATCACATCGATCACAACATTTGGCTCGACATCTTCACATGTCTGCATCGACATCGCTTCGTGTAATTGCGGATTGAACTTTTGATTCTGTGGATTAATTTGTTTAACACCAAATCTATCGAGCGCATCTAAGAACATTTTCAATGTTAATTTAACGCCATCTATCACCGGATCATTTTCCGCTGCACAATTTTTTAATGATGCCTCTAAACTATCCGCGATCGGCAACAACCCATTAATGAATTTCTCTAATCCATAGCGATGCGCTTTTTCAATATCTTGCACAGAACGCTGACGCACGTTTTCCATCTCGGCATGCGCTCGCAATAATTTATCATGACTGTCTTTTAATTCATCTTTTAGACTCTGGACTTCAGTACGCAACTCAAGTATCGTCGGATGATCCGCAATATTTTGTTCGACTTCTTTTTCAAGCGCTTCGATATCTTTAATTTCTTCTTCGATTTGTTCTTCTAACAAGGGATCTCCCTCCTGTAACGGTTTGTCTTGCTGCGCCGCCGGTTTATTGCCACGCAATTTTTCATTATTCCAAAGATTATTTTTACGATTGTCCGTCATGATCAATACCTCTTCCACAGAACATAAGGGTTTATTGCACACTTTTCAAGGCTGATGTTAACATTTTAGCGGTCATATCCACCACCGAAATCACTTTATCATACGGCATACGAGTCGGCCCAATCACGCCCAACACCCCCAATACTTCATCGCCCGCCATATAAGGCGCTGTCACAAAACTAAAATTATCGAATACATCCGATCCCGCTTCCTTGCCTATAAAAATCTGTACGCTATCCGTTTGTATACACTGATTTAACACCCCTAACAATATTTGCTTTTGCTTGAACGCCTCAAACAACGCCTGCAAACAATCAATATTCGTCATATCTGCCCTATTTAATAAGTGCGACTGCCCCGAAATTAAATAGGCATCCTGATACAAATCAACTTTTAATGCCTGATCGGCCATGACAATGGCTATATGCATTAAATCATCCATGCTCTTACGATCTTGTTGCATCGACGATAACAATGCAGCGCGAATGGCCATTAAATCTTTACCCAAATACTCTTGATTTAAAAAAGCGGCCGCGCGCTGTAATTCTTGTGCGGTATAGGATCGATCCGTATGAATAATGCGATTTTGTACATCATTATTGCTAAACACCAAAATCACTAACACGCGCTTCTGGTTTAAAGAAATAAATTCAATATGTTCTAAATTAACATGATTATGTTTGGGCACCGTCACTAAACCCGCACAATGCGTCATGTCCGATAATAACTCCGAGGTTGTTTTTAACAAATCGCTTGTACTCTGCCGTATTTCTAATCGTTCTTTTAAATGCTCAATATCGTCACAGGCAGATAAACCGGTTGTCAGCAAATGATCGACAAATAAACGATAGCCTTGCTCTGTCGGAATGCGACCCGCCGATGTATGCGGCGAAACCACATAACCACACTGTTCTAAATCAGCCATCACATGTCGAACCGTCGCAGAACTCAAGGCAATTTCAGGCACCTCAGACAACGTCTTTGAAGAAACCGGTTGGCCATCATGAATGTAACGACGAATCAACTGCTGCAATAACTGCCATGATCGTTCGTCCAACTGAGAACCCATACATGCCCCTCTTGAATGAAGACACCACATTCTACAAAATTCGAGCAATTCTGCAAAAAATTCGTTATTATTTGTGTATGACAAAACAATTTACTCGCATTGGCCTCATCGCCACACGCAATACTACCCCTGTTTCACAAACATTGCATGGTTTGGTCGATTTTTTATCAGCCAAAAAGCTCGAAATTGTGCTCGAAACCAAAACAGATGACCTATTACCTGGCAATGATCTCACCACGGCAGATCTTCCGAACATGCATCAGCATTGCGATTTACTCATCGTTGTGGGTGGCGATGGCAGTTTACTGCATGTCGCCCGCTTAGTGGTTAAACAAAATTTGCCCATTTTAGGCATCAATCGTGGCAGCTTAGGCTTTTTAACCGACATTTGTCCAGATGAAATCGAAACCCGCTTATTGGCCATACTGGACGGTCAATATTATGAAGAAACGCGCTTCTTGCTCAGTGCACAAGTTAACAACAACCACTGTGTCGCCGTCAACGAAATGGTGCTCTCATCAAAAACTATGGCGAAAATGATTCACTTTGACATTTATGTCGATAATAAATTTATGTGTCACCATAAAGCCGATGGATTAATGGTTTCAACACCGACAGGTTCAACAGCGTATTCGCTATCAGGCGGCGGTCCCATTTTGCATCCTGCCCTCAATGCAATTGTTTTAATGCCTATGTTTCCGCACACATTAACCAGTCGTCCGATTGTTATTGATGCCGATGCAGATTTATCCATTACGGTCACAAAAGAAAACAAGATTACCGCCTACATCAGTGGCGACAGCGATATCTATCTTGCGGTTGAAGCTAATCAAACCGTCAAGATTAAAAAAATGAAAGAACGCTTGCGGCTCATTCACCCGATTGATTATAGTTATTTCGAGACACTGCGCAGCAAATTACACTGGGGTTAAATGTAACCAATGTTAACGGAAATCTACATAAAAAACTTTACGATTATCGATGAACTCCATTTAGAATTTCAAGAAGGCATGCATGTCTTAACCGGTGAAACAGGCGCAGGCAAATCCATTACCATCGACGCGATGGAATTGGCTTTAGGCAAACGCGCATCAACCGATGTCATTCGAAAAGGGAATGATCGAGCCGAAATTGCCGTATTATTCGACATTACAAATATTCCGCTTGCAAAAACATTTTTGCAACAAAATGATATCGACAATGAAAATGAATGCATGGTGCGACGCATCCTTCATAAGGACGGTCGCAGCAAGAGTTATATCAACGGCTCACCGGCCACGCTGCAAACCTTGCGCGAACTCAGTGAAATGTTAATGGATATTCATGGACAACATGAATTTCAAACGCTCACACAAGCGCACAAACAACGACAATTGCTGGATGATTTTGCGCAACATGGCGAGCTGACGCAACAAATACAACGCCTCTATAATAATTGGCACACACTGCAAGCAGACGTTGATCATTTAGATCAAGTGAATCAAAATGCCTCATCGCGCATTGAATTCTTAACTTATCAAATTCAAGAACTCGATGAATTAAACGTCACTGTCGAAGATATTCAAGCCGTCGATAAAGAACATAAACAATTATCCAATGCCGATCAATTATTGCAAAATTGTCAAACCGCGATTGAGGCGCTGGATCATCATGATATGCCCTCAGTTTTATCACTCTTAATCACCGCTCATCAAGCAACGCAATCCATCGCAGCATTTGACCCTAAATTATTAGCTGCCGCCGAATTGTTAAATGGCGCCTCAATTCAAAGCGAAGAGGCGCTCAATGAATTAAACCAATTTTTAGATCAGACAGATTTAAATCCTGAACGATTAAATTGGCTCGAACAAAAATTGTCAAAAATTTATGATTTGTCGCGCAAGCATCACATCAAACCCGAAGAATTACCCGAACTACATCAATCCATGCAAGCCGAACTCGGCCAATTAGAAAATAAAGACGAACTTTTAGCGAAGTTACAAGCGCAAATTCAAAAAATTGAAAAAGAATATTACAGAGTCGCCAACCAATTATCCGACGGCCGAAAAAAAGCAGCTAAAAAACTAAATGCATTGATTAGCGACAACATGCAACATTTAGGCATGCCAGGCGGTGTATTTGAAATTCAATTTGACACACAACAAGAACTCTCCGCACACGGTTTAGAAAAAATTATATTTATGGTCAGTGCTAACCCCGGATACCCCCCTGCGCCACTCAACAAAATCGCTTCTGGCGGCGAGCTGTCGCGCATTAGTTTGGCTATTCAAGTCATCACAGCAGAATACAGCAACACGCCGACATTAATTTTTGATGAAGTAGATGTCGGCATTGGCGGCGCAACAGCAGAAATTGTTGGCAAATTATTGCAGCAACTCAGCAAAAAGACACAAACGCTATGCATCACGCATTTAGCGCAAGTCGCTGCCAAAGCGCATCATCATTATCAAGTGACAAAAACAACCGAACACAATTCCACCGCGGTTAAAATAGCGCTATTAAATCGCGCACAAAGAATTCAAGAAATCGCCCGCATGACCGGCGGCATAAAAATCACGGCGCAAACGCTGGCACACGCGGAAGAGATGTTATCATAAAATCCTCTTATAATCCTCAGCTCAGAGGGTGAGCGCGAACCGACATGCCAGTGGCATGTCGCAGTC
>JBBTCW010000017.1:0-7524 GCA_038043025.1 Pseudomonadota bacterium | reverse complement strand
CATTATACAGACAAGGCTTCATTTGTTTTAGCTTTTTCTATATCGGGATTTGGGAAATAATGAGATAAAGTCAATCCGAGAATAACCACTGAAAGTGCTACCAGACTCCCAATAAGCATCAATATCATGTTCATATTTTTACCTTTTCAGTATTGTAATTGTCATCAGTGAATTCTAGCAAGACTTTTCTCATGGTGTTTGAGGCATCAACAGCCAATGCGTTTATTGCCATCGCTAAAGGGATGATCCTTAATAATAAAATACAATAAATGCGCGGCACGTTCTTCGACGATTTTATAAAGCGGATGACCATCAAAGGTTTGCTCGATATTACCTAAAATACTTTGAAGACCCTGTGCGCATTCATTACCGAAGAGAGCGGTTGCCTCGTTTCTGGCAGCGAGATCTGTCTTTAATGTTTTAATGGCATGTGCAGCTATTTCATAATTTAATACTGCAATCGCTGGCTTACCTAGATCGGGTAGTGCCAGTTCGTCTTCATCATAAGCAAGTAATAAATGCCATGTTTTGGTATAGCTCATGATTAATTGAATCGTTTCAATGCCAATGTCATTCACTAAGTCATTTCGTGTCAGTGTCCTTTGTAGTAGTTCAATAGATTGCTGGAGTTCTTTCACGCCACGTTCCGCGAGGCGGTTTTCATTCAGAGTATACCCTTCAATTAAATGTTCTTTTAGCACGGCCGTTGCCCATTGTCTGAATTCAGTACCACGCGTTGAGTGAACACGATACCCAACTGAAATAATCACGTCCAAATTGTAGTGTTTTGTATCGTAGGACTTACCATCAGTAGCAGTTATCCGGAAATTCCGGACAACTGAACCTTCATCCAGTTCACCTTCCTTGAAGATATTATTGATGTGCTCCGAAATTGTCCTGACGTTTTTATCAAATAAATCAGACAGTTGCTTTTGGGTAAGCCAGACGGTTTCCTCAAATAAGTTAACTTTTAGCTCGATATGCCCATTTTTGGCTTTGTAAATGATAATTTCTGACATAAAATATCCGTCTATTAATAGATTTGAAGACTCCCATTCTGACATAAAAACTATATTCAGTGAATAAGAATACTTAGGGTCTGTCACAAAATAAGTGATACATTTAGCATCCCATCTGACAGGCATCCTGCGGAACCATTTCAATTTTAGCGGGAATAGCTGAAAAAAATGGATATTTTAATATCAATCGAATTAATAATTGGATTGTTAACCAAAGAAGGGTACAATTTCGTTTTTCAATCCAAGAGGCTACTACCATGCCACTCACGACAGAATTACATCGGGCAGTTGAGCAAGGAGATACGGAAAAGATTTCTCGCTTGTTAGCAGAGGGCGTTGATGCGAATGCAACAGATTTGTATGGTCGAACTGCTTTGCTTCTGGCTGTACAGCTTGATCGGCTTGATCTGGTGAAGCTTTTATTTCCTCGATCAGAGGCAAATAAACCGGACACAAAAGGACTCACACCTTTAGGTTGTGCTATCGTAGAAAAAAAATTAAAGATTGCTCGATTTTTATTAAAGCATGGTGTTAATCCGAATGAGTCGTATGAGGATGGATGGACTGCATTACATGTTGCAGTGACAGTTGGCCATGATAGCACGCCTGTTGAATTTTCATCGACTATTGGCGATGTTGCTCTTGCTCGATGTTTGTTAGAGCATGGTGCTGATTCAACTGCAATAAATGCGGATGGTGAAATGCCGCTGCATTATGCAATGCAGGTTGGCAATATAGAGATGGCTGAATTACTTATCCCAAGGATGGGTGACAAATGTGATAAAGGAGATCGATCAGGTAATACACCGCTAAATTTAGCTGTGCAGCAAGGGCATCAACAAGTAGCTCTGTTTTTATTGGATCATGGCGCTAATCCGCTTGCAGTAGGTCCAAGAGGCAGAACGCCTCTACATGAGGCAGCGAGACAAGGGAACTTGGATTTGCTTAAACGCTTATCAAACGCTGTTCCTCCTTTGACTTTAGTGCAACCAGATGCAGATGGCAATACGCCTTTACATTTGGCGGTGTGCAATTATTCTGTAAAAGATAGGTCGTGGGAATCAGATAATATAGCTGTGGTTGAGTGGTTATTATCTGTTGCGCGTGCAGATCCAAATATTCCCGATGAAATAGGATACACACCGTTGCATGAAGCGGCAAGTCAAGGGTTAGCAAAAATTATGAAAATATTATTGAGAAATGGAGCTGATCCGAAACGGCGAGATAGAGAGGGTCGAGTACCACTACATGTTTCAGCTGAGCACGGTGATGTTGAAACAGCAAAAATTTTATTTGAAGGGACAGGAGGATTAAATTTAAGAGATAAAGAGGGCATGACGCCATTACTCTTATCTGTATATTCGAGACATTCGAGGATATTAAAAATGGTGAAAGAATTGTTATTACTCTCGGCTGATCCGACTGAAACTGATATCCAAGGAAATACGCCACTCCATCTTACAGTGCCATTTAGCGGAGCAGATATGAGAGCAGACTGTGATGAACAAAAAAAAGGATTCATTGCAGTAGACATAGCAGAATTATTGTTAAAAAATGGTGCGGAAATAGATGCGAGAAATAAGGAAGGGATGACCTCGTTACAAGTGGCAATGCAAATGGGGATGGGGATGGGGATGGGGATGGGGATGAAAATTGACTATTATAGTGTTAGAAATAACGCTCTTATCGCCTGCTTCTTGCAACATGGCGAAAGCATCGGTAGAGATTTTGCGAGACCAGGGTTTACTGGGCTATTAACGCTGTGTCCAACGGTGTTAGAAAATGCCGTTGTAATTGGTGCCAAATTTCCAGTCGATTATCGACCTCCTGCGTCTGCAATTACGACGCCAGCGGAGTTTTTTGCACGTGTTTGGACGGCTCAGCAATATTTGACTTTTGTGGTTATGACAGATAAAGCCTGTCAGGCAGATCCTGCGAATACAGTATTAGCTGAATTTCATCGTGCTTTGTTGATGAAGATGCAAACGCATTCTTTAAAATTAGCGGCATCAATGGTGGTGGGGAATAGACGCGAGGTGCGTACACTTGTTGCTGGTGAAATGAGTTATTTTTATAGCACGGGGAAAATGCGTGAGAGTAAACACTGTTGTCCTAAAGAGTTATATCCATTGCTTTTTGCACATCCCAAAATGCGGGCAGAAGTTGAGCGTGCCAAGGCCGCGCGAGCACCTGTTGTTGAAATGGAGGATGAAGCAGCTGGAGGCGGCGGCGGAGCCGGACGCACACGCGGTGATGATGTTCGTGATGCTGCTGTTGCTGGCGACGAAGTCAGAGCTCCTCGTGCTGCTAGTGACGCTGCTGGGAAAGAAGCAGAGATCGAAGAAGATGATGAGATACAAGTAGGCGAACCGGCACTGACACCGCCACAGTCACCGTCAGGCGAGCCAGGCTCTCATCAACTAAGGGAGAAACATCTACTGAGAAACATTGCAATTTTATTGGAATTTTCCGATCCAAGAAGTGTTGGTGTAGAAGAAATAATTGATGCCTTTATTAAGTTGGCGCCAAATACTAGAAGGATGATGTTGTTTACAAAAGCGGATAAGGATTCTGATGCTTTGGGTAAATTAAAAATCGTATTAAATTTGGATGATGATAGTACACCAGATAATATATTTGAAGCAGCAAGACGATTCATTGAACGTTCTAGAAGCGCAGCAGCGGGTTCTGACGTGGAAAGCGGAGATGCTTCTCTTGCGCAGGGGGCTCTCAGTGATGGAGGGGGAGGGGCTGCTCCTGCTACGCCGCCACGTGGAGTTGCTAGATCTGACGAGTTGACGCGGTTCACCGCCGCAATGTCGCAAGCATCGCGTTGCGCATTTACGTTAAAGAAAGGTACCCATAAGGAATATGGCGAGAAGATGGCATTATGTGATTGGCAGACGGTGACAAGAAAATTTATTGCGGATCAATTAGGTACCCCCGTAGAACGAGGCGCGGAATGCGATGCAACAATTGCTCGATGTTTGAAGCTTTTAAAGCCAGGAGACGACACAAATTTTATGCCATGGTTGCTTGAA
The DNA here is from genome assembly GCA_038043025.1 of Pseudomonadota bacterium. Lineage (GTDB taxonomy): Bacteria > Pseudomonadota > Gammaproteobacteria > UBA12402 > UBA12402 > O2-02-FULL-42-9. Next base: position 3,464 of record JBBTCW010000017.1, on the reverse strand, counting down.
GTGTATAAAGAATGGCAACAAACCGAATTAAATAAGTTAAATAGTTGTCGTGTTGTCGGGGGCTTGGCTTTGCCGAATACGGAGGAGTATCTTCCCAAACTTGGCAAAAATCATTTTGCTTTGTGGGCGGCGCAAGTACGCGTTTATTTAGCGGTCGGGGTGTCGGTGCATTTATTAGAACAATATCCGAGAAATTCGCGCCTAAATAAAGAGGTAATGAGTTTGTTAGTCGCAAATATAGTTGATTGGTGTGCGACTCTAACGAGCCTTATGGGTCTGCAGGTTGATGTCGATCAAATCAAAGCTCGAATAACTGCTCCACATGCGTTTTTACGAGGAACAGCTGACGCGTTATGCAATCATAACCCGTATGGAATTGCAATGCATTTGCGAAACTATATAAAGGAGATATCTTTCGGTACTGTTTATTCTGAATATAAGACAGTGCTGGAAGGATTGTTTGCTGCTGATCCAACTGAAAGACCCGCGCCAGCAGCACCATGTTCAGTGGCGCGATCACGATAAAAACATTAGTGGATTTGTTATTGGGTGAATGTTAAAACTGCAACTAGGGAAAACAAGAAAAATAAAAATAAGAAAACGACAGGAAGATTGTAGAAAAATTTTTATTTAAACGGCTCAACAATATTTGACTTTTGTGGTTATGACAGAGAAAGCCCGTCTGGCGGATCCTGCGAATATGGCATTAGTTGAATTTCATCGTGCTTTGTTGATGAAGATGCAAACGCATTCTTTAAAATTAGCGGCATCAATGGTGGTGGGGAATAGACCCGAGGTGCGTACACTTGTTGCTGGTGAAATGAGTTATCTTTATAGCACGGGGAAAATGCGTGAGAGTAAGCACTGTTGTCCTAAAGAGTTATATCCATTGTTTTTTGCACATCCCAAAATGCGGGCAGAAGTTAAACGTCTCAAGACCGCGCGAGCACGTGTTGTTGAAATGGAGGTTGAAGCGGCTGGGGCTGCTGCCGGAGCAGCTTCTGCGGCACCGGGATTGTAATCTTTGGTCTGATTCTTTACTTCGTTGAAGATACTGCTATAATTATCTTTCTTCTTTATCTATCAGATTTCCCTGAAATTCATAAATTTTATCCCTTTTAACTTGAAGGGTACCCTATTTTAGGGTATTATTAAGGAGTGAAAATTTTTGATGAAAGATATTTTTGATGTTGTCCTTTCAAAAAGGGCATTGAAGGATGTGAAATCTGTCCCAACTCATATTGTAATTAAATTACAAGCATGGATTGAGATGGTAGGAACCTGTGGTTTAAACTCGATTAGCGAAGTACCAGGTTATCGTAATGAAGCGTTACAAGGTAAACGAAAAGGGCAGTATTCTATACGTTTAAACAAAGCGTATAGAGCAATTTATAAAATTGATCGATTGAACAATATTCAATTGATTGAAATTATGAGGGTCACAAAACATGAGTATTAAATCTAAAAAAACGCGAGAAACATTAAGAATACTACAGGGAATTTCTCATGCTGAATTAACATTAGGTGCCTTGTTGAATGCGATCCGCAAGTGCGAAGAATGGACGCAAACTGAATTTGCGGAAAAACTTGATGTATCTAAACAATATATGTGTGATTTAGAATGTGGCAGACGATTTGTCCGTCCAAAAACGGCGGCGAATTTTGCTCAAAAATTAGGATATGCAGAAAACCAGTTTGTTCGATTATGTTTACAGGATATGGTAAACAAAGATGGGATTAAGTTGCAGGTGGATGTAAAGCCTCGGGTTTCTTTGCCTCGTCGTAACTATTCACCGCAAAAACAGAAACACGGGTAACGTTCAGATTTTGGATGATTTTTGGTGAAAAATCGATGAAAAAGCGGAGTGTACACGATAGTACATGAGCATTTTGAAGAGATTTTTCACCAAAAAGCGCCAAAATATGGACGTTCCTGGATTGCGCTGAATAGTTACGCCTCGTCAAGCGACAAGACAACGAAATAACATCTCATTTCAGGCATAATACGGCCATTATTGTCTTCAAAAATGGCCGTATTATGCTATAATTGGCCTATTATGAATATAAATTGCAAAAAAATGGCCGTATTAGATTTGTTGAAGGCTCAAAAAGCACCAGTGAGCTTGAAAGAACTTATCACGCAGCTAGGTTCGGATTATTCAGAACGTACGGTACGTCGTTGGCTGGCAGCTTTTGTATCAGATGGTGCTATAGAAAAAACAGGGAAAAAACGTGCGGCGCGATATTATGTGCCGCAATCACCATCTCCTCAAACAATTTATCATTTTAGTCAGAACAGTTTACCGGCGATCATTTATGTTAGTCGGCCTATTTTTGAGAGAAAACCAGTTAGTTATCATTATGAATGGATACAGAATTATTGTCCTGGAAAAACTTACTATCTTAGTGCTGCAACACGTCAGCAATTATATTTGGCCGGTTTAAGACAACATTCTCATGATCCTGCAGGTACTTATGTTCATCGCATCTACAATCGATTGCTGATTGATCTTTCTTATAATTCATCCCGACTGGAAGGCAATACATATTCCTTGTTGGAGACACAACGATTAATTTTAGAAGGCGCGAATGCGCAGGGCAAATTAGATACAGAACGTGTGATGATTCTCAATCACAAAGAGGCGATTCGATATTTGATTGAAAATGCAGGTAAATTAGAAATCGAATCTCGCGAAATATACACATTACATTTTTTGCTTTCTGATGGATTAGTGACGACAGAATACGCAGGGAAAGTGCGAGATTATGGCGTACGAGTCAGTGGATCTACTTATATGCCATTGGATCATGTGCATCGATTAGAAAAACAGATACAGCTTGTTTGTCAAAAGGCGGTGCAGATTGATGATCCCTATGAGCAAAGCTTTTTCCTATTGATTCATATTTCTTATTTGCAGGCATTTGTTGATGTAAACAAACGCACAGCTCGTTTGAGTGCGAATATCCCGTTGATTAAAAATAATTATGTGCCACTATCCTTTAATGATATAGACAAATCAGACTATATGCTGGCGATAACTGCGATTTATGAGTTGAATGATACAAAACCACTAGAAGAATTATATGTGGCGTCTTATTTACGAACTTGTCAGTTCTATGATGTGGCAGTAGATGCAGTGGGTCTCGATGAGATTCGTGTTCGTTATCGCCAATTACGACGTGATTTAATCCGCCATATTGTGACGCGATTGTTAACAGGGGAAAAACTAGATAAATATATTGAAAATAAAGCCAGACAACATATTACAGCAGCGGATCAAGCTGCGTTTGTGGAAGATATCAGAGAAGACTTGAAAGAACTGAGCCCGTCTCGAATAGCGGGCATCGGAATTTCTATAATCGAATTGGAAAAATGGCGACAGAAAAATAATTGATACTCATCATAATATGAAGATTTCCCCGCGGCTTGCCGCATGGGTTTATACATAAGTAGGCTTAAAAAT
>JBBTCW010000016.1:0-5010 GCA_038043025.1 Pseudomonadota bacterium | reverse complement strand
CTTCCAGGATTGAAATCATGATAAACTTATGTATAAACCCATGCTGCTTGCAGCGAGGGACATTACGCCTGGGGATTCTCAAGGGGAGCGGGCGTTCGCTCCCCTTGAGTCGCCGTCCGCGCGGGTTTCCCGCGCGGGCGATAAATAAAATAATAAAAATACCCCGTCCGCTTGCGGCGGGGATTTTTATTTAACCCAGCAGTGATCGAGAACCAGGCTGAACTGATGTGTTGAAAGGTAAACTTAAAGATGGTAAAAAAACAGACAATTATTCACGGTTTATCCAAAGAAAAAATCCAGTGCTATGCTGATAGTGATACAATTTATCAGCGCGGCCAGGATTATTACAAAAACGGGGCGGTTACCGACATCATCCAATCTGGCCAAGAAATTCAAGCAAAAGTTGAAGGCAGCCAGTATCATCCCTATCATGTTGTTATTCAATTTGATAAAGGCGGTATTCAATCTTGTGACTGTGATTGCCCTTACGCAGGGAACTATTGCAAACATACCATCGCTGTATTGCTCACTTGTTTGCATGAGGCTGACAAAATCAGCCAAAATGAGAGATTAGCCGAAAAACTTCAGCGGTTAAATAAACCCCAATTAGGCGAATTGATTGAACAGCTCGCCGCACAAGATATTTCACTGCATCGCCAGATTATTTTGCTCACAGATCAGCGCCATACAGATAAGGACAAGAACATAACGCTTTCTCAGCCTGCGCGCAAAACAGCGGTTGATCCTAAGCCTTATGCGCAAGAAGCAAAACATCTCTTACACAGTCTTGATCGTATGCGTGCCTCAGAAGCTTATTGGCATGTGGCTGAGGTCGTACGTAGTTTAGGTTCCATCATTGACAAAGCCCAAGCTTTTACTGAAAAAAATGATGGCAACAATGCAATTGTAATTTTAACAGCATTAACCAAAGCCTATGTCAAAGACTGGACACTATTAGATGGTTCAGATGGTGATACCGGTGATTTCTTTGATGAATTAGACGATGCTTGGTGTGAAGCCATTTTAAGCGCCGAATTAAGTCTACTTGATAGAAAAAAACTGCTTCAGAAAATGCAAGACTGGTATAACGAAGTCGCGGACTATGGCATTGACAATGGTTTTTCAAAAGCCATATTAGCATTAAAACAAGGCTGGGATTATCCGCCTTTAGTGAAAGTACTCAATGGTGAAGCTGTTGATACAGCAGAATGGGATGGAGAAGATAATGAAGTTGATGGTGATGCCTGTGGATCATGCTATCGTTCTACTCTCACCAATATTCGTATAAAAGTATTATCCAGACAACAGCGTTTTACCGAATGTCTCCGTTTAGCTCAAGCCAAACAGATGGTCAAAGAAGCTTGCTCTTTGATGATTCAGGACAATCAAATTCAAGCAGCCGTTGATTATGCCAAAGCACACTTAAAAAAATCAAACGATGCCTTACTAATTGCTCAGATACTTCGAGAACAAAGCGTTATCGACGAGGCAATGACCGTAGCAACTCTTGGATTGCAATTAACAGGCTCTAAATCCGATCTGGGCGACTGGTTAAGTGATTTGGCAGAAAACCAAGCGAAGCTATCATTAGCTTTACAAGCAATAATCATCGCTTTCAAAGATCAGCCCTCATTAAAACGCTACGAGCAAGCCTTACGGTTGGCACCAAAAACCAACAAACACAACGTTAAAGAAAATTTATTAACTGCCTTACGTAACTCAAAAGATTCTTTTTTAGAAGAAGCGAAGGTTGAGATCTTTTTAAAAGAAAAACTACTTGATGATGCAATACAAGCTGTCGATAAATCTAGTTCTTATCAAGAAAATACTGTGGTGCGTGTAATGGATGCAGTCATGAACTATCAGCCGGACTGGGTTATTCAGCAAGGAAAGAAACGTGCTCATAAAATTATTATTCCAGCGAAAGCCCGCTATTATGACGCGGTCGTTTGCTGGCTGAAGAAAGTTAAACAAGCGTATCAGGCTGCCGCAAGAAGCGATCAATGGGAAAATTTTCTGGTACAATTGCGTCAACAACATAAGCCCAAACATAAATTAATGGATTTATTAGATAAGACATTTGGAGAGGCATCATGAGTAAACAAACAATCGAACAGCGTGTCAGACAAGCAGCAGAAAAAGTGTTAAACGAACAGAATTATGTCAGTGCAATTGATGTACTATTAGAAATTAGTTATCTTCAGTATGCCCATTTAGATGATTGGCGCAAAGGCCAAGTGCCTTATCTTGAAAGCGTCATTCAGGTAAACTTAGATAAAATCAGTATGGCCATGAAATGCTTTCGAGAATGGGCAGAACAAAAAAATCTAAAAGCCAGTGAAACAAAATATCTGGCAAGAACACGCGGACCGAAAAGAGAATTACGTTTTAGTAAAAGCGGCCACCCTACTATTGAAAAAGCTTATCGTACACATTATCTCTCGCCTTTATTATCTGAGAAAAAACAACAGAAATTACAAGAGAAATTAGACAAACCACCGGAACAAGTAGTTTTCTGGATCATTAAAAACTCACAATGTAGTCAATGCCACAAAGAATTACCCGAAGGAAGTTTTCTGTATAAAGAACAAGATCAAGTATTATGTCTTAAATGTGCTGGCTTTGATGATTTGGTTTATCTGGGCGCAGGCAATGCAACACTTACCCGTCGCACCAAACAATACAGCAAAAAATATGCCGTGGTTGTTAAGTTCAGCCGCACGAGAAAACGTTATGAACGGCAAGGATTGCTCGTCGAAGCCTCCGCATTACAGCAGGCTGAAAATGAATTAGAAAAATAAGAGACGAATGAAATATAATTGTTTATAAGTTTTTTTCATGATTTTGGCGCAAGTTTGGCGCAAGTTTGGCGCAAGTCATGTAGAAATGTTCTTAGATATAGAGAGGAATATCTATGCCGCCAAAACGAAAGAAAGATACTGTTCTGCAACGAGCTCATGCAGATGAGCGTGGTATAATGTGGGCGCGTGATTTATCGATTCGATACATATCAAAACATGAGCAGCCAGGTGGAGCGCATCATCCCAAATCAGTTGATATTCCCGCAGATCACACAGCGCTTGCGCGTCATAGAAGTGTTGTGGAGAAATTAATTGGAAAGGATGAAAAATCAGATCGACACAAGGAATTTTATAAATCAGATTGTTTTGAACGAAATTATTTGGCCATAGACATCAGTTTTGTGGTGACTCGAGGTAGTTATCGGGAAGATAAACAGCATGCTAGAGCACTACTGACTTTTCCTTTTAAATTGCCGGGCAGGGTATTATTAACGGGCAGAGATGTGGGTTGTTGTAGGCATACCGAACAAACTTTTTGTTATTTTATACAAGGACAAAATGGTAAAGACTTTCTGCTGCAGAACTTGAAACGCAAGATTGCTGAAGCAAAATGGGAGGTGCATGATGGAAAACCAGTTAAGATTTATGCGATGTGTATCGATATGGACTCATCGTTATCGATGTGCAATGAAGGTGATGCAGATTGGAAACCGAGTTCCTGTGCGCGGGCAATATTGGATTTGCAAGATTCGAAAGGCTTTGCTGGGCAATTAGCGAAGTGGTTATTAGAGAAAGGCTACAAGGTATCCGGATATGAACAAGCCGGGGCGGACGGAGGCTTTGCTAAAAAACATAGGAAAACGGGATTGAAAGTTATCACCAGGGTGTCTTTTTCTACAGTAGAAAATAGAAATACTTATTGGGAGAACAAAGCGCCTGGCACAAAACAGGCGGAGGAAGCTGCGGAAGCTGCGGCTCCCACTATCACATGGGACAAAGGAAATCCCATCGACGCTAATGGCAGAATTCTACAGCAGTATCTGGAGCCGCTTGCAATCCCTGCGGATCAGCGTGAGGAATTGCTAAGAGAAGCCGGTCAATGCAGAACAATTATCAGAAGTGGATATGCGCTAAGTAGCGCGGGGCTATTTAGTAGCGAAAAATTCAATCCGCTCTTTCCAGCTGCCGTGGCTTTTTTAAGCCATGATGAATTTATTTATAAGGAGCTTGCAGATGCAATACGCGAGGACAATGATATAATAAAAGCAGTAACTAAAGAACAATCATTACAAGAAATAATGATGATTTTACGAGACCCTGGTATTGATAGGATGAGAGCACTGAAGATTGTTAGTTCCGCGAAGGACGAACAATATAAGAAATATTTAAGGGAAGCAGAAGTAGTGGCAGCAGGAGCAGCAGTAGAGGCGATTGACCTTGGCGCGTCGGCGTCGGGTGCTGAATCCGCGCCAAAACCATAACTTCAAATATCCTATAAAAGGTAAAATGCAAGTTGTTTCTCCCATTTTGGCGGCAAGCCTAAATGCGCAGTTCTCGATTTTTAATTAAAGATAGAGGTCTTTTAAAAACGCGTCAGCCTTTATGATTTCAATGCCCTCTTTTTTTCGCTCAATTTTAAGATTTTTAACGATTTGAATGGCGGGTAGATGATATTTTTTATGAAAATAAAAAAGCGGTTTATTAATTTCTTCGGTTGCCTTTACCCCGTCTAAGCCAACGCGCCTCAACCAGTCCCCCATGGAATCAGATTCGGGTATTTTGATCGAAAATAATTGAGAAAGAGCGCCATCATCGTGGATATGACGCAGATCATCCAAGCAAGAGCCGCCCTCATGTAACATGAGCACCAAGGCGGTGACAAATACCGAAGGCTTAAATCCTCGATTGTTCTGTGGATGGGGAAAATGACGATCGATCAAGTCAGTAAACCCAACATTGTTCATCAGCTGAGCAATACAGATTAAACCCGCACGAGAAGTTAAAAGATCATTGGTTGTTTGTATTTGATAGGGTAGTATATCTCGAAGCCTTTTTTGTTGCACCCATTGGGTGGTTAATGATTTATGATAAAACCATTATACAGACAAGGCTTTATTTGTTTTAGACTTTTTTATATCGGGATTTATATCGGGAGCCAGCGATTCCCGAGCTAAAAAAAACTTCAGCAAAATAGCATGTTTTAGGAGCA
>JBBTCW010000015.1:0-17122 GCA_038043025.1 Pseudomonadota bacterium | reverse complement strand
ATCAATTCTTCTTCATACGCCATAAGGTTTCTCCTGTTTGTTTCTACTCGCTTTAGTGTCTGTCACAGAATAAGTGATACATTTAGCATCCCACATTTAGCATCCCATCTGACAGGCACCTTTGGACGTTCTTCAATCGAAAAATAACTTACATAGCTCGTAGGTTGGGCTAAGCGCATGCGAAGCCCAACGATATGTATGGTTAAACTAATTATCCTCGCTCATGCGAACAAATCGGTCTCAGCTCAGAGGACGCAATACGTTCATCCTCTCCATCCCTGGGATTGTCCAGCCTGGCCATCCATGGCCAGTCGTTCGCATGACTGCGACATGCCACTGGCATGTCGGTTCATGCTCACCCTCTGAGCTGAAATATATTTTATGCCCCGAAGTCTATCACAAAATTTTATTTTGAGTGAAAATTATTATACTGATTTCAAGAAATCACCAAAATCAATAATTTCAGCAAAGTAACGGCTATCTCTTAGCTCGTCCGTCACACCGTTCACATGAATCAAAACAGGTCGATAAGAAATTCTTTTGGGTAACCGCAAATGTTCTAACCGATGCTGCATTTCAGCAATAATAGACATGCCAATCTTACGACGACTAAATTTGATTTCACAAACAAATAAAGTACCAAACCGTAACTGAATCATATAATCCACTTGGACACCTGGGTTTTTCTTTTCTTTCTGAAAAAAAGGATTATCAAAAATAACATCTTCTGGCTTAATATTTAAACGTTGTTTGACCAAAGCACGATTATTCAGAACAAGATTTTCAAACTGTAACCCCATGATGCTATCCCAACCCGATAAGGAGGTCATACTACGTCCGACAAACGATCCTGCTATGATTTGACTCGTATTTGATTCAATGTAGCGCAGATAAAACCGTAAGTAGTTATCTCTAATACGATAAATACTCAGAGAAGATTGTTCTCCCGTTGCAATATGCCAAGTAAAATCGCGTTGAATATAGCCGGCTAAAATCAATTCTTCTAAATATTCGCTCAGATAACCGCTGCTTTGCAAACCAGTAGATTGACAAATTTGTTGATATGTTTTATTCCCATTTAGAATGCTTTGTACAATTTGACGGTAATTCTCGCTCTTTTTTAAAAAAGAGCGTGAGAAAATCTGCCGATATTCATTAAACAATAACCCCTCTTTTTCGAAACAGAGTTGTCTTAAATTATCCTCGGCTGACAAGCTGGGAATAAGTTCCTCCAAATAACGCGGAACGCCTCCCGTCACTGCTAAAAACTTAAACTTTTCATAAGCAGAAATATGCCCACCCGCCTGTTGCCAAAACTGATTGCATTGGTTTAAAGGTAACTCTTCTAATGTGAGCACCAAAGATGGACGACCATAAAAACCTGTACTACCCAAAATTTCATGCTCAATCCAGGCAGAAATTGAGCCACATAAAATCAATACTAGCTGAGGATTTGTACTGAATTGGTTGTCCCAAGCATTTTTCAATTTGCCTAAAAAAGTCGGATCACCCATCCCCATCCAAGAAATTTCATCAAATGATAAAATAATCCGACCCGTTTTAATTTGAGACCACAAAGCAGAAAACAAATCCCCCCAATCCTCACCTTTCAAACCAGGCAACTGGAATTGCTCCCCCAATTGACGCGCAAATTCTTGCCGTTGCGTTTGTGCAGTTATCCCGCGCTCGGGTGCAAGCCCTGTAAAAATATAAAAAGAGCGATTTTTGCCAAATTCTGCAATAAGACGGCTTTTGCCGATTCGTCGCCGTCCTTTAAGCACAACTAAACTAGAAGTTCTTTTTCTAAGCAATAATTCCAGCTTCGATAATTCTTCTTGTCGCCCAATAAAATTATGCTGAAACATACTAATCTCCAATATTAGCCTGATTGCGCTCGTAAAATCATGTTATTTCTAATTTTACGCGCCTTTGAATTGGTAATATTTGACTCGCAAAATCGTATTTTTATCAATTTCACGCGCATTGTCAAGAAGATTTTGATTAAATAGGTAAAACAATAAATATTATCAATATGTTATAACGTGAGTTCCTGATAAGGAACGTGCACGGAATAACTTTTACATCTAGCGCCCAGAAGGGGTGCAGATTTTTACGTTGCGATAGAAGAAAAGTGCGCGCATAGTTATTCTATGTAAGCGTTTTCTCGAATGAAGAACGTTCAAAGATAACCCTAAGATCGGCGATGATTTGTTATGGATAATTATCTGGATGACTATATGTCCCGCATTTGAAAAATTGTCATTTCGAATCCCGCCGAAGGCGGGTGAGAAATCTCATCAATTACACTTCGATCCAAAAAGATTTCTCCTCCTCCGCTTGCGCGGAGTCGTCGAAATGACAAGAATTTTTGTGCAGCTCGTAGGTTGGGCTGAGCGCATGCGAAAAGAATACCAGCCCACCTCTGAGCTACTACACTATAATGCGATCGAAGGAAATGGCTTGTTTGCTTTCATTCAACATAACACCTATCTTTTTTCGCGCCTCGTGAGACTTTCATCCATATTACCTATCATCAGTCTTGAACTAAAAAAAAGATTCTGTTCCTGCTAATTGAACTCTGCGCTGAACATAATCTCTTAACGCCACGTCAAGCTTATCAACAAGATTTGATATAAGTTCTTTGGTTACTGTAAGTGGTGGATAAAAGCGAAGTATTCCAGCGACTGGCTTGCACCCAACAACAAATCCCTTATGTAAAAGATCTTCATAAAGTTCTGTAACCGAAGCCCAATTAACCAATTCCATCACAATCATTAACCCCCTACCGCGTATCTCCTTGATACAAGGATATTTGCTTTTTAGTTTGGCTAGTTCTTCCACAAAATAAAATCCCAGCTGTTCACTGCGCTCAATTAGATGCTTGTCTCGAATAAGCCTAATGACCTCTCTTGCCACAATGCATCCCTGTGGGCTGTTTTGATGAGATTGTCCATAATGCCAAGAAGAATCTTGCATAAGAGCGTCAACGATTGGAGCGCGCATAACTACAGCGCTAACGGGATAACCACTACCTAAACCTTTCCCAACAGCAACGATATCAGGCTTTAACTGATAATGATTAAACCCAAACCAACGCCCCGTTCGTCCAAAACCTGTAGTAACTTCATCGACAATAATTAGCCCACTATTTTGTCGAACACGCGCAACTAATTCGTTGATCAACCAGACTGGAGGGAATTTTACCAAGCCAGAGCTATTTCCTGGCTCAAAAACAAAACCACCAATTCTATCGAAAGGAATACTTTGAAGAAGCTGATCATCTCGCGCACCCTCAGCACAGTGACTCCAATCAAAAATATACCACTCATCCTCACCCTTTGTTCCAGAAGACCCATAAGCAGATAAATACGCTCCAGCTAAGGTTAATAATAATGGTTTTTTACTAATGTGCCTGGCGACTTGCACGCTATATTCAACCGCCTCACTTCCTGAATTAAGAAACAAACATTTTCCATCTCCAAAATTAAGAGCGCGCAATAATTCATCGCCAGCTTCTTCAACATCCAAATTTTGGTATCTATATCCCAAGTGAGCAACGCCGCTTGCTGTTAACTGTTGAATTAAAATTGTGTTGATACGTGGATTATTATGACCAACGGATGCACACCAAACACCGCCTTCAAAATCAACGTATTGTTTACCAGTATCATCAAACAAATAACAATCCTCGGCTCTAACAATGTTAATTGGATACGGAGAATACCCAGAAGAATCTAATATAAATCTTTTCATAACATATTATCCTCAGCTCAGAGGACGCAACACGTTCATCTGATTCTAAACAATCTGTTTTCTTCCTCACTCATCCCATTCTAACAATACCTGCTTACCTCTGAGCTGAGAATTGTAAGATATGGCATGTCGGTTCACGCTCACCCTCTGAGCTGAGGTTTTTTACATGATAATCATTTAGGTGCTTGCTCTATTTTTTTTACCACACGACAAGCGCTTATCACAGCCAGAAAATCCTGTTCTGCTTGTCGAATCAGTCCATCAATATTATCATCGCCGGCTTGTTTTTTTTCGACAATTTCATGAATGGTTATTTGAACTTTGCTCATGTTTTCTTTTATTTCAAGCGGCATCGTGCTTCGCAATTTGGAAGAAATTGTGCCAATACCCTCTTTAACGCCTTCCGTCACACGGTCGATCACGCCGCTTTTTTTTACTTTGTCGACAAGTGCTTCGCCTTTTTGCTTCCACTTGTTTAAATCAAATGAACTCATATTTCCCCCTATTCAATTTAATGCATCATATTGATTATAAGTCACTCACGTTTCAACATCCAATGAATTTTCTATTTCTGCCCGGATCAGCGCCTTAATATCGTCCAACAAAACAGGACGAGTAGCGGATTTCTGGGGTGCTTGGCCCAACCCAATTGACGCGCGTTTTTGCAAAAGCGTATTTATCTCTTCTTCCGATAATTCCATTGGTACGCCCATCTGCTTTGCATAAAATTGAATTTTTGCAACATGTTCCAAAAGCTCTAAACGTAAATAAGCCTGCTCGACATTTTCACCCACGGCTAATACACCATTGCCCGCCAACATAAAAACATCGGCCTGCGATAATGCGGTGGAAATTAATGCTGGATTTTCACCGGGCATTGTAAAAGGCACAACGGGGATTTCCGCACCAATCGAAATAATGGCTTCAGGCAACAATGGTTTTAATGGCAAATTCACAAGTCCATGCGCAGTGGCAAACGGCGGATGCGCATGCACGACTGCTTTAACAGTATCGCGCGCCTGATACGCGGCCAAATGTAATTGAATTTCTGAAAAGGGTTTGCCAAGTCCTTCGAGTTTTTTGCCCGTTTGATCTAACGTCAGAATCATCTCGGGTGTGATAGTAATTTTACTTGCCGCGGTTGGCGTGGCTAACAATATATCGTCGAAGCGTGCGCTGATGTTGCCATCATGATTCGCGACAAAACCTTTTTGATCAAGGCGATGCGCATATTCCACGATTTGATTGATGAGATATGTTTGTCGGTTGCCCATAAAACTGACCTCGTCATGCCGCGGTTTAACCGCGGGATTCAGAAATTTATATTAAAGATTATAATAACGGAGTACCGTTATTATAATCACTGGATACCGGCTTTCGCCGGTATGACGAAGGTCTGGATCCCGCGGTCAAGCCGCGGGATGACAGTTTCTCTTGTATTGTCATGCCGAGGAATGACGGGAATCCTTAACTAAACTGTTTCCCACTTCGATTCGCCTGCCCATCATTCAATTGCTGCAAAATTTGTTGCGCTGCCAACGCCGCAGAATCGATTTCAGATTCAGACCCGCTCATGATCAATCGCCCCGACGCGCCAAAGGGTTGAATGTGAATTAATTTAACGTTCGCCGCTTTTAGCGCCTCATTACACGCAATCGTTAAATAGGCTGCCGGTGTTGTTTCCATAATTAAAACCGACTCGCCGGATAAGACCATGTTGCCATGCGACATACCGGTAAACATAATCGCGTGATCTTGCTCGACGCCACGAATAATTTTATTTGTTAATATATTGACTTGGCTGCGATCATTTTCATTCAAGCCCATTTCACTCAACACAGCTTTCCCGGCAGCAATCACTTCACCCTGATCCGCGTGTTGTACTTGCATCATGCCAAATTGTCTTTCTGTCACCACCGATCCCAAACGCACATGGGTTGCTTTCAAGGCTAAATCAATCATGTGGTGAATTTCCATCGCCGGCGCAATTTCAATCATCATCGCCGCATCATATTCCGCCGGGTCATATACACGATTATCTTTTGCAATAAACTGCGCCAACTGCGGTTGCAAACTATCAATAAAAATTAATGTGCGCAATTCGAAAGGGTTGTTATTCATAAAGAGTCCTTAATATATTCAAATGACAAGTTTTAATACTTCGTTTTTTGTTTGCCCGTTGATCCCGTCACAATCGCAACACTCGCCGATGCGCCAATACGATTCGCGCCGGCTTCTATCATTGCTTTTGCATCTTCTTTCGTGCGTATACCACCAGAAGCTTTGATTTCCATATCAGCCCCGACCACTTTTCGCATTAATTCAATATCTTCAACGGTTGCACCGCCGCCACCAAATCCCGTTGATGTTTTGACAAATGCGGCGCCCGCGGTTTTCGCTAACACACATGCTTCTACTTTTTCTTCACAGGTTAACTGTGCGGTTTCAATAATCACCTTAACTTTATGAGGCCGGGCCGCATCGACCACTTGTTTGATATCATCATGTACAACTTGATACTCGCGCGATTTCAACGCGCCAATATTAATAACCATGTCAATTTCTTGCGCGCCGTCATGTATCGCTTCTTTCGCCTCAAAAACTTTGGCATGCGTCGTCGCCGCGCCAAGCGGAAATCCAACGACCGCAATCGGCTTCACCCCGCTACCGCGCAATTGCCGCGCCACTAATGCAATGTTACTCGAATTCACGCAGACGGTTGCAAAATGATATTTTTTGGCTTCCTCACAAACCTGAATGAGCTCCTCTCGCGTCGCGTCGGGTTTTAAAATCGTATGATCAATCATGCTCGCCAATTCTTTATCAAAATCGCCATTAATGCCCGGGTTCGCACCAATGCGTGATGCCCCGTTTTTAACGATATGATCAACGGTCGCTGGTTTTTTAATGATGCATAAACCGCAATTGATACAGCCTGTTTTTAAGTGCTGGCAATCCAGTTCAGGAATATGCTCGCTCGGCGTTAAGCCTTCGAGCTTATCTAAAACACGCTGCGCAATACGCTCAACGAGGTCGTCTGTCTTTTTGTCATCTTTCATATACTTATTGTTACTCATAAACATCGACTTTGTCTACCCTCCCCACGATAACGGAATGAAATGGATCTTCTGAGGTTCCCAATAATTGCCTCGCCGTATTGCCTTCGCGTTCAACCAACACGACGTCACCCGGCGCTGATCGAGCTGTATCGCATGCCAAAAACGAATCGCCCATATCGGTACCCTTCTCGTCGATCGGCTGCACAATCAACAAACGTTGCCCCTCATAACAAGGATGTTTAACGCTTGCGACCACATTGCCTTTGACGCGCGCTAATATCATGCGAAAATCTCTTCTTTGTCTTTAATGCCACCACTCACAACATGCACATCATCAACGATACCCGTAATGGCTGCGTCAACCGGTGCGAAAGAATTGTCCATCACCAGTGTCGCTTCTCGCGCTGACACCCAATGGACTAAATCATTATAACCCGCATGCACGGAATCAATGGCAACAACCGGTTTGCCCGATGGCTGTAAGCTATCGGTCAACGGTTGAATCATCAGCATTTTATAGCCTTTTAGTCCCTCGTGTTTTTGTGTGGCAACGACCGTGCCGATTACTTTTGCGAGTTGCATATTACCAATATATACCTTTTTCTATGAACTCTTTATGCGGCGCGGGAATCACTTCGCTGGCCGCTAATAAACCTTCTTGCTGCGCATGTGTTTTGGCAGCATCAACAGACGCTTCGACGTCAGCTAACTCACCCGTTAACACAAAATAACCTTTGCCGCCCAACCCATTGGCCAAACGAATTTCGATCAACTGAACGGGTGCGATTTTTGCCGCTTTGTCGGCGGCCATAACACAACTGGCCACTGAAAATGTTTCGACAATACCAATTGCGCCAAATTTTTTAACTTTTGTTGCACCGCTAAACGCCGGAATAATATCGTGATGTATATTGGGAATAAATAAATGATGAATCACCAAATCACCACCCCGTTCTAATCCTGCTTTTAATGATTCCTCGACGTCCGCCACAGCTCCCGCAAAAATAAGCATATACTTGCCCGGACAAATCGGATTGGATGTCAAGACAGTAACCGGTGCTTTTTTTACAACGGCATCGGTTGTTGCAATACCTCGTGCAATCGATTTGAATTCAATCATGCCTAGCGCGGGTTGTTTCATTTTGTAATCTCCACTCTATCCACTGCAACATCCACCACCGTCCCATCAATCGATGCATGATATACCGTACCCAGCTGATCTTCGGGTGTTGCTGCAATCACATCGCCTGCACGAACGGTTTGTCCCGGACGCACCATAGCAACCGCTGGTTTCCCAACATGTCTATTTAAAGCAATGCGCACGTTGGCCACCTCTTTTTTGCCGGCAAACGGAATATCGATATCATATTTTTCTAAATCTAATTTCTTCAATAACATCGGAATCGCAATCTTACGATTTTCAAATTGCGAAGACACCTTGCAATCCGTTCGTCGGTGCGGATTCTTGATGCCTTTTTTTACCAATTCTTTTCGATACGCTGCATAAATTTGTCGCGGCGACAGCAACATAAAATCACAACCGATCAATTCGCACACGCCGCACTGACTACATAAGAACGCAGAGGTAATATGATCTGTCATCTCAGCATTATTGTAATCAATGGTTCGCATCGTCATATGCGGAAATAAATGATGCCCTATTAAATTTCGTGGACATAAATCTGTGCAGCGAAAACATTGGCAGCATGCCGCTTTGGATAATTTCACCATTTGCGATAATGTTTTTGTCATCATGCGCACAATAAAATGATCTTTGGGTAACGCCAATACCCCGCTCGTGGTTTTCGCTATACCGGCTTGCCAATCGTCAACAATTTTTCCCATCATGGGACCACCATCGATCAGCACCACGTCGTTACGTGTAAAACCATCCGCAATATTAATTAAGTCTTTATATGTTGTACCCATCGGTACAACAACGACTTTGGGCGATTGAAATTCACCGGCCAGCGTCACCGCGCGCTCGGTCACTGGCTTTCCATCCATCGCGTGCGCAATTTGCATGAGCGTCGTGACATTGCAAACGACCACGCCCACATCGAGCGGTAATCCGCCTTCTGGAATCACCTTGCCTGTCACGTCATACACCAATAAAAATTCATCGCCCGCCGGATAATAATTTTCTAACAAATGCAAACATATAGAGTTATCTTGCGGTAACGCAGCAGAAAGCGCCGCAACCGCTTGCTCATAATGCGCTTTCACGCCGATAATCGCTTCTTTCGCGCCCGTCGCTTGCATCGCCACCTTTAAGCCTTTCATAATCCAAGTCGCCTGTTGGATCATCATGTAACGATCACTCGCCAACAACGGCTCGCATTCAGAACCATTCGCAATAACCGTGCCAACATGCGTTTCTAATTTAACATAAGCAGGAAATCCCGCGCCGCCCGCGCCAACGACGCCGGCTTGTTTTATTGTATGTGTTATGCGGTTTGTCATGTAATTCTAAAATATCCATCACTTAAAACACAACGGCGAATACGCACAAAATGTCGTGCCGTTGTCACGCCTTCACCCGTTGGCGATGCCACGGTGAATGAGGTGGGTCCTTCGCCGCCCAAACCTAAACCCGCCAATGCAGGACCGTTTTTCACAAAAATAGCCGTATTCATGCGACGCGCCATCTGATGTAAATGCTCAATATTTTTTGAATGAATGACAGCGGTATGAAAACGGCCGCCTTCTAATCGGTAAGCAATATTCACGGCGTCATCAAAACTCTTTGCGCGAATAAAGGGAAGCACGGGCATTAATAATTCTAATTGCGCAAACAGATGTTGTTCGTCAACGTCAATAATCGCCAATCGCTTGTGTGACTCAACCTCCATGCCAATTTCTTTTAAAATCAATTGAATGTCTTTACCAATCCATTTTTTATTGGGATGATCGCCCTCAACAACAATCTCTTTCAAGCGTCTTGCTTGATGACTGTTTAATTCGACCGCACCGTGTTTTACTAATGCTTTTTTTAAAGCATCTGCTGCGTTGGGTGTGACAATAATATTTTTTTCGACAATGCAAATAATATTGTTATCCGTGCTGGCACTTGTCACGATATCTTTCGCGGCCTTTTCAATATCTGCCGTTTCATCCACTACCACGGGCGGATTGCCAGGGCCGGCTGCAATCACTTTTTTGCCCGACTTCATCGCTACCGCAACAACCGCAGGCCCGCCCGTCACCACTAATAAATTAATATCGGCATGATGCATCATGATTTGAGCGGATTCGATCGTCGGATTTGAAACAGTCGTCACTAAATTAGGGGGGCCACCCGCAGAAATAATCGCTTGATTGATTAAATTGATCGTATAAATCGAGGTTTTTTTTGCACTCGGATGAGGATTAAATACAACGACATTGCCGCCTGCAATCATTCCAATCGTATTCGAAATGATGGTTTCCGACGGATTGGTGCAGGGCGTAATGGATCCAATCACCCCGTGCGGCGCGAGCTCCATCAACGTTAAACCATCATCGCCTGTAAATGCTTCGGGCTTTAAATCTTCAACCCCCGGTGTTTTACGAATAGCTAATTCATTTTTTTTGATTTTATCTTCGACGCGACCTAACCCGGTTTCTTCCCAGGCTAATTTTGCGATCTTGGAAAGGTTTTCTAAACAGACGACACGAATCGTATCAATAATTTTTTTGCGATCTGCGACACGAACTAATTGATATTCTGCGAACGCTTGCTTTGCCGCGGCAATAGCTGATTCAATATCAAAAAAACAACCACGCATAGATAAATCGGATTCATCATGGTTGTTTTGAGCAAGAGGCCGCGGTGGCACGGGGCGCGCAATGTCTGGCTGATCAACGTCTGGCTGATCAACAAGCGTTAATTGACTGACAACGCGATCAATGATGGAATCAATTTGTTGGTCGTTTATAGTCATCTTATTGATCCTTTGTCCAACTCGTCATTCCGGAATTGTTGCGCCGTTGCGCAACAATGTCCGGAATCCAGTTTTCTATTCTCTGGATTGACGAAAAATAAAAGTTAATCTTTGCTATAACGCACGCTTCCATCTATTTCGACCGTATCCACAATCGCCATAATAACGGAATCAACAGGTTTGCCTTCCGTTGCTTTTGTCTGCCTGGCCGAGCTGCCCGCCGCCACTAATACAATTTCACCCACGCCGGCGCCTACGGAATCCACAGCAATCACAAATGATTGCATCGGTTTGCCGTCTACATCGACATGCTTAACAACATGAAGCTTCAGACCTTCGAGCTTTTCGTCTTTTTGAGTAGAAACGACTGTTCCTACAACTTTTCCGAGTTGCATGAGTGATCCTTATTGATTAATTATTGATCAGAACGTTTTTTATCCTTTCTACCGAGCGGTAATATTTGATCAACATTGTCATGTGGTCTTGGAATGACGTGAGCTGAAATCAATTCGCCTACTTTTTCAGCCGCCCGAGCACCAGCTTCTATCGCAGCTTTTACGGCTGCCACATCACCACGCACAATCGCCGTGGTATAACCACCACCGATTTTTTCATAGCCAACCAACTCAACGCGCGCCGCTTTGACCATGGCATCGGAAGCTTCGACCATACCAACGAATCCGCGGGTTTCAATCATACCAAGTGCATCACTCATAGGAAGTTCTCCTTATTAAAATAAACTGGAATAGAATGTGAGATAACCCCAAAGAAAGATGCATGTTAAGCATTTTGTACAAAAAAAGCAACTTTTTGTTCAAGAAAAAACGACTATAGTCATCCAGATGATTATATACTTCATCGGGCATATAAAATATTATAGCTTGCGCAGGCGATAGACAATCAGGATGGTATTAACATGGCTAAATTACATTTTTATTTTTCCGCAATGAATGCGGGTAAAACGACGACATTATTGCAATCTTCGTATAACTATAACGAACGCGGAATGGATACAATACTATTTGCGCCCGCCATTGATGACCGTTATGCCGCCGGCACCATTGCATCGCGCATCGGACTGACAGCCTCTGCTGTAGCGTTTGACGAGCATTTTAATTTTCTCGCGCATGTTGCCAACGCCGTACAAGTCAATCGAAACATCCGCTGCATTTTGGTCGATGAAGCACAATTCTTAAAAAAAGCGCAAGTTAAACAACTCTCTGAGATTACGACGCGCTTACATATTCCCGTGCTCGCTTATGGATTGCGCACTGATTTTATGGGCGAACCGTTCGAGGGCAGCAAATATTTATTAGCGTGGGCAGAAGAACTCTCTGAAATCAAAACCATCTGCCATTGCGGCCGCAAAGCCATTATGAATATGCGCATTGATAAAAATGGTAATGCCGTGCGCGATGGCGCGCAAATTGAAATCGGCGGCAATGATCGTTATATTGCTGTTTGCCGCATGCATTTTTTCTTGGGCGAAGCCCGAAATATTACTAAACCTAAACCGGAAAAAAAAACGGTTCGCGAGGCAGTATAGGTGACATCCCAAAATAATATGCGTCGCTGGTTGGTGTTCTTCTCCGCATCGCTTTTGTTTTTTTACACGTTTATACAACTCAACAGCCTTAATGCCATTAGCGCTGATCTTTTAAAAAGTTTTAATTTAGATGCCAGTGGACTTGGCAATTTATCCGCAGGGTATTTTTACGCAAATTTTTTATTTATTTTTCCCGCCGGTCTATTGCTCGACCACTATTCACCACGAAAATTAATTCTCTTTGCTATGTTGCTTTCAGTCATCGGCGTTTTTGGTTTCGCCCATGCGCATCATGTATGGGTTGCTAGCCTGGCTCGAATCATCATGGGCGTCGGCGGCGCCTTTAGTTTTATCGGCTGTATTCGCATCGCCTCCCGCTGGTTTCCATCCTCCCAAATGGCGCTCGTCGCGGGGTTATTAAATGCCATCGGCATGCTCGGCGGGCTGTTAGCGCAATTTCCAATTACATGGTTAACACAACAATACAGTTGGCGAACGGCATTATCTGTGGACGGCGCATTAGGGGTGTTCTGTTTTATTTTTATTTTTTTGTTTGTCAGCGATCGCCCGCAAAAACAATCGGTTATTGAACCGACACAACCGTTCTGGAGAAGCATTCGCCAGGTATTCTTAAAACCAAACAATTGGCTATGTGGTCTCTATACAGCACTCATCAATTCGCCGGTTTTTGTCCTCGGCGCATTATGGGGAAATATGTATTTAACACAAATGGAACACCTTTCTGCGATGACCGATTCTTATGTCATCATGTTTTTATTTTTAGGCAACATTATCGGCTCGCCACTGATCGGCTGGATCTCTGATCTTTTGCAATGGCGACGCAGATTAATGATCGCGAGCGCATTCTTGGCCTTGTTATTCATGCTCGCCATGATATTTCTTTCTCACCTCTCCATTGTCTCTTTAGCCATACTTTTTACGCTACTCGGCATCACCACCAGCGCGCAAATTTTAAGTTATCCTATTGTCACAAAAACTAACTCGATGGCAACCACTGGATTAGCCAACAGCATTGTCTCGTTGACATTAATTGCAAGCGGATTTATCTTTCAGCCTCTCTTTGGGTATTTAATGGAATTATCTGATAAACCGATCCATCACGTTGTCACAAGTTATACCGCACATGACTTTGTGATCGCCATGAGTATTCTTCCTGTATCTTTTTTGATCAGCATGTTGATCCCTTTTTGGATAAAAACAAAATAATGGGTCATAAAAAATTGGTTCTAACGCGTTTTTCTCGTACAATGACGGCCGATGTTTCATAACAAATAAGAGGATGCGCCATGCCGATTATTGAAGAAACTGAGATAACGATCATTGAAACCATCGATGATGTCCCAAGCACCCCCATGTGGAGACGATGGCTCGTCGTCATGACGGCCTCATTATTATTTTTCTATACTTTTTTGCAACTTAATATGTTCAATACGATTAGCGGCAATTTGATGCGTGACTTTGCAATCAACGCAACAAAATTCAGTGAATTATCCGCACTATATTTTTATGGAAACTTTTTTTTATTATTCCCCGCGGGAGTATTGTTAGATCGTTTTTCAACGCGCCATTTAATTTTGCTTGCCATGTCTATTGCTATTGTTACTATGTTTGGTTTTGCTTTTTCATACAGTATTTTTTGGTTATCTATCAATAGATTTTTCTCAGGGATCACCGGCGCATTCGCATTTTTAAGCGCCATTCGATTAGCCTCCCGATGGTTTGACGCAAAACATATGGCACTCGCCAGTGGCTTTATTATTACGATTGCCATGATCGGTGGCATGATCGCTCAAACGCCGGTTGAAATTCTCAGCAACGCCAATGGATGGCGTACGACCATCATGAGCATGGGCTGGTTGGGCATTGCAATTTTTATTTTAATGTTTTTTGTTATTCACAATTGGCCCGCCGAAGCAACCACCAAACAATATGAAAATGAACTGAGGCGAACTGGTTTTTGGAAAAGCATCCAGATGGTTGTTTTTAATCGGTATAACTGGTTAGGAGGTGCTTATACCGCCTTGATGAATCTCCCCATCGTTCTGCTTGGCGCCTTATGGGGCAGCATGTATCTTGTCAATGCCGAACATATCTCACCAACGCAGGCCTCTTATGTGATTACCATGATTTTTCTCGGCACCATTGTTGGCTCACCTTTCGTCGGATGGATATCGGATCGTTTAGAAACCCGCGTGTTACCTATGGCTGGCGGCGCCCTTTTATCACTGATCACCATATTAATCATCATTTTTATTCCTCATCTATCCATGATGACATTGTTAACATTATTCTTTCTATTAGGATTATTAACGAGTGCACAGGTATTAAGCTACCCAACCATCGCGGAATTAAATTCACCACTGCTGACCGGTTCAGCCATTAGTGTTATTTCACTCGTCATCATGGCGAGCGGATTTATTTTCCAGCCTGTCTTTGGATGGCTCCTGGATTTGCAATGGAAGCATATACTCATCAAAAAAATTCCCATTTATTCCATTCAAGATTTTCATCACGCATTGATTATTATGCCTATCGCATTTGTTGCAAGCATTGGCGTTGCATTTTTACTTAAAGAAACAAACTGTCGCTCTCAAATAACTATGGATGACATCTTATGAAAAGAATTATTATCTTAGTAATCGATTCGTTTGGTATCGGTGCAGCACCCGATGCGGATAAGTTCGGCGATTTAGGCGCAAACACCTTGCGACATATCGCAGAACGGTGCAACAAACATCAAGCGGATTCCGCGGGCATTCGAGAAGGCGCACTTAAAATTCCCAATATGGTTCGATTAGGTTTAAACGCCGTTGCAACTCATTGCAATGGCCAACCACTCCCCGGCATTCAAGATAGCACGACGCATGAGGGTGCTTATGGTTTCGCATCCGCAATCAGTCATGGCAAAGACACATCCTGCGGACACTGGGAAATGATGGGAGTGCCTGTTCTGTTTGACTGGGGATATTTCGCCAACACCTCTCCTTGTTTTCCCCAAAAATTAATCGATGAGTTCATCGAAAAAGCGGGATTGCCTGGCATTTTAGGCAATAAACACGCATCCGGCACTGTCATTATTAATGAACTCGGTGATGAATCAGTAAAAAGTGGAAAACCCATTGTTTATACGTCGGCTGACAGCGTTTTTCAGATTGCCACACATGAAGAGCATTTTGGATTAGAACGACTCTATGAAATTTGCGAGATCGCGCTAAAATTGGTAACACCTTATAAAGTTGCTCGAGTCATCGCTCGTCCTTTTATCGGTGCAAATGGACAATATACTCGCACGCAAAATCGACGAGATTTTTCACTCCCGCCTCCGCAAGCGACTTTTCTCGACAAGCTCGTTGCTGCTGGCGGAACGGTCGTTGGAATTGGAAAAATTCCCGATATTTTTGCACATCGCGGCCTCACAAAAGAAAATCATGCGCACGGTGATATGGGAATTTTTGACGCGACGTTACAAGAGCTTGCAATCGCACCCGATCGCAGTTTCATTTTTTCAAACTTTGTTGATTGCGATATGCTGTATGGACACCGTCGAGATGTGGTGGGTTATGCGCGTGCATTAGAATTATTTGATGCGCGCATTCCAGAATTACGAAAAATGTTACGCCCAGGAGATATTGTCATTATCACTGCCGATCATGGTTGTGATCCAACGTATAAAGGAACCGATCACACGCGCGAGAATGTACCCATTTTAATGTTTGGCCCCGACATCAAATCGCGCGACTTAGGTCATCGAGATACTTTCGCCGATATCGGACAAAGTTTGGCGACTTATTTTAACTTAGAGCCATTTAAGCACGGCACCTCATTTTTTTAGCAGCTCAGTTAGCAGCTCTGAGCTGCTAAAAGGTGGGGTCGCAAAATGCGCGCTACGACTCGCTTTCCGCAGCTCTGAGCTGCATGGATTAAAATGTTGTAGGAAATTGATGATAGCCATCTGTAAAAGGAAGACAAAATGAAACGTATACCCATGATTGTGGGCAATTGGAAGTTACATAAAACAACACAAGAAGCGCTCGAGCTTATCAAAAAAATTCATCACGGCCTGCCTCAACCCGGTGAAGTTGATGTTGTTGTTGCGCCACCGTTTACTGCCATTAAAACAATTGCCGATTTTTTAAAAAAATCCTACATTGCAGTTGCTGGACAAAATCTGTATTGGGAAAACACCGGCGCCTATACAGGCGAAATTTCTGCACCCATGCTAAAAGAAGCCGGCGCGAGTTATGTTCTCATTGGCCATTCCGAGCGACGACAATATTTTGGCGAAACCAATGAAACCGTTAACAAAAAAATTAAAGCGGCACTCAGTTATGTCATGCCCATTGTCTGCGTGGGTGAAACGCTCACGGAGCGCGAAGCCGATCAAACACAAGAAGTCATACAAACACAAATCACAGAAAGTTTGGCGAATTTATCCGATGCAAACCTGCAACAAATTATTGTTGCCTATGAGCCCATTTGGGCGATCGGCACGGGCAAAACCGCGACACCGAAACAAGCTGAAGACGCGCACGCTTTTATTCGGCAAACCGTTGCCGATCTTTATAGTCCATCAATCGCCGATCAATTGCGCATCTTATACGGCGGCAGTGTCAAACCCGATAACACACATGAATTACTCGCCCAAGAAAACATTGATGGCGCATTGGTCGGTGGTGCGAGTTTACAAGCGGAACTGTTTATTGAGATTATTAATGCGAGTTTCGGATAAACTTTATTAAAGCTCAGCTCAGAGGACGCAACACGCTCATCTGATTCAAAATAATTCATCATTACTTCTGGTAAATGCCATTCTAACAATG
>JBBTCW010000014.1:0-10783 GCA_038043025.1 Pseudomonadota bacterium | reverse complement strand
AGTGCTTCCAGGATTGAAATCATGATAAACTTATGTATAAACCCATGCGGCAAGCTGCGGGGAAATTTTCACGTTTTATATGAATTTTCTGTTAGGGTCTGTCACAGAATAAGTGGTACAGTTAGCGCCCAGCTGATAGGCAGATTTGGACGTTCTGATTGAGAAAAAAAACGCACATAGCAGGGACTATGTAAGTTATTTTTCGATTGAAGAACGTCCAAAGGTGCCTGTCAGATGGGATGCTAAATGCATCACTTATTCTGTGACAGACCCTTATGATAGGCAGAAATTTGAGATGTTGAAAAAAGTTTATGCATTCAAAAAAAACACAAATAGTGACCATTGATCCCCAATACGCCGGGCAACGCATTGATAATTATCTCATCGCGCGACTGAAAGGGATCCCCAAAAGTCGTATTTATCGAATTATTAGAAAAGGGGAGGTTCGGGTGAATAAAGGGCGTATCAAGCCCTTGTACCATTTAAAACCAGGTGATCAGATTCGAATACCACCGGTCATGGTCAATGAGCCAAAGCATAGTGCTCCCTCTCAATCCTTACAGAAATTGATTGAACAACATATTCTCATGGAAGATGATGACCTGCTGATTATTAATAAGCCTTCAGGGTTAGCTGTTCACGGTGGCAGCACGTTGACGCACGATTTGATGCAGGTGGTCAGTATGTTGCGCCCGCACAACATATTTTTACGCTTAGCACATCGATTGGACAAAGGCACATCGGGTTGTGTTGTGATCGCAAAAAACTTGAATGCGTTGCGTGAATTACAGATATTATTTAAAACACGTAAAATTAAAAAAACATATCTCGCTTTGACGAAAGGCCATTGGGAAAAAGAGCACACCAAGATTGAAACCTATATGCAAAAAAATATTTTGCAGTCGGGCGAACGCCGATCGGTTGTTACCGATGAAGGGAAAGCAGCTTCTACCGAATTTTATGTTAAAAAGCGCTATAAAATAGCTGATTTTGTCCGAGTTTTGCCTCATACGGGTCGTACGCATCAAATTCGTATACACAGCGAATATGCACAACATCCGATTGCAGGCGATAGCAAATACGGTGATCATGAGTTTAATCGCTTGATGAAATCCGTTCATTTGCACCGTTTATTTTTACATGCAGAACGGTTACAATTTACTTGGAGAAAGAGAGAAATTAATGTTTACGCACCGCTTAACGAAGATTTAATGTCTGTCTTACAACAACTGGATCGATTATGAAATATGATGCGATTGTATTTGATTGGGATGGAACCTTATATGATTCTGGCACACGTATTGTTGACAGTATAAAAAATGCGGCGCAGGAATTAAAACTGGGTACATTGCAGCCCGAATTAATTAAGCGCTGCATCGGATTGAATGCAACCGCAGTGATGGATCGGTTATTTCCGCAGGCAACAAAGAAAGATCGCGATTTATTTTTGCCCGCATACCGACGCCATTATGGTTTAGGGCTTCATCAGCTACCGGTATTATTTACGGGCGCCGAAACCGTGTTAAAACAGCTGCATTCGTTGGGTTATATTCTGGCGGTTGCAACGGGGAAAAATCGTGATTATTTTGACAAAGAATTACATCATTTAGATTTACAGGATATGTTTATGGTCACGCGATGTGGTGATGAAGGGCCTTCAAAACCCAATCCTCAAATGTTATTTGAAATTATGGAGCGGTTAGGGGTTTCCTCTGAAAAGGTTCTTATGATTGGCGATACGGTATATGACCTCCAATTAGCCGCGAATGCGGGGGTCGATGCCTTAGCGGTCAGTTATGGTGTACAAGATGAAGAGGAGCTGATGAAGCACGAAATAGTGGGGTGTTTGTCGGATATTCGCGAATTGCCAGCTTGGCTAAAATAAAACCATTATAAATATTTTATTGACAGCTTTGGCGATGGTATATAGTATTGTGCGTTCACATTTATTGCGATTTGACATTTTAGGGGCATTGCTATGGCTGTACAGAAATCAAGAAAATCCAGGTCACGACGCGGCATGCGTCGTTCTCACGACGGCATTAAACTGCCGGCATTAACGACGGATGTAACAACCGGTGAAACACATCGTAGGCATCATATTACGCCAAAGGGCTTTTATCGTGGTCGTCAAGTTATCCAGCCGAAAGAAGATCAGGCTGAAGATGAAGCCTAATGTCGAGTGAAATACGAATTGCAATTGATGCCATGGGTGGCGACAATGGGGCAGATGTTGTCGTACCCGGTGCATTAAGAGCACTTAAGAAACATCCAAATTTGCATTTAGTGTTGGTTGGCGATGAGCGTATTCTTAAGCTCTATTTATCTCGCTATAAAAATAACGTTGGTTCTCGTTTAACGCTTCAGCATGCCTCCGAAGTTGTCAGTATGGATGAATCGCCTACGCAAGCGCTACGCTATAAAAAAGATTCGTCTATGCGTGTTGCAATTAATCTTGTCAAACAACAAAAAGTTCAAGCTTGTGTCAGCGCGGGAAATACGGGCGCATTAATGGCGACGGCACATTTTGTATTAAAAACATTGCCAGGTATCAATCGCGCGGCGATTATATGTGCGTTACCCGCCAATAATGAATTAAAGCGTGTGCGCGTATTAGATGTCGGTGCCAATGTCGATGCGAGCCCCGAAACATTATGTCAATTTGCGATGATGGGATCCACGCTTGTTGCGGCAGTGGATGGCAAGCCAAACCCTAAAGTCGCCTTGTTAAATATTGGTGTAGAGCAAATCAAAGGAAATGAGCAGGTCAAAGAAACGGATCGTTTATTATCGAGTATCAAAGATCTTAACTATATTGGTTATGTCGAAGGGGATGATATCTTTAAAGGGACGGCGGATGTTGTTGTGTGCGATGGTTTCATCGGCAATGTGACCTTAAAAACAATTGAAGGGTTGGCAAAATTTATTGGTGGCTTAATTAAAAAAGAATTTTATCGAAATTTTTTAACAAAGCTATCAGCGCTTTGTGCGACATTAGTGTTGCGGTCTTTGAAAAAAAGCTTAAATCCGCATCTATATAACGGCGCAAGCTTTGTTGGTTTGCAAGGTATTGTTATAAAAAGTCACGGCAAAACAACCGTTGCCGGCTTTGCGCAAGCCATTGAATGTGCTATTTCAGAAATTGAACATAATGTGCCGGAATTAATTAAAAATGAAATTGCTCGGTTATTAGCAAACAATCAAACATCATGAATTACGCAAAAATCATTGGTACAGGGTCGTACTTGCCTCGCAACGTCTTGAGCAACAAAGACTTAGAGCGACTCGTGGATACATCGGATGAATGGATTTCTTCACGCACGGGTATTCATTCTCGGCATATCGCGTCGGCTCACGAAACCGTGACGTCAATGGCGGAAATTGCCTCAAAGAATGCATTGGAAATGGCGCAAATAGAGCCGAATCAAATTGATTTGATTATAGTGGCCACTTGCACACCGGAAAATTTTTTCCCCAGTACCGCTTGTTTATTACAACATCGATTGAAAATTCCAACTTGTATTGCATTTGATATGAGCGCCGCTTGTTCGGGTTTTATTTATGCATTGGCAACAGCAGAACAATATATTCGATCGGGTGCCGTAAAACGGGCATTAGTCGTTGGCAGCGAAGTTATGTCACGTGTCATGGATTGGAAAGACCGTAATACATGCATTTTATTTGGTGATGGTGCAGGTGCGGTTCTGCTCACACAAGCCAACGAGCCCGGCATTATTGACAGTCAATTGGGCGCCAATGGTACCGAAAAAGATGTATTAACCTTGCCAACGGGATTATATGATGAGGCGGCACATGTGCGCATGAATGGTAGGGAAGTCTTTAAAATGGCTGTTGAGGCAATGACTAATTCGGTGCGTCACTTAATAGAAGATAATCATTTAACCGTTCAAGATATTGATTGGATTATTCCGCATCAAGCAAACACGCGCATTATAAAAGCGATTTTAACCCGTTTAAATTTTCCGTTGGATCATGCTATCATGACCATACAAGAGCAGGGCAATACGTCGGGGGCTTCTATTCCATTAGCATTAGATCAAGGCATACGAGATCATCGCATTCAACTTGGCCAGCATTTATTGTTGGAAGCATTTGGTGGTGGATTTACCTGGGGCGGGATACTTTTAAAATATTAAACATATTGTCATCCCGCGGACAAGACCAGCGGGATCCAGGCTTTCGTCATACCGGCGAAAGCCGGTATCCAGTGATTATAATAACGGTACTCCGTTATTATAATCTTTAATATAAATTTTTCTGGATGCCGCTTTTCTGTCGCGGCATGACAGCAAACAAGGACTCGGCATGGCAAACACAAAT
Organism: Pseudomonadota bacterium; assembly: GCA_038043025.1. Lineage (GTDB taxonomy): Bacteria > Pseudomonadota > Gammaproteobacteria > UBA12402 > UBA12402 > O2-02-FULL-42-9. The sequence goes on along the minus strand of JBBTCW010000014.1, from coordinate 6,442 downwards.
ATTGCATTCGTTTTTCCTGGTCAAGGTTCTCAACAGGTTGGCATGCTGGCGGCAGAAAAAGAAAAATATACCGAAGTTGCCGAATTATTTCAACTCGCATCCGATATATTAGATTATGATCTTGCTCAAATTATTTTAGAAGGCCCCGCTGAAACGCTGAATCAAACTATCCATACGCAACCGGCGATGTTGGTTGCCGATATTGCGCTATGGATATTATGGCGAAACCAAAAAGGATTGATGCCCGCATTCATGGCGGGACATAGCTTGGGTGAATATGCGGCACTCGTTGCGGCGGATGCGATATCATTCGAAGATGCTGTTAAATTGGTATCGCATCGCGCGCACCTGATGCAAGACGCTATACAAAATGATGCGGTGATGATGGCAGCTATCGTCGGATTAGATAAAAAAACTATTCTTTCCATTTGTGCGGAGGCCAGTCAACAGGGTATTGTAGAAGCGGCCAATTTTAATTCGCCGACACAAACTGTTATTTCCGGCCAACAAGTCGCCGTGCTGCAAGCGATTGAATTAGCAAAAGCAGCGGGTGCACGATTAGCAAAACCACTCAATGTTAGCATTCCATCACATTGTTCGATGATGAAACCAGCGGCAACAAAATTACAAACATATTTAAACGGCATTAAAATTGAGCAGCCCACTGTACCTATTATTCACAATGCAACTGCCAAACCCTGTTTGGATGCTGATCAAATCCGAGATGTATTGGTGAAACAACTCTATTCTTCTGTACAGTGGGTTGATACCATTCAATATATGTGCAGCCAAGGCATTGATACGGTGATTGAATGTGGTCCTGGCAAGGTCTTGACGGGGTTGAATAAAGCTATTGATGCAAATTTAAAACTCGTTACAATTAACAGTCTTGAAAGTATCCTAGCGTTTCTTTAAAGAGGATTTTTTATGTCATCTGACATCTTATCAGGGCAAATCGCATTAGTGTCGGGCGCGACGCGTGGCATTGGGCAGGCTATTGCTTTGTCGCTTGCGAAAGCAGGGGCAACCGTTATTGGCACAGCGACAACAGACGAGGGAGCACAAACCATCACAGCATATTTTAAATCACATCAGCTATCAGGTATAGGCAAAAAACTCGATGTCACTGATGTAGATCACATGACTCAAACTCTGAAGGAGATCAAGCAAGAAATAGGGGCGATCAATATTTTAGTTAACAACGCAGGTGTTACGCGGGATAATTTAATGTTGCGTATGAAAGAAAAAGAGTGGCAGGAGGTTATGGATACTAACTTAACGGGTGTTTTTAGGCTGACACAATTATGTTTGCGTGATATGTTAAAAGCGCATGTTGGACGCATTATTAATATTGGTTCTGTTGTTGGGACGACAGGTAATCCCGGGCAAGCCAATTATTCTGCCAGCAAATCTGCTCTTTTAGGTTTTTCAAAATCGTTGGCGCATGAAGTTGCTTCACGCAACATTACCGTCAATACCGTCGCGCCGGGATATATTGAAACGCCGATGACCTATAAATTAACTGAAAAACAAACGCAGTCCATTTTGACGCGCATTCCTATTCAACGGATTGGAAAGCCAGAAGACGTCGCTCATGCTGTTTTATTTTTGGCTTCTTCGGATGCTTCCTATATTACCGGTCAGACGTTGCACGTAAATGGCGGGATGGCGATGATATAGATAGCTGTTTTGGCTATTTAATACGCAATCTGATAGATTTTTTTTAATTTGAATCTTGCAAGTTGAAAGAGTTTCACTACACTAAGCGGGGCTAAACGCACAGAATTTTTAAGTCATTAATACATAGGGGGCATAAAAGTATGAGTAGTACCGAAGAACGCGTCAAGCGGATTATTGTTGATCAATTAGGCGTTAAGGAAGAAGATGTTAAATCATCTTCTAAGTTCATTGAGGATTTAGGCGCAGATTCTTTAGATATCGTCGAGCTTGTGATGGCATTAGAAGAGGAATTTGGTACTGAAATTCCTGATGAAGAAGCCGAAAAAATCACAACTGTTGATGAAACAGTGAAGTATATTGAAGATCATCTGAATTAAATTATCGTGAAAGCAGAGTGTTTCGCTCTGCTTTTTCATTTGACAGAGGGTGCTCAATGACTCGACGTGTTGTCATTACAGGTTTGGGCGCATTATCGCCGGTTGGTAATTCAGTCGAAGAATCTTGGCAATCTATTTTGTCGGGCAAAAGCGGCATTCGCATCATTGATTTTTTTGATATCACTGATTTTGCGTCTAAAATAAGTGGGACGGTGCGCGACGTTGACTTTTCTCAGCATATTTCAACGAAAGATATTCGCAAAACAGATCTCTTTATTCAATATGCGATCGTAACCGCAAAACAGGCGCTCGAAGATTCAAAACTATCGATTACGGATGAGAATGCGGGGCGTGTGGGCGTTGCGGTTGGTTCAGGCATTTGTGGTCTACCTTACTTTGAAAAAACACATACGACCTTAATGGAAAAAGGGCCGCGACGCATTTCTCCTTTTTTTATACCGGCAGTCGTCACCAATATGTCTGCGGGGCATATTTCAATTTTAACGGGCGCGAAAGGCCCTAATGTTTCTATTACGTCAGCGTGCGCAACCGGTACACATAATATTGGATTGGGTGCTCGTATTATTGCTTATGGTGACGCGGATGTGATGTTTTGTGGTGGAACTGAAATGGCGACATCGCCTTTGGGTTTAGGCGGCTTTGCAGCCATGCACGCTTTGTCAACACGCAATGATGAACCTGAAAAAGCTAGTCGTCCTTGGGATAAAGATCGTGATGGGTTTGTGTTAGCCGATGGCGCGGGTATTTTGGTGTTAGAAGAATTGGAACACGCCAAAAAACGAGGGGCGCATATTTACGGCGAAGTCGTGGGTTTTGGTATGAGCGGCGATGCATATCATATTACGTTACCTGAACCCGAAGGGCGTGGCGCCAGTGCGGCAATGCAGAATGCGCTCTGCGATGCAAAATTAAACCCAGAAGACATTGATTATATTAATGCACATGGTACGTCGACACCCCCCGGCGATGCAATAGAAGTGCGCGCAGTCAAAAATACATTTGGCGATCATGCTTACCGGTTATCGATGAGTTCGACAAAATCAATGACGGGACATTTGTTGGGTGCGACGGGTGCGGTCGAAGCCATTTTTTCCCTTATGGCGATACGAGACCAAGTTGCTCCGCCAACAATCAATTTAGATAATCCGAGTGAGGGATGCGATTTGAATTTTGTACCACACACCGCACAAGAACAAAAAATAGAGGTTGTGTTATCTAATTCCTTTGGTTTTGGTGGCACAAACGCGACGGTGATATTTAAAAAATTTAGTGGATGAAACGATTTTTTTCTCAATTAATCATCGCTATAATCATTCTATTATTAATGGTTATGATTCTGTGGGCATTGTTTCTTCGATCTCCCGTCATTGTTAAAAACGATTTGACTTATATTTTAAATCCGGGCACGACCGTGAAGCAACTCGCGCAAGATCTGCATGATCAAGCGCATTTGCCTTATCCTCAATTGTTTCGATGGTTAGCGATAGTGCGATTAGATGAGTACCATTTAAAAACGGGCGCTTATGCATTTCCCGTGGGCAGTACGGCCGGTGATATTTTAGATCAAGTGGTCGCCGGAAAAGTCATTTATTATCCTTTCATTATCGTCAATGGCTGGACCTATCAACAAGTCATGACTAAATTACAAGATGCGCCTGCTGTTAAACATACCTTAACGCATCTTTCTCCAGAGATGATCGCTAAAAAATTAGGTGAACCCTATCCTAGCTTAGAAGGACTGTTGATGCCTAATACCTATTATTATACCTATCAAACATCTGACTTAGATATCTTAAGGTTCGCGCACACGGCCATGCAAAATTACATTCAAACAGCGTGGCAAGCGCGCCCGAACAATTTACCCTATAAAAATTACTATCATGCTTTAATGGTTGCATCGATGATTGAAAAAGAAAGCGCACTTGCACGCGAAAAACCATTCATTGCCGCGGTTATCTTGCGGCGGTTAAACATCGGCATGCCATTACAGATCGATTCGACCGTTATTTATGGGCTCGGGTCATTGTATAAGGGTCATATCACGCATTGGGCTTTACGCTTTCCGACGCCGTACAATAGCTATATTCATTATGGATTGCCGCCAACACCCATTGCGATGCCGGGAATTCCTTCTATTCAAGCGGCCTTGCATCCTGCAGAAACCGATGTATTATATTTTGTGGCAAAAGGGGATGGCAGCCATGTCTTTTCATCGACATTGGTTGGGCAGAACACGGCCGTACGAAAATATCAGCTCAATAAGACAACACATGAAAAAAAGTAAATTTATTACCATCGAAGGCATTGAAGGAACCGGAAAATCGACGGTCGTTCAATATGTACGAGATTATTTGCAACAATCCGGTGAAGAAATTATTTTAACCCGCGAACCGGGCGGAACTGAAATTGCTGAAGCAATTCGCAAAGTAATTTTGCAGCATTATAAAGAGACCATGGCAGAGGATACCGAACTCTTGTTATATTTTGCGGGGCGCGCACAACATATTGCGAGCGTGATTCGTCCTGCTTTAGCGGCGGGCAAAACGGTGATCTCTGATCGATTTACCGATGCAAGTTTTGCGTATCAAGGGGCGGGGCGCGGTATTTCTGTGGAACGATTAAAAGTTTTATCGCATTGGGTGTTAAAGGATTTAAAACCTGATTTAACGATTTTGCTCGATGTGCCTGTTGAAGTTGGTTTGGCGCGAGCAAAAAAGCGCGGCACATTAGATCGTATTGAATCTGAAACAATAGAGTTTTTTGAACGCGTAAGACAGTGCTATCTTGATTTGGCAAAACAATTTCCCGAACAATATCGTATTATAGATGCCAATCAACCGTTAGAGGCAGTTAAAAAAGAGGTATTCTTTATATTATCCTCAGCTCAGAGGGTGAGCGCGAACCGACATGCCAGTGGCATGTCGCAGTCGCGCGAACGACTGGCCATGGATGGCCAGGCAGGACAATCCCAGGGATGGCGGGGTGATAGATGAATGTTTCGCGTCCTCTGAGCTGAGGGCTGTGTCATCCCGCGGCTTGACCGCGGGATCCAGAAAAATTTATATTAAAGATTATAATAACGGAGTACCGTTAATTATAAATAATCACTGGATACCGGCTTTCGCCGGTATGACGAAAGTCTGGACGCCGCTTTATATTATCCTCAGCTCAGAGGTAAGCTGGTATTCATTGTTAGAATGGCATTTACCAAAAATAATGATGAATTATTTAGAATCAGATGAACGTGTTGCGTCCTCTGAGGTGAGACGTGCTTGTTCGCATGAGCGAGGATAATTAGTTTAACCATACATATCGTTGGGCTTCGCATGCGCTCAGCCCAACCTACGAGCTGGATAAGGCAATAGCGTTAAGGGAAAGTGCCGTACATCCGGCCGAGATAAAACGCTATCTTGTCAGATGGGCAAGCTGGTGGCACAATGTGGTGGGTAAAGACAGATTTTATTTGATTGGGCGTTGGATCGATTATATAGCAAAGGCGGGAGGGGGATTTGAGCTAATCAGCTATAGCTTTTTAGTTCAACATAACCACTCTTTGCTCTCCTGTCTGCGTCGATCTAACGAGTCTTTTAATCCATGCACTGCAGAAACGATGAGTACCGTTGCTGCTTTGTGAACTTATGGTGCTAACATGAAAACTCAAAAGTGGGGCCACGGCGGCCGACGGCACTTTATGTATTTCCCTTTTGCCTTTGCCGTCTCCGTTCCGCCGGCCGCCTGCGTTAAAGATTATTTATTAAAAAGAGGAAATGGAGACGAACCAGAGTGGTTTAAGACAAAATTTCCTAATGATGCAGATATTCCTGATGCCGCCTATTCGTGGGGCGCCCCCGGTGGCCGAAAATTCCCTGTAAAACGGGACCCACAAGACACAAAAAATTTCCTCTGCCCAAAAGAGGTGCAGTACAAGAAAGACGATTGCCCAAAAGAGGTGCAGTACAAGAAAGACGATGGATACTGGTATGCCGACCTGCGCCTCGATGAAACACCCCTCATGCGCGAGTGCATGGAACAGCGCGATCTTGAATATATCCTTCTCCTTAAAAGCCAAGGAAAACTCCTGGCAACGGAACCTAAGGCAGATGAGGAAATCCTTCAGGCCGAACGGGGTGAATGGCAGCATCCGCATCAATTTCATGACAAAATCTTTGCGGCCATGGCCGCTGCTCGTGATGAAGTTAAACAATTTGGCAAAGAACTTTCTGAACCTAAACGAAAAGCGAAACAAGAAGAGGCAGAACGCAAAGCAGACGCCGAACGAAAAGCAGAGGCAGAGGCAGAACGAAAAGCCAAAGCAGAAGCCGAACGTCTTCAAAGCTATCGTGATAACGGATTAGTGAAACTCG
>JBBTCW010000013.1:0-12403 GCA_038043025.1 Pseudomonadota bacterium | reverse complement strand
GGGTTAGATTTGGACGTTCTGATTGAGAGAAAATGCGAGCATAGTTATTCTATGTGAGCGTTTTCTCGAATGAAGAACGTTCAAAGATGACCCCAAGATCGGTGATGATTTTTTATGGATAATTATCTGGATGACTATTATACTACGCCGTTATGTATACTCTATTTATTGCCGATCTACATTTGTCTGAAAAACGCCCAGATCTAACCGAGAAATTTTTGCGTTTTCTCCAAGGACAAGCCGCACAAGCCGATGCGCTTTACATTTTGGGCGATTTATTTGCCGCTTGGATTGGACTTGATTTTGAACCCGCTTTAAACCAACACATCATGACCGCACTCAACGAACTCTCGCAGAAAGGCGTGCCCATCTACTTCATGCAAGGCAATCGCGATTTTGCAATCAATAAACGGATCTGCAAAAAATTTGGCATGACTTTATTACATGATCCACAGGTCATCAATTTATATGGCACAAACGCATTATTGTCCCACGGTGATATTTTCTGCACCTTAGATATCTCTTATCAAGTCTTTCGCAAATATATGCATAATCCCCTCTTCCAACTGGTCGCCCGACGTTTACCGCTTTTTATGCGTAAACGTTTAATGACGCGCTATAAAACGCAAAGCGCTCAAGATAAGCCGCAAAAAACACTCGACGTGATGGATGTTGAAAAGGCCACCGTCGATAAATTTATGCGAAAATATCAAGTACATTATTTAATTCATGGCCACACTCATAAAGGGAAAATCCATGAATTTACGCATCATAACCAAAAAATGACACGCATCGTCCTGCATCATTGGGATAAAAACGGCTATATGCTTAGCTGCAATAAAGCTTTGACTTTTCAGTCCATATCATTTTAGACTAAAGTAAGCCAACAGAGATGAAATATGACAACACAAATTTTGAAACTGCTCGTGATGTTATCTTGCCTATGCGCAAGCACCGCCCTTGCCCTCACCTATGAAATACCCAATAATGGCGATACGATTGTTGGAAGTATTCAAATTATTCAAAGTAAAAAAGGCGATACATTACATAAAATCGCACGACGTTATGAAATGGGTTATGACGCCGTCAAAATGGTTAACCCTACTCTACCAAAAGATACCGAAATTCCTCCTGATACCGCCATCACCATTCCATCATTATTTATTTTGCCCGAAAATCAAAACGAACAAAACGGCATTGTGGTTAATCTGCCTGAGCTGCGCCTTTATTATTACATCCCCGCGACTCATTTAATTCTAACAGAACCCATATCCGTCGGGCGTATTGGTTGGTCTACACCTATATTTAACGGCAGAATCGTTGAAAAAATAAGAAACCCTAACTGGTATGTGCCGGATAGCATTTGGGAATATAGCCGATCACAAGGTGTCATTTTGCCGCGTATTGTACCTGCCGGCCCCAATAATCCACTGGGGCAATACGCCTTGCGACTTAACAAATGGACGATTTTAATTCACGGAACCAATAACCCAGAATCGATTGGAAAACGTGTGTCATCCGGTTGTATTCGTATGTACCCCGAGGATATCGAACATCTATTTAACGCAGTCGAAATCGATACACCTGCTTTAGTTGATAATCAACCCTATAAAATCGGTCGATTGCATGGTCGATTATATTTTGAAGTCCACCCAGTACTGGCAGAAGATTTTGAATCGTTAGAAACAGAAAAAATGATCGCTTATCACTTAATCAACGAACATATCACCGACAAAAGCACCAAAATTGATTGGCGCAAAGTTGACTTGATGCTAAAAAAACACTCCGGCATCCCTTCACAAATTAGTTATTAAAGGAAACAGATTCAATATGTTAAAAAAATTCTTCCTGATAGGCTTGTTGTTTTTTAGCATCAATATTTTTGCCAACAACGCATTATGGGGAACACAGTCCACCTCTCCGACCTGTTATAAACCCAATCAGACAAGCATCATAGCACAAGCACCCACGCTACCCGCAAAGATACTAAATTATGCCATGACTGCTTATAATCATCTCTGTCAAAGCGGACATGATTCTCAAGGAATTTTAACTGTCGTTGATTACACCAAACCGTCAACGGATCCGCGACTATGGGTCATTGATTTAAAGGACAGTAAAGTTTTAGAAACTGCTCTTGTTGCACATGGCAAAGGCAGCGGCGATAACGATGCAACAATATTTTCTAATGACCCGGGCACTTTCGCCTCTAGCATCGGCGTATATCTCACCGGCACAACCTATTATGGGTCGCATGGTTATGCATTACGCTTACAAGGATTAGAACCCGGCGTTAATGACAATGCGTACAAGCGAACGATTGTCGTTCATTCTGCCTGGTATGTCAGTGAAAATTTTGCTAAAAAATATGGTCACCTCGGCCGCAGCTGGGGATGTTTTGCATTATCCAAAGATATTTATAAATCCATCATTGCGCATATAAAAAGTGGAACAGTATTTTTTGTTTATTATTCAGATGAAGATTGGTTAAGATCATCGACGTTTTTGCATTGATCCTTAACATTTTGGCGCGTCTCTTGAAATTTATTTATATATTCGGCTATGGGACTAATGTTTGAATTAAATTCGCCCGGTTTAAATTCAACGCTTTCCAGCGGATTAAGAAAGGAATTTATTTCTTTTTTGCTCATATCGCACACCAGTGTTGATCTATACTGATTGCTATTTTGCAAGAACCTTACTATAAATGACAACAAATCTGGCGCTATACGAAATCCGTCTCTTCTTATGCGCGAATGTAAATCATCGGAACTAACAGCATTATCGGGGTATGAGATCTGATAAAGCTCCTTATCCTCACGACCCTCATAATTTTTAACACCATAAAAAAATCTATAACCCTCTATTGAGAATATGACATTTTGAATGTCAAAAGCTATTTGTTGGCATAAATAAACATATAAAATTTTATATTCTACAATTTTTAACTTACAAGCTAAATGCTGAGCAGCCAGTATTTTATTTAAAGCCATATGCCACTTAATACAATTATTTCGAAAATCAGATGCCATAACATCATTTAGGTCTTTGATAGCCACATTAAAATATTCTTTAATTTCTTTAAAAAAATGTTGAGCTACAACTATACGTATATTATAAACGCCAAAGTATAAAGCAACAATCGTGCCAACCGCAGTAGCAACGGCGCCAATAGCTGTCCAGTCTGGCTTTACAACGCATAAAGCAACAAGCACAGCAACAAGCACAGCAACAACGGCGCTAATAGCTCTCCAGTGTGACTTTATAACGGAGATAATAGCTGTCCAGTATGACTCTAAAAGAAAAAATATTTTCATAGTAACCTTATAAATCACCAAACAAATTTATACAATGATCAATGACAAGTCTTTTGTCTTTCAACCCCTTTAACGTTCGCGCGAATATCTTGTGAAATTGCGGTCAATTGGCCTGGAGCCAACTGAGCGAGGCGAGCCATGGATGGCGATTCCGAGCGACCGCAAATTTCACAAGATATGAGCGGCATCGCGCCGTAGGCAGCGACGAACGTTAGGGGTGTCTTTTTCTTTCGCCCCTTTCTTTTGGACAAGCAAAAGAAAGGGGCAAAAAAAACTTACGGAAGATTGATGTATTACTGAATTCCAGATAAATCTGCTCTGCAGATATATCTGGGATAACCACTACTCAGCAATCTTATCCGTCGTCTTTTTCACAATACTTAACTGATCCTGCATCCAACCACTCACGCCTTGTAACTGACCGACTAAGCTTGAATCCTTAAACCAGCCACTATTGTCCCACGACGTATTGGACATCAAAAAAACAATAAACAAAGACACCAAAACACCGCGGCCAAAACCAAACACGCCGCCTAACAATCGATTAGCAACACCCGTACCTGGCGTATCCGCAAAATGTGATATCGCAAAATTAACAAGGGCGCCAAATATTAATGTCAAAATAAACAAAAACAAAAAGCTCATCAGTGTCGCTAAAAACTGTGTTTTAAAATACTGGCTAAACACCTCTGACAGACTCCCTGTAAACACGATTGCCACACAAAATGCCGCAAACCATGTCACCAACGAAATAATTTCTCGCAAGAACCCGCGCATGGCTCCCCAAACAATCGACAACACGATGACGATCAATAAAACGAAATCGAATCCTGTTAAATGCGATATTAACATATATTTAGCTCTCTACTTTAATTTTCTGGCATCAAAACCGACAACAATACCCTTCATATTCACTTGTTTATTCAGGTTTTGTGCGGTCACTGCCGCTTGTTTAAATTCTACCGCTGGCCCCACATAAACTTCAGTCAATACCTGATTCGCAGATTGTGTGGTGTAACCAAATGCATGAAACCCTTTACGTTGTAATTGCGCGACTAATCGTCGAGCATTGTTTGCATTACGGAAACTACCCATCTGAACGACCCACGCCCTGGCATTTGTTTTGGCGATTGCAATTTGCTTAGGGTGCGCTTTAAACGCAACTACATTATTACTAGACGCATTATTGCTACGCATATGCGCAGCCACCGCCGCATTTGATAAAGCATGGTGCACCGCTGAAGCATACGTCGGTGATGTCGTTGCCGTCGCATGGACGGTATGTTTAGGCGCCTGTATTTTTTCCATCGCTAACTGAGAATGCATAATATTTTCATTCAAATCAGTGGATGCCATTTTTTTAGTTTGCGCTAATAACCGACTCGTTTCGGCATCACTTAAAATTTGCGTTTTTATTTTAGGTTTCATCATCGCTGTTGGCTGAATAGCATTCGTTGTCGAATTAACGGTGCCTGTTGAATTATCGGACATATCTGTTTTGTCATCATCCGTCGTCGTTGTCGGCACTGCAGATGTTTCTGTTGTGGGCGTTGACGCTCCCTCCGTCGAGGGTGCCGGCACTGTTAATGTCGTCGTATCAACGGGTGCCGCATCGGTTTGTGTCGAAGCGGCAGGCAAAGTTGCAGGCGTAGTCGCTGGCTGTTCTGCCGTATTATTTTGATCCTTTGTAACAGGCGTTATCGTCATCTGCGGCGTTGAATCGCTGGGGGTTGTCACGCTTGGTGGGACGACAACTGCAGGCGTTGTCGCATCGCTGACCACCGCTGGCGTAGCCGGATTAGCAGGAATAACTATTGATGATAGCTTTTCGCGCGCCCGTTTACTAAACAACATCGGCACAAAAATAATCAATAAAGCCAAGATCACAATAATCATGATGACGCGATGTTTTGATTGAATTTCCATATGATACCTCCCTCCAATAATAGAACTCTAATACAAAAGATTATACCAAAATGTTAAAAATGTATATCTGAAACCATAAAAAATGAACCAAATACCACCAACAAATCCCCTTTCTGCAGTTGATCACGCGCTGATCGAAATGCGGTGTTAGCCCTATCATAACAATGAATATTTTTTCCCTGCAATTGTGTCAAAATATCTCCCAACTCCTTACTCGATGCGCCTCGTGCATTATTGAGCGTTGCCACAAACCAACCATCAACCCTATCGACTAAGGGGCTCATATTCTGCACAAGATCTTTGTCTTTACACATGCCGCAAACAGCAAATACACGACCCGACACGGCAAGATCTCGTATTTTTTCCGCCAATCGCCGTACAGCCGCAGGATTATGCGCAACATCTAATAAATATTTAACCCCCTCTTTCTCGACTAATTGGCAGCGCCAAGGCAATGCGGGTTGTTTCATGCCTGTTTGGATATGTTCTTTATTCACCGGCAATTTATGCGAAAGTTTCTCGATCACCATCAAAATCATGTCATCAAAATCTTTACCGCAATAATAAAATGGAATATCCATGCGCCGGGTATAATCTAATAGTGCCTGCGGCGGATGACGATCGCCGCAAATGGCCGGTCGGTGGGGTCTAAATATACCCGCTTTTTCCAGCGCAATCGCTTCGCGCGTATAACCTAAACGCTCGCAATGATCTAAATCAATGCTCGTAATAATTGATAAATCTGCATCAATTATATTCGTCGGATCATAACGCCCTCCAATCCCCACTTCTAAAATAACCACATCTAATTGTAACGACTGAAACCATAACAATGCCGCTAAAAATGAAAAATGAAAATAAGATAATGTTATATCGCCTCTCGCCAGATCAATTATTTCAAAAAACTCGCATAACAATACATCATCAATACATTGATCTTGAAAACAAATACGTTCATTAAAACGAAATAAATGCGGCGACGTAAAAGTCCCCACCTGATAGCCCGCGGCCATATAAATTGATTTTAATAAAGCAACACAAGATCCTTTCCCGTTGGTGCCGGTAACCGTAATCACTGAATAATGCGGGGAAGCAAGATTTAAGCGTTGCACAATCGTGCGCATTTGTTCAAACGACTGCGGCGCAGAACAGATCACCCGTTGCGTATCTAGCCAAAATAACCATTGTTGTAAATTAGAAAAACGCATTAATTTTTCAATTTAGATAATAATTCTGCGATACGGCTGCGCAAGTGACGGCGGTCAACAATCATATCAATCGCGCCATGTTCTAATAAAAATTCGCTCTTTTGAAATCCGTCAGGCAATGAATGCCGAATGGTTTGCTCAATAACGCGCGGCCCTGAAAAACCAATCAACGCACCCGGTTCTGCAATAATCACATCACCCAACATCGCCAAACTGGCAGATACGCCACCCATCGTTGGATTCGTTAACACGACAATATAAGGAACGCTCGCATCATGTAAACGTGCTAACGCAGCGCTGACTTTCGCCATTTGAAACAATGAAATCAACGCTTCTTGCATGCGCGCACCGCCGCTGGCCGTAAAACAAATCAATGGCCGTTTTTCGTCGCACGCACCATTAACCGCTTGCACGAATTTTTCGCCCTCCGCGGCGCCCATCGAACCCCCAATGAATTTATATTCAAACGCACACGCGATGACCGGTAATTCAATTAATTTTCCTTTGAAAACAACCAGCGCAGATTTTTCACCGGTGGTCACTTGGGCGTGATGAATATTGTCTTTATATTTCTTTTTAGCGCGAAATTTTAAGCGATCGACCGGCACGATATGCGCCGAAATTTCTGTGATGGTTTCCCTATTTAAAAATTCGTTCAATCGCGCACGCGCACTGATATACATGTGATGATTGCATTTCGGACACACGTCCAGATTACGTTCCAATTCAGCACGGTAAATGACCGATTGACATGCATCGCATTTACGCCACAAGCCTTCTGGAATTTCCTTACGCTTCAACGCGTTGGAACTAATGGATGGCAAGAGCCGTTTAAACCAATTCATACTGACCTCGTTTATACTGCCAGAAGTATAACACAGCCCTCTAAAACGGCAAAACAGATCTCGGCGTCGGCAGCGGAAAATCAAAGACTTGCGGGTAGCAAACGCCCATAAAATACAATCCATGGGGCGGCGCAGTTATGCCAGCTTTTGTACGATCACAAGCCTCTAGCACTGACCGCATCCATTCAATCGGCTGTTCGTTGGAACCAATCGGCAATAACGTTCCCATAATATTGCGAATCATGTGATGTAAAAAACCATTAGCGATAACATCTAAAACGATAAACGCACCACAACGTTTTAATTCAATGGACTCAATACAGCGTATCGGTGTTTTCGACTGACATTGCGCACTACGAAACGAAGAAAAATCATGTTCGCCCAACAAACATTTTGCGGCCTGAAACATTTTATCAGCATCTAAGTCGCGCGATATCCAGGTCACCAGATCATTCCAAACACCTGAACGCGTGCGTGCATTATAAATAATATAACGATAATGTCTTTTGACCGCAGAAAAACGCGCATGAAAATCGTTGGGCACTCTTCGCGCCCAATTGACGGAAATATCTTTCGGCAAATAGCTATTGACGCCGAACTCCCAAGCAATTAATTCTCGTTGCACATCGGTATCAAAATGCACGACTTGACCGAGCGCATGCACGAGCGCATCGGTGCGTCCCGCACAAATAACGGAAATAGGTTCATCTGCTACTTTAGATACTGCGTTTTCAACGGTTTCTTGAACAGAGAAACAATCGGGTTGGCGCTGCCACCCGTGAAATGAGGCACCGTTGTATTGTATATTTAAAGCAATGCGCATGGATAGCCGTGATACGTTATATTTTACTCAACAATTCCTTCGCCTCTGCTTTCTGCTTTTTGTCTCCTTCCTGCAAGACACTCAGTAAGATATCGCGCGCATTACCTTTATCGCCCATATCAATGTAACTACGTGCCAAATCTAATTTGCTTGCCATCACATCATCACCCGCCAAATAGTTATAATCTGAAGATTTCCCCGAGGCTTGCGCGGCGGGGATTTTTATTGTGGCCGGCTTCTTTTCTGGCGAACCATGATGCAGCGGCTTTGCATTTTTTTTTGCATGAAACGTCCACAAAAGCCAAATCAATAACAGCACTAAAATAACAACCGTGACTGCAATATACAATTGAATTTGCTGATCCATCACTATCACTCCCTTAACTCATGGATAATAACCCTAATGATAATCGGAAAATAAAGAGAGGCAAGTGAAATCATCTTGGTCGAAAAAAGATCGGTTGAGGATTAAACGCAAGCCGAACTTCTGGCTGTTCTTTTGGCGTTTCTTTGGGCGTTTCTTTTGGCTGTTCTTGCGCCATATCTTGTGGCTTGACGTACAACTTACACCACATACGCGCAATCTGTTGAAGGATATCTAACTCACTGATACGCCCGTAGTCAATTTTAGAATTTACTTTAGCTTCATCAAATAACTCACATAATTTATTCAGTTTTACATGTTCTTTTTCATTGAATGTAACGGGACTCCCCCATTTCTGAGCCGCCCTGATTTTGACTTCTAATGATTCAAATAAGCCGCGTGCTTCGATAAGACGTTTGGACATTTTTTCATTCTGTGCGAGTGAATTTTTAGGCGTTGGTTGTGGGCGTTTCGCAAACATCTGTAGTACATTGCTCGTACTACCTTGTATCGCTATGCTATCCTTGGTTTGCTCTGCCATGCGTATCCTTACGGCTTCCTCGAACTGTCATATCCTACGACATTTAAATGCTGAAAAAAATCAGTCTATCATCGTTTAAAGTGATATTCAAGCATCTCCAAAAAAAGTCAGATGCACATTATTTAGCATATCTCACCACATGCTGTTTATTATCATGTTTCACAGAACAGTAAGGACAATAAGTGCTGCAACCGACTAAAGATAAAAAAGAAGCAAAGATCAAACCGATGCAAAATAAACGAGTAAATTTCATAAGGCTTGCCCTCTGTTTAAAAAATTCTCTTTACTTTATATTCATTCAGAGAATTATTCAATCCCTTGATACCACTCTGCAATCGATTGCCCTACTTCTTCCGGATTGGATTCTTGGGCATAGTGCAATGCATCACCAATATCAACGATTGTTAATTTATCGAGGTGTTCTTTTGCCCATTGTACCGCATCAATCGTGGTATGAAATCCAGGAAAACCATACAGCATTAATTTGGGCAATGTTGATTCCATCAAACGCTCCGAATAATCGCAAATGAGCTGAACGACATCTTTGGGTTCGGAACCGATCGGTAAATCTTGTAAATATCGCCACAACAAACGACGATGCTCGGGTGTTGAAAACGGCTCTTTATAACAACATAATTCTTTATCCGTTAAACGCCGAAGCGAGCCGCTGGATAAAATCTTTTCTACAAAATGATCGGAGTGCACAATGAATTCATAGGCTTTACAAGGTGAACATAACAGTTCATGCATTTGTTGCATCGATAGCGAAAGCACATTGCTTGACTCAGAACGCAAATACGCTTCAAGAAACGCCAGCCCTTTAATATTATCGGGATGTCTCATGGCATAATCGAAACCGATCACCGACCCCCAACCATGCAACACCAAGGTGACGTTCTTTAAATTTAACGCCTCAATAAATCCTTCCATATATTTAATATGATCGAAAACACGATAAGGAATATCCAGTTTATCCGATTTACCCATACCAATTAAATCAGGCGCGATACAGCGCCCACAGGGACAAACATGCGGAATCACATTGCGCCACAAATAACTGGACGTTGGAATACCATGCAAAAATAGTATCGGGTCGCCCTCTCCCTCGTCGATATAATGTATTTTCGCGCCGAATACATCGATATAATTCGACTTATACGGAAAATCAGCTGAAATGTTACTTTTCTCGCTCATAAAATCGCTCATAGAAACTCACTATAGAATTAAGATCGGGCTGTCTCCAGTGTAGCATCTTTCTCAACTTTCGCAGGGAGATTCTCCCTCTTTTTTATGCCAGTTTTTGCTTACAAATCACACCCCCCGACGGGGGCAAAATCCGCTAATACGCCGATTCCAACCGAAAATTTCGTCAATTCGCCTGTGGGCGCCGTTTTGAGGGCGGCCAAAATCTCATGCCAACGCTCGATAAGAGAACGATTGCTACACGCCCAAGCATCCTGCCCTCCCGGGGAGCGCAACACCTCAAGCGTCAGTATTCGATGATATCGATCGAGAGCATCCTGATAGGCCGCCCGCGCCAATAAATCCCAGCGCGACAATGCCTCATATTCCGTCAATTGCCGCCGAAACCAGCTTAAATCAAGTATGTCACTCACCGAGAAATATGCCGCGGATACCGTTTCAATAGGAAAATCCACTTCTAACGATACCTGTATAATATCCAACAACGATAAGCGCACGGAAGAAGACGCAATCGCATAGGCCAATTTTTCAGGCACGCCATCCTGCATGAAACCCTCCGTCGCCTCTTGCAAACGCTGTTTATCCCCCGCCATTAAAAACACCGGCAATATGTCGATTAATTTTTGCATGCGTTGCTCAAATCGCTTAATTAAACGATCCACTGGATCGATGTGTTTATATTGTCGCAACAACCAACGCGTTGCACGACGTATCAACCGATTCAAGTTCCACATCATGAAAAGCTGCACGTCCATATTAACACACCCATCCAAATTTTCTAATTGCTGCCATAAAAAATCTTGATTGAAAATTTGTTTTGCAACTGAATACGCTTTAATAATTTGAACAACGGACACGCCCGTTTCATCCTGCATGCGATACACAAAGGTTAACCCCATTTTATCCACCATATCATTTGTTAACTGTGTCGCAATAATTTCTCGACGCAGATGATGTCTCAATATATCATGAGCAAATTTTTTCTCTAACATATCCGGGAACTCACGAAACAACATCGCCGAAAAATAATCCTCTTCCGGTAAATCAGAGGCTAAAATTTGTTGTTTTAAAAAATTCTTACTGTAAGTCAATAAAATCGCTATTTCAGGGCGAACAAAGCCTTTTCCCTCCGCCATGCGTTTTTGAATCGTTTGGTCATCCGGCAAAAATTCCAATGCCCGATTTAATTTTCCCTGTTTTTCGAGCGACTGAATAAAAGCAGCGTATATTTCCGTCTTTTTAGCGGCCGTCACCAACGTTAATTCAATCGCCTGTGTTTGCCGATAATTATTTTTTAATACCATTTGAGCAACTTGTGGGGTCATCTCCGCCAACAACTTATCACGCTCAATTTGTGTTAAACGCGCCTGACGAACGACATCATTTAATAGAATTTTAATATTCACCTCATGATCGGAGCAATCAACCCCCGCTGAATTATCAATAAAATCCGTATAAACCCGCCCGCCTTGCAAACTAAATTCGACGCGCGCCAATTGCGTCAAACCTAAATTACCGCCTTCCACAATCACTTTACATCTCAATGCCGCCGCATCAATACGAATCGCATCATTATGACGGTCTTCTGCCTCTTGATGTGTTTCAGTGGTGGCTTTAACAAAGGTACCAATACCGCCATTATATAATAAATCAACGTTAGCCTTTAAAATAAATTGGATTAATTCATGGGGGGTTATAACATCGTTTGAAAGATTAAATATTGTTTTCATCTCTGGAGAAACCGCAATACTTTTTTCAGCACGAGAAAAAACACCGCCACCCGACGAAATTAATGTTGGATTATAATCAGACCAAGCTGAATGCGGCAGGGCAAACAATCGCTGACGTTCTTCAAAACTGATCGCGGCATTGGGATGAGGATCGATAAAAATATGCAGATGATTAAAAGCCGCAATCAATCGAATGTGTTTTGACAACAACATTCCATTACCGAACACATCGCCCGCCATATCACCAATGCCAATCACCGTAACATCGTGATTTTCAATATCTTGATGGAGTGCGCGAAAATGTCGCTTAACCGATTCCCATGCGCCGCGCGCAGTAATCCCCATGCGTTTATGGTCATAACCCGTTTTGCCACCTGACGCAAAGGCATCGTCCAACCAAAAATGATATTCTTGAGACAATTGATTGGCAATATCAGAAAAATCAG